>CANRQA010000047.1 GCA_947632635.1 uncultured Clostridia bacterium | reverse complement strand
ATTACTCTTTTTGGTATCTATCCATATCCACATCCATAAGTATTGGTAATATCATTGGTTGTCTTTTTGTTTTAGAATATATATAATGAATTAAAGCCTCTCTTAATGCCGCTTTTATATTAGACCATTCACGTATATTTTCTCTATCGCAGTTTTCTAATTCTTTTTTTGCAATTTCTTTTATTTCTTCCATTAAATCTTCGCTTTCTCTTACATATACAAAGCCACGTGTAACAATATCTGGACCTGATACTACTTTAGAAGTTTTTCTATCTAAACTTACAACAATAATAATCATACCATTTTCAGATAAAAGTTGTCTATCACGAAGTACAATATTTCCAACATCTCCAACACCTAGGCCGTCTACAAGTACCATGCCTGATGGAACTTGCGTAGTTATTTTAGCGTCATCTTTTCCAATTTCAAGTGTTCTACCATTTTCCATAATAAACACATTTTCTTTAGGAGTTCCAAGACTTACAGCTATTTCCCCATGTTGTTTTAGAAATCTATATTCACCATGTACTGGCATAAAATATTTAGGCTTTGTTAAACTTAGCATAAGTTTTAATTCTTCTTGACAAGCATGGCCAGATACGTGCACATCAGCAAGTTGGTTATATATTATTTCTGCACCTAACTTTTCTAATTCGTCTATTACCTTACCAACAGATTTTTCATTTCCAGGTATAGGTGAAGATGAAAATATAACTAAATCATCAGGTGTAATTTGCACTTTTTTATGCTCACCAACTGACATACGACTAAGAGCCGCCATTGGCTCACCTTGTGAACCTGTTGTTATAATTACAAGTTGTTCAGGGTTATAATTACCTATCTTGTCAATATCTATTAATGTACCCTCTGGCATATTAATATATCCAAGCTCTTGTGATACAGTCATCACATTTAACATACTACGTCCTACAACTGCAACTTTTCTCTTGCATTTTACAGCAGAATTTACAATTTGTTGCATTCTGTGTATATTAGACGCAAAAGTAGCTACAATAATACGTTTTGTACAATTTGTAAATATTTTATCAAATTCCTTACCAACATTACTTTCAGACATTGTATAACCTGGTCTTTGTACATTGGTACTATCAGACATAAGTAATGTTATTCCTTGTAATCCTAATTCAGCAATTCTTTGAAAATCCATCATTTCTCCATCTATTGGAGTATAATCAATTTTAAAGTCTCCTGTATGGAATATAACTCCAACGGGAGTAGTTATAGCAACAGCTACTGAATCTGCAATTGAGTGTGTCATTTTTATAAACTCAACTTTAAATTTATTAAATTTTACCGTGTCACGTGGTTTTACACATCTTAATTTTGCTGTTTTATCTAAATTATGTTCAATAAGTTTATTTTTTATTAACCCTAAAGTTAACTTTGTTCCATATACTGGAACATTAATTTTCTTTAAAAAATATGGTATAGCTCCTATATGATCCTCATGACCATGTGTTATAATTAAAGCCTTTACCTTGTCTTTATTTTTTTCTAAATAAGTAATATCTGGTATTACTAAATCAACACCAAGCATTTCATCCTCTGGAAATGCTAAACCGCAATCTACTACTATTATTTCATTTTCATATTCAAATACTGTAATATTTTTCCCGATCTCATTCATTCCACCAAGTGGTATTATTTTTAATTTTGGCTTTGCAAAAATACTTGGTTTATTATTTTGCATTACTATAGGTGTTGTATCAACATTTTCAAATTCAACATTAACGCCACCCCTAGATTTTAACTTTTCTTTTGTATCAACCGTTAATTTACTATTTAACTCAACATCATCTTCTATATGGCGAGTTCTTCTACCTTTTGTTTTATTTTTGTTAAAGTTATTAACACTATTAACATTATTTCTCTTTCTTTCCATTTAATCAAATCTCCTTACTTTAATATTCTTTTTTCAATCTACACTTTTAAACATAATTTTTACCACGTACATTTTATATAAATAGCTATACTGCTATAATTTACTAAATTCATTATCACAAAAACTTATAACATAACATATATATTATATAATATTTTATAATAAAAGTCAATAGTTTAGAAATATTATTTTTATGTATACTTTTGTCATATTTTACTGTCATTTTGTTGATTTCTTATCTAATTTGTGATAAAATATAATTAGATGATATATAAAACTCAAATTAGATTTAAAAGGAGGCTTAAGTTATGTCTAATGCTATCATTGATTATCAGTTTATCCGGAATGTCTGCAAAGAATATGGTGAAAGTAAAAATTATGTTACTATGAAAATGGTTGGGAAAAAACTAGGCATAACAAAGCCTGAAGTTATAAAAATTATACAATATGCTATTATAAATAATGTAATCCCTGATGAATTAGTAAAAAAGATAATAGCAAAAGTTACAAGTAACGGTTATAATAGTCGGTATCCACATTCTTTAAAAGAAACATATAATGAATATTTGAAAAAAAGAGAAAAAAACAAAGGAAATTTCGATGAAAGCTATAACAGCTATCTTGCAAATATTACTAGATTAGAACATATGATAGATATATCTCATGATTTTTCAGATGGAGATGAATACGATTATACAAAAGAAAATCTTGAATATTCTTTAGAGTGTGCCTATGGCGAACTTTCACGGTATGAAAATTATTTATATAATAAATTTTTTTCTGCAGTATAAGTAAAAAAACTTCTCAGTATTTTCTGGGAAGTTTTTTTATTTAGCCTAAATATTCAATAAGAATAGATACAACAGGATTTGCATAATATGACTCAGTAGTCAAGTTATCAATTGACGGTGTCTTTAAAATTATATTCTTTTTACCAATATTTACAAACTCAAACTCTTCTACATTTTCATTTACAACTATAAACATACCCTGACCAAATATTGGTACTGACGGCTCTTTAAAATTCCATACACTGCCACCTGCATAAACGCTACCGTCCATAATCTTTCTAAATATAACTGATGAAAAGTCACTATTTTCATCAAAGCTATCATCATTTTTGTCATTATATGTATGTATAAAAAATTGTATTTTAAAAATACCTGCTTTTGTAAATCTAATTGTTCTTAAATTTGAATCAAGTACACATAAACTAGTGTTATCCATACTTACTCTTTCAAGTGGGATTCTTTCAGAGGGGACAATAGTATATTGATTATCTCCTGTCATTGGTGCAAATGTTACAATTGATGCTACTCCTATTTCTTGTGGACCTGTATCGCCTTTTGGTCCTCTAGGTCCTGTATCACCTTGCGGACCCATTGGCCCTTGTGGGCCTTGTGGACCTTGCAAACCTTGAATTCCTCTTTCTCCTTGCTCTCCTCTTTCTCCTTGTATGCCAGGCTCTCCCTGAATTCCTTGATCTCCTTTAGGTCCTTGTATTCCCTGTGGACCAATTTCTCCTTGTGGGCCACGCTCACCTTGTGGACCTTGTATACCTTGTAAACCTCGCTCTCCTTGTGGTCCGGTGTCTCCTTTTGGTCCTTGTGGGCCAATTTCTCCTGGTGGTCCGTCAAGTCCCTGTACTCCTTGTGGTCCTCTAATTTTTCCTACATTTTTCCAAGCATTTTCCTCATCTGCCCAAACGTATAAATCAGAGTCTACTAAATATGAGTCACCCGGTGAACCAGTTGGATGATTTATTTCTAAATCACTATCTGTGTCATATGAGCCTAAAATAGTTACACTAGTACCTGCTGGTCCTGGCTCTCCCTGTGGTCCAACATCACCTTTTTCTCCTTGTTCGCCTTTTTCTCCTTGTTCACCACGTTCACCTTGTGGTCCAATTTCTCCCTGTGGTCCTGCTACTCCTGCTGGTCCTTGTATACCTTGTGGACCAGGTTCTCCTTGTGGACCTTGAATTCCTTGTTCTCCACGCTCACCTTGTGGACCTTGTACCCCTTGTGGGCCTTCTATACCTTGTGGACCAATATCACCTTGTGGGCCTTGTAAGCCTATTGGACCTATTGCACCAGCTGGTCCTGTCGCACCAGTTGGACCTGTTGGTCCGTGGTTTACCTGTTGGTCCTACTGAGCCTTGAACACCTTGCAAACCTTGCAGACCCTGAACTCCTTGCGGTCCTGTTGGGCCTGTCGGTCCAATACAACCCGGATTTCCTTGTGGACCTATTGGTCCTTGAGGCCCCCTTTTTCCTTGCGGTCCTTGTGGACCAGTAATACAAATTACTGGTGGGCAGCATGGCTTACAACAATTGTTATTTTGCATAAAATCTCCACAGTTATTCATTAAAAACGCCTCCTTTTAAAAAGCAATAGCTTTTTATTATTTTATGAATTATACTAAACTTTTGTTAATAATACTAATTCTTAAATATATTTGTCGTTTTATGTCTATCGAATTTTCTTGAAATATACAATATTTTTTTATATAATATATATGGTGTTTTTATCAATGTTTAAAAAATTCTATATTTCATATATAATTTTTTCTGTAATTATCTCCTTAATTTTTTCAATTAACAAAAATAATATAACCTCTACTTCTTTTATATATCCAACCAAATATACAGATATATCCTCGTATTTTGGGTATAGAGAATTATTTGGTAAAGCAAACTATCATGACGGAACAGACTTTTTAGCCCCTCAAGGAAGTGAAATTTATGCAATTAATAACGGCGTTGTTATTCATGTTGGATTTTTAAATGGTTATGGTAATAGCGTTATTATTCTTCATGATAACGGTTTAAAATCGCTATATGGACACATGAGTAAAAATTATACGATAAACTTAGGAGATAGTGTTTTAAAAGGGGATACAATTGGTTATGTAGGTCCAAAATATTTAGAAGATGGCAGATTAAATGGTAATACTACAGGTCCACATCTTCATTTAACAATTTATGATAAAAATGGTACAAGAATTGATCCGTTAAACATAATAGAAAAAAAGTAGCACCTTTTTAGTACTACTTAATATATTTAATTTTCATTAATTTCATTATTTTCTTTTCTATCTATTGAAAGTTTTGCAATTGATACTTCATAAGCTACTTTTCTTGTAACTGTTCCGTCTTCTTGCTTTTTTTCATAAGTTCTTGACTGAATTCTACCGTTTAACTTTACCATAGTACCAACATCAACTTTCTCGCAAAACTTAGCATTTCTTCCCCATAAAATACATGGTATATAATCAGATTTTTTGTATGTTCTATTTACAGCAACAAGGGCATCTGCAATTTCACGACCAAGTGGTGTTTTTCTATATATTGGCTCTTTACATATATATCCAATAAATGTAGCATCATTAAGTGTTAAAAGACTTTCATCATCACGTTTTTCAATATTTTTGGCAAAAATTGAAAGTACTAATTTACTTTTTCCGTCAACAGGTTGATTATATGATCTAAATTGACCTGAGATATACACTATATCTCCTATTTTCAACTCACCTATATCTAATAATCTTTCTGATACAATTATTGGTAATTTATCTGAATAATTACTAAGTCTTCTTGTTTCAACATAGAATTTATAAAATTTTTCTTCAAAAAGTTCATGACTAAATTCAAATTCTGATGCTACTGTTCCTCCAATTTCGACTATATTATTCTCACTATAGTTCTCCATAAAAAATATTTCCTCCTTTGGACTTTATATTATTATTCTTATGTTCATAAACACAAAAAAATTACTATGATACGAATATTATATCACAGTAATTTGAATTTGTAAATAGCTTATGTAAACAATTTTTATTATTTACTTACTAAACCATATCTAATTATATCTTTAATCTACTTTTTTATTTAATAAAAATGCTAGAAATGATATATAAAACTACACTTTGAAGTGCAAATACAACGTAAAATATATATTTATTAAATTTCGTATTTTTCCCACGTTTCCCGTTATATAACAGTATAAGAGGAATAGAAAAAATTGTAAAAATACAATAATTAGATTTTTTAATAATACAAAAAGTATATAATGTTAAGCACATAATTATTTTAATTAAATTTTTTGAATTATTATTATATTCTTTCATACTTAGTATCTTTTCAAAGATATAAATACAAATAGCCATTCCTAATAAATTTATGTCATAATCAATTTTTATACAAAAATATAGTATTACGCTAGCAAAAATTACTACTACTCTTATAACTTTATCAATTATTTCTATAACCAATTTTGAATTATTACTATTATTAATTATTAACTTTTTATCAAGCATTCTTAATATAACAAGTATAATGAAAAAATTAAATACTATATTATACGTATTAATTAAATATATCAAATCTTCTCTTGGATAGATATTATATACTATTTTTAACAATATATCAGCTATTACAGCAAGTAAAAATATTCTAAAAATATATTTTTTTAAATTGCTTGTCTTAAAAAAACCTTGAACGATAAAATATACAAATATAGGCATGGCAATTCTTCCAATAATTCTACAAGCTGAATATATATCATAAGACATAATAGGAGCAAAATATACTCCTATATGATCTACAATCATTGTAATTAATGCTATTAATTTTAATTCATTTGCGTTTAGTTTCATATCAAATTTCCTTTTAAAAAAAGTAAAAAGTTACTATTAAACATATAATTAACCTTTTACTTTTTCTTTCATTTTTATTCTTTATCAATTGTAAGTAAGCTCATCATATTCTTTTTATAAGCCTCTACTCCAGGTTGGTCAAATGGATTAACTCCTAAAATATATCCACTTATAGCACAAGCCTTTTCAAAGAAGAATATTAACTGCCCAATGTTATATTCATTTAAATCATCAATATTTATTATAATATTTGGTACTCCGCCCTCTACATGAGCATTTACTGTACCTAAAAAGGCTTGTTTATTTATATAATCAATATCTTTCCCTGCAAGGTAATTTAATTCATCTAAATTATCTTCCATACTTGGAAGTTCTATAAAACTTCTATCTAGTTCTATATTAATTATTGTTTCAAATAGATTTCGTTTTCCCTCTTGTATTAATTGTCCCATAGAATGTAAATCAGTTGTATAGTTAACTCCAGCAGGGAAAATTCCCTTTCCATTTTTTCCTTCGCTTTCACCAAATAACTGTTTAAACCATTCTATAAAATACTTAAATGATGGTTCATAACTTCCTAGAAGTTCTATATCTTTACCTTTCATATACAATATATTCCTATATGCTGCATATTTATAGCAGTCGTTATATTCTAAATTTGTATCATTATATACGTGTGAAGCAAATTGTGCGCCATCTAAAATATCCTCAAAGTTAATTCCAGCAACAGCCATTGGTAGCAAACCAACAGGTGTAAGTACAGAATATCTGCCTCCAACATTATCTGGTATTACAAAAGTTTCATATTCTTGTTTTTTTGCAATATTTAATAAAAGTCCTGTTGAACTATCTGTTGTAACATAAATTCTTTCGGCTGCTCCTCTAATACCATATTTTTGTTCTAGTAAAGTTCTTAAAGTTCTAAATGCTATTGCAGGCTCTAAAGTTTTACCTGATTTTGAAATTACATTTATTGCTACTTCTTTATCTTCTATATACTCAATTAAATTTCTTAAATATTTACCACTTAAATTATTTCCAGCAAATATAATCTCAGGAGCTTTTCTTTTACTTAACGGTAACATATTACTAAATGTATCAGTAAATAGATCTATTACCGCTTTTGCACCAAGATATGAGCCACCTATTCCAACTATTATAAATACATCACATTGTTTTCTTATTCTATCTGCACAAGTTTTTATCCTTTCAAGCTCTGCCTCATCTCTATTTGAGGGAAGATCAAGCCAGCCTAACATATTTCTACCTGCTCCACTTTTATTTTCAAGCATACTATGAGCACGCATAATATCATTTGTTACTAAACTTAATTCTTCATCACTTACAAATTTTTTTACATTACTAAAGTCAACTTTTATTCCTTGCATTAATATCACCTCTAAAAAAATAATTAAATATATTTTGAAACTAATTCATTTACAATATTTCTTGCATTATTTATATCTTTTTCATATTCTTCGTCCGTCATATTTTTTATATTTTTTGATAATACTAAATCAAAGGCCTCTGCAAGTTTTATCATATCATTTTCTTTTAAACCTTTTGTAGTACAAGCAGCTGTTCCAACACGTATACCACTTGTTATAGTTGGTTTATTTGGATCATTTGGAATAGCATTTTTATTTACTGTTATATTAACTTTTTCTAGTAATTCTTCTGCCTCTTTACCAGTCATATTTTTTGATGTTAAGTCTATTAACATTAAGTGATTGTCTGTTCCTCCTGATACCAATTTAAAGCCTCTTTTTAATAGTTCATCTGCAAGTGTTCTAGTATTTAAAACTACTTGATCTATATATTCTTTAAATTCAGGTTTCATTGCCTCTTTAAAACATACAGCTTTACCTGCTATTACATGCTCTAATGGTCCACCTTGAATTCCTGGAAAAATTGTTTTATCTATAGCTTTTGCATATTTTTCTTTGCAAAGTATAAGTCCACCACGTGGTCCTCTTAATGTTTTATGAGTTGTTGAGGTTACAAAATCTGCATATTCTACTGGTGACATATGATTTCCTGTGCATACTAAACCTGCAATATGTGCCATATCTACCATAAGATAAGCCCCTACACTATCAGCAATTTCTCTAAATTTTGCAAAATCTATCTTTCTTGGATATGCACTTGCACCAGCCACTATCATTTTTGGTTTGCACTCATTTGCTATTTTTTGTACTTCATCATAGTTTATATATCCATTGTCATCTGTACCATATGATACAAAGTTAAATAATTTTCCTGAAAAATTAACAGGACTACCATGAGTTAAATGTCCACCATTTGCAAGACTCATTCCTAAAATAATATCTCCTGGTGTAAGTACTGACATATACACTGCCATATTTGCTTGACTTCCACTATGTGGTTGAACATTAGCATGCTCTGCATGAAATAGTTCTTTTGCTCTATTTATTGCAAGTGTTTCTATTTCATCTATATTTACACATCCTCCGTAATATCTTTTTGATGAATAACCTTCTGCATATTTATTTGTAAGTACTGATCCCACTGCTTCAAGCACTGCATCACTTACAAAATTTTCTGATGCAATAAGTTCAATATTATCACGTTGCCTTTTTTCTTCATTTTTTATGCAATTATATATTTCTATATCTGTTTCCTTTAAACTCATATTCCCATCTCCTCATATAATATTTATATAATATTTATTAAGCTTATATACACATACTTTTTATTATTTATATGCCTAAAATATCCATTTACTTTTTTGGGCTATAACATATAATCATTTTAAAAAATAACTATTACATTAACCCCTTTTTTCATCATAATATCATACTTTAAATTAATTTGCAATAAATTCTTTAAAATAATTATGAGAATATAATAGATTGTCATAAAACTGTAATATTTATAATAAATACTTGTCATAATTTACTATTTAACGTAATAGTTTCGATTCCTCATCTAAATTTGATAGTTCAAAATAACTATATTGACTTTCCCATTACTCTCTAAATTTAACACATTCATAGAAATTTAAGCATAGTATATTGTAGGTGGGGTGATTAAACATGAGCATAGTTGTTCAAAAATATGGTGGCAGCTCAGTTGCAAATAAAGAAAAATTAGAAAAAATTTGTGATAAAATTATATCATATGTGAATAAAAATATAAAAGTCGTTGTCGTTGTTTCAGCACAAGGCAATACAACAGATAATTTATTAAGAAAAGCCAACGAATATTCTAAGTCTCCTGCAAAAAGGGAACTAGACTTACTACTTACTACTGGAGAAATTCAAACAGTTGCATTTCTTTCATTAATGTTAAATGAAAAAGGATATGATACAGTTGGACTAACTGGAGAACAAGCAGGTATTCTTTCTGATTCTACATATGGTAATGCTACTATAAAAACAATATACGTATCAAATATAATGAAATATTTAAATGACGGCAAAATTGTGGTTGTAGCTGGATTTCAGGCTGTCGACAGATTTCGGAAATATTACTACACTTGGTCGTGGTGGCAGTGACTTAAGCGCTGTTGCAATTGCATCGGCTCTTAAAGCAAATAGATGTGAAATATATAGTGATATAGATGGAATTTTTTCTGCTGATCCTCGTATTATTTCTCATGCAAAGTTACTTAAAGAGGTTTCTTATGAAGAAATGTTAGAGGCAGCTTCAGCCGGCGCTAAAGTACTCCATAACCGCTCTGTAAATCTTGGAAAAAAAAATAATATTCCTATACATGTGAAAAACTCTCAAAATAAAAAAGCTGGTAGTATTGTTAAAGAACTCATGAAAAAAAATATGAATGGCGAGCATTCAATTGAAAACTATGAAGATTATGAAATAAAATTCATCACGAAAAAGGATGATATATCTAAAATTTCAATTATTGGAGATATGGTAATGTCAAATAAAGAGGCAATTATTAAAATATTTGATATTGCTTATGAAGAAAATATTACAATTTATATGATTTCATTTAGTGAACTTGCTGTGTCTATTATAGTTGATAAAGATAAATCAGAAATATTTATGAGAAAGTTACATGATGCTTTAATTTTCAAAAAAGAATAAATAATAGATGCTATTTTCTCATGTCTATTATATCAAGTTCATTAAACAAGAATTAGATTTATGTCTAACTATTTACTCTTCTGAATGGGTCTAATATCAAGATTAGACCCATTTAAAAAATATTTATCATTATTCTATTTTTTCTCCTTTTACTACATTTGAACCAACAGATTTTGTTTTTATCATATTATCTACAAGCTCCGATGTTTCTTCTATATAATTTACTGTTATTCCAGCCCCTTCTGTTTCTGCAGCTTCATGGAAAATACCACTATATGCCACACCTACATTTTTAATTGTTATATTTGTCTTAATCCTTCTACATCCCCAAAACATACCGCTCATATCTATAGCTTTGCTTATGTCAAAATTACTTATATCTAAATTTATTAAAGACTCACATCCACAAAACATTTGATACATATTTTCTACTTGACTTGTGTTAAATCCATTTAAATTTAGACTTGTTAAACTAGAACATTCATTAAACATTTCACTCATATTTATCACATTACTTGTATTAAAATGACTTACATCTATACTTACTAAACTACTACATGCATAAAACATATTACTCATATCTGTTACACTATACGTATCAAAACTACTTAAATCTACATTTATTAAGTTATTACAATAAGAAAACATACCAGCCATATTTGTTACTTGACTCGTATTAAAACCACTTAAATCTAAACTTATTAAACCACGACATCCATAAAACATTTCGCTCATACTTGTCACATTACTTGTAATAAAATGACTTACATCTATACTTACTAAACACTTACATCCAGAAAACATACGACCTATACTTGTTACATTACTTGTATCAAAATGACTTACATCTATAGTTACTAAACGCCCACATCCATAGAACATACGGCCTATATTTGTTACATTACTTGTATCAAAATGACTTACATCTATACTTGTTAAACTGCCACATTCACTAAACATGCCAACCATATTTGTTACTTTACTTGTGTTAAAACCACTTAAATCTAAACTTATTAAACCACGACATCCAGAAAACATATAACTCATATTTTTCACATTACTTGTATCAAAATGACTACCTAAATTCAAACTTGCCAAACGACTACATCCATAAAACATGCCCCCCATACTTGTTACATTACTTGTATCAAAATGACTTACATCTATACTTGTTAAACTGCCACATTCACTAAACATACTAACCATATTTGTTACTTTACTTGTGTTAAAACCACTTACATCTAAACTTGTTAAGCCACGACATCCATAAAACATATAACTCATATTTTTCACATTACTTGTATCAAAATTACTTACATTCAGACTTGTTAAACTATTACACTCCTGAAACATACGATACATACTCGTTACTTTACTTGTATCAAAATTACTTACATCTATGTTTTCTAAACTACTACATCCTTGAAACATACCTCCCATATTTGTTACTTTACTTGTATTCAATGCACTTATATCTATCTCTCTTATTGCTATAAATTTGTATAACATATATGATGAATCTCTATTTGCAACTACTTTTGTGTTTCCACCTATCGTTAATTCATAACCATCCTCTCCATCATCTACTATCCAAGCCATTACTCCACCATTATTTCCCTC
>CANRQA010000046.1 GCA_947632635.1 uncultured Clostridia bacterium | reverse complement strand
ACCTCTGTGACTTATTATTTCCTTTTTGGGACATTTTTAAAAGTTATTACTTAAGACATTATCATAAATTAATCATAAAAGCGTCAAATATTTTACATAAATAGTTGACATATGAATTTTTCTGTGATATAATATGGTAAATTAATTCTTTAACCATTAAATAATTTTAAGGAGGATTTTTAGCATGACTATAAGTGACTTTATAAACCAAAATGTAGAAAAAATGTGTAAGGAAAAATATGACTTTATTGGTACTTTTTACAACGGTTTTGCTATAGTAGAGCTTGGCAATAAATATGGATTTATTGATACTACAGGCAAAGAGATAACTGAAATTAAATATGATTATGCTGAGAACTTTGTAAATGGTTTTGCAAAAGTATATATTGGCAACAAATGGGGATTTATTGATACTACAGGCAAAGAAATAACTGAAATTAAATATGATGAGGTTTTTGAATTTCTAAATGGTTTTGCTATGGTATGCATTAATAACAAATGGGGTTTTATTAATACTTTTGGTAAAGAAGTAATTGAAATAAAATATGATGATGCATATGATTTTACGAATGGTTTGGCTGCAGTCAAACTTAATGGCAAATGGGGTTTTATTAATACTTTTGGCAAAGAAATAATTGCGTTTAAATATGACATGGTTTACTCCTTTACAGAAGGGTTTGCACCGGTATGCATTAATAACAAATGGGGATTTATCGATGTTTTTGGTAATGAAATAACTGAAATTAAATATGATTATGTTGGTAAATTTGAAAATGGATTTGCTGTTGTCAAACTTAATGATAAATGTATGTATATTAATGCTATGGGCGAAGAAATTATTGACCCAAAACAAATTAGATATTTCTTTGATAATTAAAGAATAATATCTCATATAGTAAAAAAGGATGGTAGGTGTTATAACTTACTATCCTTTTTTATTTATAAATCATATTTATACAAATATCAAATGTTTTTATATAAATAGTTGACATATTATTTTCTCTGTGATATAATACAGTAAATTAATTTTGTGGCCATTAAATAATTTTAAAGGAGGAAAATAGACATGACTAAAAGAGGCTTTATAAACAAAGATGTAGAAAAAATATGTAAGAAAAAATATGATGATGTTATTTTTGATTTTGAAAATGAACTTGCTATAGTTAAACTTAATAACAAATATGGCCTTATTGACTCTTGGGGTATTAAAATAACCAAAATTAAATATGATTTTATTTTTGATTTTAGCCATGGTTTTGCTGTAGTAAAACTTGATAATAAATATGGATTTATTGACACTACAGGCAAAGAGATAACCGAAATTAAATATGATAGAGCTGATGGTTTCAAACATGGTTTCGCTGCAGTAAAGCTTGATAATAAATGGGGATTTATTGATAAAAATGGTAAAGAAATAACTAAAATTAAATATGATAAAGTTTATTGTTTTGAAAATGGTTTTGCCAGGGTATGCCTTAATTACAAATGGGGCTTTATCGATGTTTTTGGTAATGAAGTAATTGAAATAAAATATGATGACGCTTATGATTTTGTAAATGGTTTGGCTCCAGTATGTCTTAATTACAAATGGAGTTTTATTAATACTTCTGGTAAAGAAATAATTGAATTCAAATATGACATGATGTATTCCTTTATAAATGGATTTGCACCCGTTAAACTTAATGACAAATGGGGCTTTATCGATGTTTTTGGTAATGAAATAACCGATATTAAATATGATTATGTTGGTAAATTTGAAAATGGGTTTGCTGAAGTAGAACTTAATAATAAACGTATGTACATTAATGCTAGAGGCAAAGAAATTGTTGATCCTAAACAAATTAGATATTTCTTTGATAATTAAAAAATAATATCGCATATAATAAAAAAGGATGGTAGGTGTTATAACTTACTATCCTTTTTTATATACTTACTAACCTTTAATATTTAAAGTAAATATAACATTTATATAATAGGCACATAAATCTATTAAATTATGGCTTTAATGCCGTAATTGGAATAACATATACTCCATCTGGTCTTTTATATGCTGCATTTGTTAATCCACATATTACACATAAAACAGATGGTGCTTTACATTTTTCTTTTTCCATATCTTCTTTTATATTTATTAAATTTTTTGTCGCCTCTTCAATTTTATTCGTTCCAAGTTTTATTTCAAAAGCACACCAATTACCATTTTCTAATTCTATAACACTATCAATTTCTCTATTTTTGTAATCTTGATAATGATAACATTTTGCATTAAAACTATCAGCATATATTTTTAAATCTCTTTCAACCATTGCTTCAAACAGAAAACCAAAAGTGTTTAAATCATTTATTAATTTATCTTCTACTTTTATATTTAAAAACGCACAAGCTATAGAAGGGTCGGCAAAATGTCTTTTTTCATTTTGCTTTACTCGTATCGAAGAATGAATATTAGAAGAAAATGGTTCATCATTATCTAATAAATATAACTTATCAAAGGCGTTTAAATATGAAGTTAATGTATCTATATCTATATCTATATCTATATCTTCATTATCTATTTTATTTATATCTTTTTTTAATGTCATATTAGATACTGTTGTACTTTCATTTCTAGCAAGCGATTTTAATAATAATTTAACCTTATGCTTATCTCTATTTACTCCGTCTAATCGATTTAAATCATCATCAATTATTATTTTTATATATTCCTCTATTGCATCACTAGAGTCTTTAGGAGAATAATCTATATTAGCAGGAAAACCTCCTCTAATAATTAAACCTGCAATCTTTTTTAAATCAACTATCCCTGTAACTTTTTGTTTTAAATTACCATTACATAATTCTTTAATGGATATATCACCAGTAGAATCTCCTGATTCATATAGGCTCATAGTTCTTAAATATATTTTTCCATATCTTCCAGCACCACTATGTGCTATTTTCTTCCTATTAGGAGTAGAAGAACCTGTTAAAATATATTGTCCTTTTAACCCAGTTCTATCAACATCAGCTCTTATTTCATCCCATAAATTAGTAGCCTCTTGCCATTCATCAATTAATCTTGGTTTTTCTCCCTCTAAAATTAATGAGGGAGATATTTTTGCAAGTTCAATGTTATTAGATAATTCACCAGTAGTTTGATGTAAAAGTACCTCACTATTTGAATGAAAACGCCCAGCCCACGTTTTTCCGCAATATTTTGGTCCCTCTATGCTAACAGCACCAAATAACTTTAAATAGTGTTCTATCTTATCATCTACAATTCTTTTTTTATAATTTTTTATTTTCATTATATTCACCTTTTATTATCATTCCAATTATTATTTTACACCATTCCGTGACTTTTTTTAGTTTCATTCCGTGACTTTTTAAATTATACCTAAATAACATTTCCATGCAAGTATCCTTTTTACTGCATTATTTATATCTTCTTCATTTACTGTTTTTTCATCTAAACCTTTTTTTATTGCATCCACACAAGCCTTTAAATCTGATGTAATTAACATATCATTACCAGCATTTACAGCTCTTATAGCTGACTCTTCTACAGAATAAATATTTGCAATTGCTCCCATAGCTAAATCATCAGTAATTATAACACCTGAAAAATCTAAATCATTTCTTAAAAAGTCATGCCATACTTTTGATAAAGACGCAGGGTTTTCACTATCTTTAAATGCTACAACATTATGAGCTACAAGTATACTTTGAGCATTGTTTTCAATTCCTGAAATAAATGGTAAAAAGTCAGAATTTTTAAACTGTTCTTCTTGTCTATCATCTCTTACAAAATCAGTATGTGTATCAGCATTATTTCCATAACCTGGGAAATGCTTTAAACACATTCCAAATTTATTTTCATTATATACGTTAGTATATTCTTTTACATATTCACTTGTCTTATCTGCATCTTGCCCTAATGCTCTTTTGTATATAAAATCTTGTGGATTTGTAGATACATCAGAAACTGGAGCTAAATTTAGATTGATATTAAGAGATTTTAGTAAATCTATCTTTTCTTTTGCATCACTTTTTATAAGATCTAAGCCACCCTCATTATATAACTCTTGTGGTGACTTAAATTTTTCACTTCTAAATGCACTATACCTACTAACTCTTGTAACAGTTCCACCCTCTTCATCTACTGCAATTAACATTTTAATATTACTTGCACCTTGATATGCGTTTATTTTAGATATAACAGATTCTTTTGTTTCATTTTGGAAGTCTCTTCCAAATAATACATATCCACCAGGCTTATATGAATTAATTTCTTCAATTTGACCCGTCTCAGGACATCTAGCAAGACACATTTGACCTATTTTTTCTTCTATACTCATATTTTTCATTAATTCTTCTGCTTTAGCATAATAATCTTCAAATAATTCTTTTTTTATATCTATTTCTATATCTTGAGCTTCATCTTGAATATCACTATCTAAATTTACTTCATCATTATATATGTTACTGTCTATATTATCCTTTGTCTTGCTATTAACAAAAAATAATATTACAAGTGTAATAACAACTAAAATTGTTATTATTACTGGAATATACGCTTTGTTATTTTTACTTTCTCTTCCATTTCTCATATAAAAAACCATCCTTTACATATATTTTGCCCTTATATTTTGTATATATACATTTAAAACTATTATATATTACTAAATTAAATATAAACACCTCAAGTGCAAATTACTTAAGGTGTTTTATTTTCTTATTCTTCAACATTTATATCTTTTTTAAATTTTAAAAAATAATCTACAAGTGACCATAATGTAAATATTACAGCAACAACTATTGATACTGACATTAATACATTAATCATAAGTTGTATCATAGTCATATTAACAGCTGAAAAGATAAATTCTCCAAAACCATTATATGAAGTATATAACGAAATAGCAAGTATAGCTAATGATATTCCTATAAGTTGAAATACAGTTTTAATTTTTCCGCTAAATACTGCCCCAACATCACTATGATGATCTGAGCCAAAATTTCTAAATGCTGTTACACAAAAATCTCTAAAAATTATAATAATTGAAATCCAAGCAGGTATAATTCCAAGTCCTGTAAGCATCACAAAGCCGGCAGAAACAAGTAATTTGTCTGCAAGTGGATCCATTATTTTTCCAAATTTTGTGACCATATTATATTTTCTTGATATATATCCATCAACAAAATCAGTAAGTGATGCTACAATATATATACCAAGTGCTGTCCATTTTGTCCAAGCCCAATCAGTTGGTAAAGCCATAAATACGATAAAAATTGGAACTAATATTATTCTTAAAATTGTTATTTTATTTGGTAAATTCATTTTTTTTAACATTTTTTTCCTCTCCTTTTTAACTATTGCTATTATACCAAACTAAATTTAACAAGTCAATAAATGATTAAAAAAATAATTAGTTAAAGTTAAAATTTCACACTTATTTCACAAAGAAATTTTAACTAATGCCAAAAATCAAAAAAAGTATTAAGTTTTTATAATTGTTTTTTGTATAACTAATTTCAATATATATAATGTTATAAAATAAGCTCCTAAATTATTCTATAATAGAGTAATCTAGAAGCTTTTTAATTTCTTACTTTACATTTAAACGCTTAGGAAATTAACAGTAAAACTTGATATCATCATTTTGCTGTGTCTCTTTCCATTTTGCAATAATTCTAAAATAATTTAATTCTATAACTTCAAATATTCTACTTAAATCTTGATTTGGAATATGACTTAAATTTTTTGCTAATATACATTTACCATTTTTTGTCAACCAAACTTTTGTAGAATTTTTTGTCGGTCTTCCTTTTGAAACATGAATATGAATAGGTTCATTAAATTCATTTGACCAAAAATATATTTTATAACCGCATTACTTCAAATAAATTAGGCAAGTTTAAGACCTCCCTCACGGGCATATTTAAAAAATAGATGAGCCCCTCTTTCAACTATTTGCTTAAATTCTTCTATTTCTTCATCTGAGTACTTACCATCCTTCTCAACTATTTTGTAACTTGGAAGTTCAAAGACAACTGTATCAAACCCATGTTGAGTAGGTCTCTCAAAAGAAACTCTTATATATTCTTCTCCATTATCTTTTTTTCGAATATCAGAAAAAACTACTTCTGTTTGGTCTGGATATTTACAAAGTGTATATACCATAATTCTTCACACTCCTAACTCTAATAAATATTATAACATGGTTTAAGATATTTTACCACTTATTATAAGGAAAAAAATTAAAAAATTTACAAAGAAAAGGAACTGGTTTAATTTACCAATTCCTTAATATAAATTAATTAAAGCACTTTATCAAGAGAATACCCTTTTGATGTATCAAGATAAACTATATTTACTCCATGAGATTTTAAAATTCCTATTATCTCATCTGCAGTTTTGTTATATTCGTTATACCGAATTATAACATTTTGCTCTTTATCATCTTCACGTTTTACACATACAAGTTCTTTACCACACTTATCACAAATACCCTCAACTTTTGGCTTTTTAAAGTCAGATATTGTGTAAGGCTCTCTACACACTTTGCATATTACCCTATCATTTGCTCTTTCAATAAGCACTTCAAGAGGTACGCTAAGTACTACTGCTTTATTTACTTCCATACCAAACTCAAAAATTGCATTTGCCTGATTAGGTGTCCGTGGAAATCCGTCAAGCACCAATGTGCCATTAGAATTTTTAACTGCATCTTTAATAATTGGAACAACTACCTCATCAGGAACAAGTCCTGTAGTGGGAAGTTTTATCCCACTATTATGAAGTATATCACTTACTGTTGCAGTGTTATATCCTGCATTTCTAAGTTTTGCTGCAAGTGTTCCCTTGCCAACATTTGGTGGTCCGATAAGAAGATACAAGCTCATAATTTTTCCTCCTACTAAATTTAGTATAAAATCAATCTAACTACATGAAAGATTATAACATAATATCTATACTATGTCAAGTAAGAGTGACAATTGTCGCCATAGTTCTATGATTAATTTATGAAGTCTAAAGTAATAACTTTTAAAAATGTCCCAAAATGGAAATAATAAGTCACAGAGGTAAATTAAATGAGAAAAGTGAATTTAAAAATGAATCGGAAAAATACAATGTTATTAAAGATTTATTAAACAGATATTGGAAAATGATGAAATTCCTGCAAAATTTGTAACAGATAATAGAACTGTTTTTAATTACCAACGTTTAAACGAAGAAAAAAGAACTTCAGATAAAGATGTTTTAACACAATTTGGATATGCTCGTAAACAACTAGGAGTAACTATTGATACAACTAGTGTATCACAAGCAAAAGGACTTATAGAACGTGATAATGGCACATTTCAAGATAGACTTGTTAATGAATTAAGATTAAATAATATTATAACTAATGAATATTTAATTAATGTATTTATACCTAAATTTAATAGAAAATTTGCTATAGACTATAAAAAATTTGATAGTGTATATGAGGAATCACCAACAGAAGAAAAAATAAATTATACACTTGCTATTTTAAGTCCAAGGAAGATAGATAATGGAAATAGTATAAAATTTAAAAATGAATATTATCAACCATATGAAAATAATAAATTGAAATGTTTCAAGCCAAAGACAGAATGTCTTGTTATTGAAGCATTTAATGGGGAATTATTAGTAACAATTGATGAAAAAATATATGAACTTAAAAAGTTAAATAAACATAAAAAACAAATGGAAAAAGCACATACACAACGTATATATGCTTAAAACAGATGTAAAGACATCAAAATAAATCTATCACCTAATAATATTATTAGTAGAAAATAGATTTTTATACAAAAAATAAATCCGGAGCCTGCCTTACGGCGAGCAAAGCAGGTCTTGGATTAAATAAATAGTATTTAAAAACGAAGAAAAATCTTACCGTTAATAATTAAAAAAATTAGGACATTTTCAAAAACTATTGACACAGTTTTTTCGTATTTTATTTACTTTTATTCGCCTTTTTACTAATACTTTTTTTACTAGTTAATTTTGCATTTAATATTATATTTTCTATTCTATTCTTGTAATTTCCATATTCTGAAATAAATTCATCTACGAAATCATTTTCCATAGCTTTAAATATAAAATTACCCTGTATCATATCTGCGCCACTATTAATAGCTTCAATAAGTTCATTTTCATTTTCTATACATCCAACAATAACCTTATATCCTAAATCATTAGATAATTTTACTACATTATCTAAGGTATTTCGTGGTAAATTAGTACTCTCATCTACATACATTGCTGTAAGTTTTATTTCATCAATAGATAAATCTTTAAATAAAGCTAAATACTCATGCTTTATCTCAAAATTATTTACAACAATTTCTGCTCCACAAACCTTAAGACGTTCAAACATTGTTTTATAATTTTCAATATTTTTTAAATCAACTGTTCCTATTAATTCAAACTGAATATCACCTTTTTGAATTCCATATTCATTTAATATATCACAAAGTTTATCAATAAAATCTTTTTTTGCAGCATGTCGATGTGAAATATTAATAGCCATTTTTACATTTTTTAATCCCTTTTCTTTTAATTCATTTATTCTAATACAAACTTGCCTTAAAATATATTGATCTAGTTTAATAGTAAGTGCCATTTCATCAGCTTGTTTTATAAAATATTCTGAATTTATTTTACCTAGTACAGGGTGATCCCAATATAACAATGCTTCAAAGCATAGCTTACTTGTATCGTTTATATTAATTCTTGGTTGCATAGAAAAACCAAATTGCTCCTTTTCAAAAGCCTCTTTAAGATCTTTTCTCATTTTGTTGTCATTTTCAAGTTTTGCTTTTAAAGATTTATTATGAAAATAATATCCATTTTTACCATGCTCTTTTATATAATACATAGCATCATCTGCATACATTACTAAATCTTGCCTATTATCTGCATCTTCTGGATAAATAGCAACACCTAAACTATACTCAAGTGAAATACTTGTATTTTGTATTACAAAAGGTGTTTTTAACTCCATTTGCAAATTATCAAGCAGATTTGTAACATCTGCAATTGTTTTTATATTTTGTATTACAATTGCAAATTCATCTCCACCTAATCTATATGCAGTGGCATTTTTAGGTAACTTATTTTCAAAAGTATTTGCAAGTTCAATTAATAGCTCATCACCTGCATCATGCCCCATTGTATCATTTATTTGTTTAAAGCCATCTAAATCCATGAAACATACTGCAAATTTTTTTTTCTTTTTTATTAAGTTATCTAAAACAGATAAAAACATATACCTATTTCCTCTACCTGTAAGTTGATCGGTAAATGCCTGCCTTCTTACTATTTTAGTTTCTTTATCTGATTTAAGTGTTATAAGTCTATGTATAAGAACCCCTACCAAAATTAAAATAGAAACCTCAATTATATAATATATATATTGAATAACTAGACTCTCAATTTCTAAATTCAATACTACAACCTCTTTTCCTTTGTTAATTTTTAATAATTTATATTTTTGAATATTTTATATATTGCTTTTCAAAGAAATTATCTGTCATACCTGATATAAAATCTATAACAATTCTTTCTTTTTTGTTATTTAATATATAATTTTCACTCATATTTTTTAAATATATACCAAATATATCATTATAATACTCATTATTTTCTAGTGCTTTTAGATATGTGCTATATAAAAACTTAAACTTAGTTTCAAGTAATTTGTAAGTTCTATTATTCATTGCTCTTTCGTATATATTAACATAATTAAATTTCTTTAAATCTTCAAGTGCTTCGTAAACTTTACTTGACATACTTATATATCCTTTTTTAAAGCTATTTTCTATAACATCTAGTATAATAGTATTCATTATCTCACTATTACTATTTCCTAAAGTATTTACTATCTTTTCTGGTATTTCTTTTATACTAATTCTTCCAAGTCTTACAGCATCTTCAATATCTTTTCCTATATAACCTATAACATCTGACACTCTTACAATACAGCCTTCTAATGTCATTGGTATAAGTTTTTTTGTGTTTTCTGCATTTATAGTGCATTCATTATATTCTTTTAAAAATTCTTCTGCACTTTTTTCTCTTGGCATATACTTTGACTGTATTAATTCTCCATTATGACACATTATTCCATCTAATACTTGTAATGAAAGATTTAGTCCCTCTCCATTTTTTTCAAGTTCCATTAAAACTCTTACACTTTGGATATTATGTGCAAATCCTATTTTTATATTTTTTCTACAAATATTATTTAATATTTTTTCACCTACATGACCATAAGGGGTATGCCCTATATCATGTCCAAGTGAAATTGCTTCGCATAAATCTTCATTTACTCCTAACGCTCTTGCAATTGTCCTAGAAGCTCTACTTACAAATTGTACATGAGTCATTCTAGTTGATATGTTGTCGTTTGGAATATCTGTATAAACCTGAGTTTTATCTATATATCTTGTATATGATAAAGCATGAATTATTTTATCTACATCTTTTTGATATGCATTACGTATATCATTATCATTTATATTTTCTGACAAATGTATTGCATCTTTTGACTTAGACGCATAGCTATATAAATGTTCTTCATTTCTTATCATATTTTCTTTTATATCTTTAATATATTTCAAATTTTTATCTCCTATAAAAACATATTAAGCGCCTTTTCTATACACTTAACTTCAAGTGGGAATTTTGGCCCTTCATCTCCATCTACATCCGGGTCATCACATTTTCCTTTTATTTTATTTATTTTTATCCATTTTTCCTTTAAATATATAATATTTGGATCTTCTTGCTGTTTACCTGATAATATATTTAGTACAATAGATGGTACTTGATAGAATTTCCAATTTTTAAGTATTATAATATCAAAAATGCCATCTTGTATGCTTGAATCTGTTGTAAATTTATCTATCCCACCAACACTACTACCATTAAAAATTAAAAATAGATTTATTTTTTCTGTTATTACTTCTTTTTCTGTTTCTATTTTAACTAAAAATGGTCTAAATTTCATTAACTGCTCTGCTGCTGTTATAAAATACGAAAGTTTACCAACTGCATTTTTTAGATTTTTATCTGCTTTTTGAGATGCATTTGTAAATAACCCAGCTGAACATACATTAACAAAATATTTATCATTTGCAAGACCTACATCTACTTGTTGAACATTTCCAGCCAAAATTTTATCTATACAGTCAGAAAAATTTGACGGCATTTTTATATGTCTTGCGAAGTCATTTGATGTTCCAGCTGGTATAATACCTAGTGGAGTCTTTATATTATTTTTCATTATTACATTTACTACTCTATTTATTGTTCCATCTCCGCCTGCTACAACTATTGCATAACAATCTTCATTATCTACATCTTTTAAATACTCATATAGATTAGTCTTTTTACTTGCTCTAAATACTGATACCTCTATACCATTTTGCATAAATTTTTCAATTGTTGTATCTAAAAAATATTTAAATTTGCTTTGCCCCGCACCTGAGTTGTATATTAGCTTTATTTTCTTCATTTTTAATCACCCTTTTAGGTACAATATAACAACTATATTATATTACAATAATATTAAAAATTCAATAAAATTATTAAAAAATTGGCAAAAGTTGTATATTAAAAGTTATCTTTTTTCTCTTTTATTGGTATTTAAGAAAAAATTAGAGATAAGATTTTTTTATTTTCTTATCCCCTTTTTAGTAATTTTTATATACAATAATTTATTTTTTAATATCTACTTTCTTTCCCTTTTTTACATTGGAATTAGGTAATATTTTAGTTTCTATCATTTTATCAACTAATTCTGAGGTTTCATCCGTATAGTTTACTATTATTTCAGCATCTCCATCTGTAGCAGAATAATTAAACATTTCCTTATATGATGTCACTACATTTCTTATTGTTATACTCGCATTTAACTTGGGGCAAGACATTAACATACCATCCATACTTACCACCTTACTTGTATCAAATCCACTTAAATCTAAGTTTGTTAAAGACTCACATCCACAAAACATTCTTGTCATATTTGTTACTTCACTTGTATTAAAATGACTTACATCTAAACTTGTTAAAGACTCACATCCACAAAACATCCCCCCCATAATTTTTACTTTACTTGTATCAAATTGACTTACATCTAAATTTGTTAAATTGCTACATTGCAAAAATATGTTTCCCATATCTGTTACTTTACTCGTATTGAATCCACTTACATCTAAACTTGTTAAAGACTCACATCCATAAAACATCTCATGCATATAATAAACTTGTTTAGTATCAAAATTTTTTATGTTTAAATCTTTTAAGCTACCACACCTTCTAAACATATAGCCCATAATTTTTACTTTACTTGTATCAAAATAGCTTAAATCTATGTTTGTTAAAGACTCACATCCATCAAACATTCCTACCATATTTTCTACATTTCTTGTATCTAAGACTTTTATATCTATATATTTTAGTGCTATAAAATTATATAACATATGTGATGAATTTCTATTTGCAACTACTTTTGTATTTCCACCTATCGTTAATTCATATCCGTCTTCTCCATCACCTACTACCCATGCCATTACTCCTCCATTATTTCCCTCAGATACATCCCATGACTTAATTACTCC
>CANRQA010000045.1 GCA_947632635.1 uncultured Clostridia bacterium | reverse complement strand
GAAACATTTGCACCAACAATTAATCCTAATATAAACTGCCACATTTCTTTCACCTCCATAAAAAAAGAGCCAAGAACTTAATCTTGACTTTTATATACTTCTATTTATCTAATTTATCATATTCTTCATCTGTTACTTGTTCACACCATTCTGTAGAAGTATTTTCTCCAGGTACTTCAATGGCTATATGGCTAAACCAAGAATTTGTGCAAGACCCGTGCCAATGCTTTACATTTGCTGGTATAGTTACTACATCTCCAGCTTTTAATTTTTGTGGTTTCTTACCTTCTTCTTGATACCATCCTTCTCCTGCTACACAAATTAAAATTTGTCCTCCACCTTTACTTGAATGATGTATATGCCAATTATTTCTACATCTTGGCTCAAATGTTACATTTGCTAAAAATAAACTTGTTTTTTCCAAATCTGTTAATGGATTTAAAAAAGATTTTCCTATAAAATATTGTGCAAATCCATCATTAGCACTTCCTTTTCCAAATAAATTAATTTCATTAAACTTATCTTCATTTATCTCTTTCATTTTACTTCACTTTCCCTTCTTTATCATTGTATTATAAAAATTGGTTTTATATTTTTAATAAATAGAAAAACTGTGATCTCTCAAGAACACAGTTCTAACTAATCTTTTTCAAATTTATTTTCCGTTAAACAAATTTAATTGTAAGATTTTATTGAGAGAACACAACATATATTATTTAATTATGGATAAAACTATCTTAAAATTATTATCTATATTTCTATAAATTCGAGGAGTTAAATTAACTTTATAATTGTTTAGATTTAAGCTGAAACACAGTAAATCTCTGATTTTTTTATCTGGTGCAATTTGGTAGGAACAACCCATGAATCCTTTCTTGCTCCGTGCCAATGTTTAACATTCGCAGGAATTACTACAATATCACCAGGAGATAATTTTTGTGCTGATTTTCCTTCCTCTTGGTACCAACCATTACCATCTACACAAATAAGAATTTGGCCACCACCACTTTTTGCATGATGAATATGCCAATTATTCCTACATCCAGGCTCAAAAGTGACATTTGCAAGAAATACAGAACTTTCACCTTTGTTTGTTAGTGGGTTTAAATATGACTTCCCAGTAAAATATTTTGCATAAGCATCATTTGGCTTTCCTAAACCAAATACACCACCATGAGTTTTAGATATATCATCATCACCATATACCTCATTAATTAACTCAAATGCACTCCATGCTTTAGGCCACCCACTATAAAAAGCAAGTTGTGTAAATATCTCAACTAATTCCTCTTTAGTAATACCATGTTTTTTACCTAATATAATATGTGCTTTTAACTGAGAAAATAAGCCTTGAGACATCAAAGCAGATATTGTTATCATACTTCTATCCCTTAAAGACAATTTATCCTCTCTTTCCCAAATTTCTCCAAATAATACATCATCATTTAATTTTGCAAATTCTGGTGCTAAAGCACCTAATTTTTCTCTACCAGCTGTTTGTTTCATTATAATACCTCCCTATTTTCTTTAATTAAAATTATATCATATGAACGTTTGTTTTTCAATTTTTTTATAATATTTTTTATATTTTAAATTAAATTATAACAAGTAATATTCACTAAAAAATAACTTATGCATATAATTATTATATAACAATTAAAGGAGATGATTTATATATGAATAATAACTCAAACGAAATGAACAATATGTTAAATTCTAAACTTGTAGAATTATTATCTACAATTGATAAAAGTAAAATTGAACAAGTAAGTAGAATGGTACAAAACATGTCTAGTGAAGATTTAACAAATTTGGTTGGAATGCTTAGCAAAAATAACAATAATAACAATAAACAGGTATAGAATATGGAAAATACAACAAATACAATTAATCAAAATCAAGCAAATACAGATAATCAAACTGCAATATATGATTTAATTGAAAGTATTCAGGCCAAATTAAATAATGAAAATAATAACAAAAAAATAAATGAAAATGAAATAAAAGATAATAACGAGATTTTAAAAGAAGATGTAACTGTAGAGCAAAATAACGATAATGAAGTTACGGAAAATAACTCAAATACATATACAAATAATGAAAGTAAAAATATAGATCTTTCATCAATTATTAATAATCTTAATATACAAGAATTAATAAATAGTTTTAAAGGTGGGAATAGTCAAACTGAAGATACAGCTTTTAATTTTAACGATATAGACCCAAATTTGCTTTTAAGATTACAAAAAGTATTTTCATCATTTAAAAAATCTGATCCCAAAAGGACTTTAATAAAGTCATTAAAGCCATTTCTTAGAAAATCAAGGCAAGATAAAATAGGAGAATATTTAATGATACTATCTGTTGTAGATGCAATAGGAGTATTCGAGTCGAAAGGTAGTGATTAGTATGTTTAATGGTAACACATATTATACAAGATATGTAAGTAATAGTTTTAGGCCATTTTACAGATTTAATCCTACCTTTAGACCTTTTTTTAAAAATAATTATATGAACAATAATTATTCAAATGCTAATATAAAAAATAGTAATAATGAGCCAAATAATGAAATAAAAACTAATGACCAACAAAAAAATAATGATAACATTTCAGAGGGAAATGTTCTTGGTTCTACTGAAAATACTAAAAATTCTGAAAATGACAGACATACTAAAGGAGTTCATTTTGGTCCATTAAATTTTAACAAAAATGAAGTTACAATATTTGGTTTTTCTATTGCAATAGATGACCTTATTTTAATTGGTCTAATTTTGCTTTTACTCATTGAAAATGACTGTGATTACTCATTATTAATTGTACTTGTTTTAATGCTTTTTAATATAGATTTTAGCAGTTTAAATCTTTTTTAAAATCTCCATATTCTTTATAATATTCTACTAACAATTTATCAATTTGTGCACTTGTCTCATATATAGCGTCATATGAGTCTTCTTTCATTACTTGTTCTTCTAATTTTTTCTTTAATTCATCTATTTGTTGCAATACCATTTTACCAACTCCTTTTTACATATTTATACCATTTACGATATGCTTTGTCAATATTTGATAACCAAAAATCGACCGCAAGTTTCGACAAAATTTTTAATCTGTTTTTAACACATTAGTATTGTATGTAAAATACCTATTTTTATGCTACAAACTAGTATTTTGTTTATAATATAAAAAAACTGGAACTTAAAACTAAATAAGCACCAGTTATTTTACTATTATTCAACTATTGAAAATACAAGTTTTTCATCTTCAAGTTCATTTAAAAATGATTTTATATCATTAACAGTAATATTTTCTAAAATTTCAACATCTGTATAAACATCTACTTTTTCAAGTAAAGTTTCAATTATTCTTCTATAACTTACATTTAAGTTATCTGAATCTTTTATTATATTACCTATTTTCTTCTTTTTTACTATTTCAAATAATTCTTTATCTACATCTTCTTTTTTTATTTTATTTATATAATTATGAATATCATTTTTTAGTTCATCAATTTTTGTAGATTCAGCGTTTATTACTACATGAGAAAAACTTGATGTTCCCTCAAAATCAAAACTTACAGGATCACTTAATATTCCTTTATTATATTCAGCTTCAAAAAAAGGTGTTATTTTAGAAAAATATAAATCAGATATAATATCACAAACTACTTGACGTTTTATAATTTCTTCTTTTTCTACATTTTTTAACTTATAGCCCATACAAAGTTTTGGCATATATACAGGCATTTTCTTTCTAATTTCTTTCTTGCAAATTGCCTCTTTATCTTGCTCAATATATTTTGTAACTTCTTTTACTTCTAATTTTTTATCATAATCTTTCTCATATAACTTAATATTTTCTTCAATCAGCTTAACAGTTTCATTTACATCAACATCCCCTACTACTATTATAAACATATTCTGTGGTGAATAAAATGTGTTATAACAAGTATATAGTAAATCCTTTGTTATATGTGATATAGATTCTATAGTTCCAGCAATATCAATTCTTACAGGATGAGTATTATACATTGCCCTTAGTGCATTAAAGTAAACCGCAAAACTTGGGTCATCATCATACATCATAATTTCTTGCCCTATAATTCCCTGTTCCTTATCTACATTTTCTTTAGTAAAATATGGAGTTTTAACAAGTTTTATTAAAAGTTCTATTCCCTCTTTAAACTTATCAATAGTTTCAAAAAAATATACTGTATGGTCAAAAGTTGTATATGCATTAGAAGATACCCCTATTTTTGAGAACAAATCTAATGCATTTGCTCCCTCCTGTTCAAATAGCTTATGCTCTAAAAAATGTGCTATTCCATCAGGAACTCTCATTCTCTCATTTGTTGTAATATCCACAAAATCATTTATAATTGAGCCATATTTAGTTCCAAACATACCTATTTTCTTTTTAAAGCCTTGTTTTTTACAGATATATACTTCTAAACCATTTTTAAGAACTGTTTTATATGTATTTTCGCCAAGCCTCTCATTAACACTTACTTGAAATTTATTCATTAGTTTCACCTCCAAGTAAAAATATTTTTTCTACGTTTATTCTATTTGCTACATTTACAACGTCCTCTAAAGTTACTTCTTTTATTTTTTCTATCATAGTTTCAATTTTTATGTTAGTATTATGATATACAAAAAGATTAGAAATTAACATTTTAGAAAGTGCTATTTTAGAATCTTTCCACTCAGCTAAATCTGCTATAATACTGCTTTTTGAAGCATTAAATTCTTCATCTGAAATTTTTGCATTTTTCATATCTTCAAGCTCTTTTTCTATTACTTGTTTTGCCTTTTCATAATTTTTTTCTTCAATACCTGCGTATATAATAATAATTGACTTAAATCTATAAAATCTAGAACGTACAGTATACGCAAGAGATTCTTTTTCTCTAACATTTTGAAATAATTTTGAACTAGGAGTTGCACCTAAAATTGCATTATACAAGTTTAATACAAAAAAATCATCACAAGTTGTGTCTTTAACACGCAAGCCAAATGTTATAACAGACTGGTTTGTATCACTTTTTTCGTTTACTTCTTCAATGTTATTTTTTTCTCCATTTACATTATGTGTATCATAATCTAATTCATTATAACTAAATTTACTATTTGCATCACTAAATATATCTTTTATTTCAGTTTCGATATCATCGTAACCAGATAAATTACCTGAAACAATAACAGTAATGCAAGAACTATTTAACATCCCTAGATAGCGGTTATATAACTCTGCAGATGTTGTATTTTTAACATATTCTTCACTACCATATAAAAATACACTAAAATTATCAGGTGCACAGATTAATTCTTCTGTTTTAATTACACCATATTTTAATTTATCATCTTTTTTTGACCTAATTCTATCTAATATATATTCTTTTTCTCTATTTACAATTTCACTATCAAAACTTAAATCCTGTTCATATATCATAGAATGTAAAAATTTAAGCGAATATTTTACTACATCTTCATTATTTGGCAAGAATTTTTTGTTAACACATTCTATGCTAAACTCAATGTTATATAAATCGCCAAACTTTTCTACATTTACATCAAAATTTGCACCATATAAATTATTTAGATACTTTTCTATTTCACTTTGATTTTTAAATTTCTTGCTTGACTTTGATAATACTGATGCAAGTATTGCATTTTGTGATATTTCTTGCTCATTAGAATTCATAGTAAAGTTTACTGAAAAATATATACTTTTAAACTTTTCATCATTTATTTTATAACAATTAATCATATACAAAATACCTCCTAAAAATAAATCGCCGCTTTAAATATTACATTTTAATCGACGATTATATTATTTTAATTACATTTTACCTAACTTTTCTTTTACAATATCACTTACTACTTTCCCATCTGCTTTTCCTGCTGTTTTTGGCCTTAAATATTGCATTACTTTTCCCATATCTCTTGGAGAAGTAGCACCTGTGCTAGATATAGCTTCGTTTACAAGCTCAACTATTTCTTCATTTGTAAGTTGCTTTGGTAAATATTTAGATAAAATTTCTACTTCACGTTCTAGTTGCTCAACTATATCTAGTCTATCACCTTTTTTGTAATCTTCCATTGAGTCTTTTCTCTTTTTAACTTCTTTTGCAACGATAGCTAAAATTTCATCTTCAGTTAATGTTTTTTGACTATCTTTTTCAACTTGTAAAATAGCTGCTCTAAGCATAGTTATTGTATTTTTCTTTAATTCATCTCTATTTTTCATAGCATCTTTTAAATCATTTAATAATGTTTCTTTCATTTTTTCCTATCCCCTTTATTTATATTATATAATTTTTTCTTTTTTTCATACTAATTTAAGTTTATTTACTTTCTATATTTTCATGTTTTGAAGTTTTTTTCATACTTATAATTCCTAATATTACAAAGCATATTGCAGAAAGTATTAATAATAGTAATTTCCAAATATCAGCAGATATCAAAACAACAGATATTATACAAAGTACACTTGTTATTGTATAAAGTAGTAAAACTGCTTGTCTTTGAGTAAGCCCCATTTTTAGTAATCTATGATGAATATGTGCCCCATCTGGTTTTAGCATTGGCTGTCCTTTTACAAAACGTCTTACCATTGCAAATATTGTATCAAATAACGGTACACCTAAAGCAAGTATTGGTACAATTATTGCAATTATTGTGTATCCTTTTGCAAAGCCTAATATAGATACAATTGATAATGTAAAGCCTAAAAAATTCGAACCGACATCTCCCATAAACGTTTTTGCTGGATTAAAATTATATGGTAGAAATCCAAGTGTTGCACCAACTAATACTCCAGTTATAATTATTGCTTCTAGACTTGCTGATGTTGCAATAAATATTGTTAATAGTGCTGTAGCAGATATTGCAGATATTCCGTGCTGCTAGTCCATCAAGCCCATCTATTAAATTTACAGCATTTGTAACCCCAATTACCCAAATTAAAGTTATAGGGAAATCAATAATTTCAAAATTTATAACATCAGTATATATAAATGGAATTTTAAATCCAGTTATTCTTATACCAAAATAATATACTACAATTCCAGCAGCTAGTTGAAATATAAACTTATATCTTGCACGCAAAGTAAATATGTCATCAATTATTCCCATTGCAGCTATAATTAAAGCACCTATTGCATATCCTAAAAAAGTTCTATCTAATGCTATTGATTCAATATCTTTAGTAAATAAATAGTATATAAACAGTCCCACTGCCATTGATGCTATAATTGCCACGCCACCAATTCGAGGCATTGGTTTATTATGAACTCTTCTACTATCATTTGGAATATCAACAAATCCAAATTTAACTGCAATTTTAATGACAAGTGGAGTAAGTATGAGCGTACAAATAAAAGTTATAAATATTATGCCATATACCATTGCCATAATTAAATACCACCTTTATTATTTTTTTCTATTTCTTTTATTTTATCTAACCTTCTTATATGTCTTCCACCTTCAAATTCTGTATTTAAGAAGGCTTCTACTATATCATTTACATTACAATCAAGTTCAACTCTTGCACCTAAACAAAGTATATTTGCATCATTATGTGCTCTACACATTTTTGCCATATATGTGTTAAAGCAATTAGCGGCCCTTATTTTATTTATTTTATTACAAGCTATAGATACACCTATTCCTGTACCGCATATAGCTATTCCTTTATTATTACTGTCTGCTACTTTTTTACATATCATATATGCTATATCTGGATAATCATCATTTTCTTTGTTATCTTCGTTAATATCCATATATTCAATATTTTTTGATTTTAAATAGGAAATTATATTTTGTTTTAAAGTTGTTCCTGCATGGTCAGAGCCAATTATTATCATATATTAAACATCTCCTAAAACTTTTCTAACAGCTTATCCACCATTTTTGTTATTTCTTTTGCACAAGCCTTATATGTATTTAAATTAAGCCCCCAAGGATCATCAATATCTATATATTTTGTATCTTTATCCACATATTCTTTTAATGTAAATACTTTATTATTTAATTTTGGATAAAGTGTAAGTACATTGATTTTATGACTGTTTGTAAGGCAAATAACAAGATCATAATTTTCAATATCTGTATCTTCTATATTTTTTGCTCTATGAGAAGTTAAATCAACATTATACTCCTTCATAGCGTCAATTGCATTTTTAGTTGCAGACTCACCTGTTTGTGCATAAGTTCCACACGAATCAATTAAATATTCTTCTTCTTTTCCTTGTTTTCTTACTTTGTACTGTGCATAATAATGTGCCATAGGACTTCTGCAAACATTTCCAGTACATACAAACATTAATTTTTTCATATGTCCTCCAAGATTATTAGTATACCGTTAATATATCATATTTAAGCACTAAAGTCAATTTAATGTGACTTAATTACACAAATTTTCACATAATTTTTCTTTTCAATTAAATATTAATTATTAATATTGAAATTAGTATGCCAATGATATATGCAATATATACATTTTTACTGTTTGATATTTCATTCGAATTTGGTATAAGTTCACATGATACTATATATAACATAGCTCCTGCAGCAATAGATAAACATATTGCAACAAGTGTATTATTTATTCCACCAATTAGACCTCCAAACAAAGTTCCAAGACAAGTAACAGAGCCGAGATAACATACTGTTTCCTATTACTTTTAATACCCCTTTATTTTCAGCTTTATATGATATTCCAACAACCATTCCCTCTGGTATATCATGTAATATTATTGAGATGAGTAAAGTAAGTCCTAGTGAAGAAGAATAAATAAATGACGAGCCTATTGCAAGTCCCTCAATAAAATTATGAAAGCTCATTGATATCATTATCATAAGTGAGGTATTTATTTTCACAAGGCTTTTTTTAGTGCTTTTTTTATTTTCTTTTTCAACAAATTCATCTAATAAATAAATTATTGCTACTCCTATTATAACACCAAAAAGGACTAAAAATACATTTGCAAGTTCTAATACTTCTATAATCATATCAAAACAAACTATTCCTGTCATTATTCCTGCAGTTATTTGAAATAGAAAAGCTAAAAAGTTCTTACTTTTTATTCTTATAATACTTGCAATTATTCCACCTATTCCACTACTTAACGTATAAATAATACACATAATAACTGTTGCTTTTAATATCATATACTCACCTATTTTTTAATTTCTATATAATTACTATTAACTTTTTTTAAAATTTATGATATACTTGTAATAAAAGGGAGTGATGACATGGAACAATATATTAAAAAATATACTAGTTATTCTATTTTAACTTCACTAATACTTATTATACTATCTATATTTTTAATTTCAAATCCTAATCAATTTTTAAATATAGTTATGACAATTTTTAGTATCATCCTTATATTAAGTGGTATAATACAAGTTATTGGATATTTTAGAAGTCCAGCAGAATTAAAAGCATTTAGTATTAAATTAATTTTAGGTATTATAATTATAGTTCTTGGTATTTTTTTATTACTTAATTCATCTATGGTTAATACTATTATTACAGCTATTATAGGTGGATGGATGGTAATACAAAGTATTATAAAAATACAAATTGCATTTAACTTACGTGAATATGCTAATAGTAATTGGAAGGCAATTTGCATACTATCAATTATAACATTACTTCTTGGTATACTTATTATAATTAATCCATTTGGTGCTATAGAAACAATAGGAAGAATTGCAGGAATTATGCTTCTTGTTTCTGAAATAATTAATTTAATTGAATCAATATTTATGCTTAGATTATAATTAAAAAAGTGGAATTTACACTAATTGTAGATTCCACTTTTAAAATTTTTATGACCTTAATACCGCTTTTAAGAATTGGTTCATTTCTTCTTTAGTCATAAATATAATATCAAAACTTAATTCTATTTTACTATTTGTATTATTTATATTATCTGTTGCCATAACCCGTCCTTTAAAGTATTCTGCTTGTTGTATAAAGGATAATGCTTTGGCTATCATGATATTTTCTAATTTTATGTTTTCTGCACTTCCTTTTATTTCAACAAGAGGAATAAGCGAATTTTTAGTTAAAAATTCCCACTTAACTTGATACACAATAATACCCCTTCCTAAATAATATAATCAATATTTATCCATATAATATATATTATTATTATAACATATTATTTATAAGAATGCAACTATTATGTAAAATAAATAGTCAAACTATATTCAACTTATGTAGCATTATCTTTTTTTTAGGTAATGTCTATTTTATTATTCAATTCTTATCTTTAATTCACATAAAGTTTTAGCAAATTTTACTAAAAGCATTTACTTTTATGTAAAGTTATGATATAATATTATTAGTACAATATAAATCCCAAAAAAATTTTTAAGGAGGATGTTTATGTTTTGGATCTTATTAATAATCAGTGTGGTTTGTGCGTTATTCTCTGTAGCAGCGATTCTGGGAAATATCTTTTTTATGGATTTTGATGAGCTCCCTGAAAATCTTCTAAAACTACTCATTTTTGGCTTAATTTTAGCTGTGTCAGTTTTAGGCTTTGGTTGGATTGAAGCTAACCGGTATGATGCAACTGTACAAACAGAGGAGTATAAGCTTATATCTCTTGCAGATAGCAGCGAGATATCCGGAAGTGGTTCTGGTGGAATATTTTACGCCCATATGTCTATTGATACCGATGAAGTTTACACCTTCTATTATGAAACGGAAAACGGTATTAAGAGAGGGAAGATTTCTGCCGAAGACACAGTGATATTTGAGGAAGATAATTGCACTCCTCACTTAATAAAGAACACCGTGCATGAAAAAAATAAAATTAATAAGGTGTTGCGAATTATCCTCGGATTTGGATTTGGTGAGTCTACAAGAGAAAATTATGAGCTTCATGTACCAACAGGTACGATACTCATAACAAATTCCTTGGATAATAAGTAAATTAGAAAGTGGATTTTGCATTAATTGTAAAATCCACTTTTTCCTTATATAACAACTTTAATTTTATTTTCAAAGAGTAAATAATTATATAATAACTGTTTTACATTATACAGTTATATATTCTAAAATATTTGATATATCAACTTCTAAAACATAACAAATCTTTGCTAACACATCAAAATCCACCCTTGATACTTTAGTGTTTCTTAAATTCTTTATTGTATTAAATTCTAAATTTGTTCCGTTGTTTTACAGTAACGAAAAAATTTTTAAACCTCTAGGTTTAGAAACATAAGCTTTTAATTTTATCAACTTTTTTGTATTTTAATGTTGTGTTTGTTGTGATATATGATATTGCAGTCAAAAAACTGCAATATCATATTATTTATAAGAATGCAACTATTATGTAAAATAAACATTCAAACTATATTCACTTATGTAGCATTATCTTTTACTTCAAGTAATGTCTATTTTATTATTCAATTCTTATCTTTAATTCACATAAAGTTTTAGCAAATTTTACTAAAAGCATTTACTTTTATGTAAAGTTATGATATAATATTATTAGTACAATATAAATCCCAAAAAAATTTTTAAGGAGGATGTTTATGCTTTGGATCTTATTAATAATCAGTGTGGTTTGTGCGTTATTTTCTGTAGCAGCAATTCTGGGAAATATCTTTTCTATGGACTTTGATGAGCTCCCTGAAAATCTTGCAAAACTATTCATTTTTGGCTTAATTTTAGCTGTGTCAGTTTTAGGCTTTGGTTGGATTGATAGTAACCGGTATGATGAAACTGTGCAATCAGAAGTATATCAGCTTATATCTCATAGCGGTGAGATAACTTACGTCAATATTTCTGCCGAAGACAAAGTGATACTTGAGGAAGATAATTGCACTCCTTACTTAATAAAGACCACTGTGCATGAAAAAAATAAAATTAATAGAGCTTTACGTATTATCCTCGGATTTGGATTCGGGGAGTCTACAAGAGAAAATTATGAGCTTCATGTACCAACAGGTACGATACTCATAACATATTCCTTGGATAATAAGTAATAATTAAAAAGTGGATTTTGCATTAATTGTAAAATCCACTTTTCCTTTATATAATAACTTTAATTTTATTTTCAAACAGTAAATAATTATATAATATGTGATGCATTTAATACATAAAATTTTACAATATTATTTATTAAATGCTACTGTAAATGAAATTACCCTATAATTAGCAAAGTATTTTTTGTAAGAAGAAATATAAACGATTCCTAAAATTTTAACTTATCTAATGACTAAAATTTAGTATCTAAAAATATTTAGTTGCTTTTTATTGTAATTGGGTAATAACAAGATGTGCAGAAACCGCTTGAGTTCCACTGACATTTGGCGTTATAGTAAGTGCCATAGCATTATCAGCAGGATTCCTTACTGTTAAAATTGAATTTATACTAGTAGTTTCAACTATTGCAATACCCACAATTTGCGACGTTCCAGTAGCTCTACCTACTAAAGTATAAGGCAAAGTTGCTCCATTTAATGTAAGTACCAACTGTCCGCGCTTCGTTAACCCCTACTTGAAATAATATTTGATATGTAGCAATAGGGCCCAAATTAAATGAACTTGCTGTAAGTCTAGATATTTCTGCACTGCTACTTGGTCCATTTTGTGGGAAACTAACATCTGTCCCAACAGCTACTGTCGCAGCATTATCAGGTGGCATTAATGCATAGAAGTCTGCAAAATTTGCCACTCTACCAGTTGGACCAGTTACAC
>CANRQA010000044.1 GCA_947632635.1 uncultured Clostridia bacterium | reverse complement strand
ACCAGTAGGGCCGAGTTGCTCCTGTTGCTCCAGTAGGTCCTGTTGCTCCAGTAGCCCCTGTTGCACCTCTTATTCCCTGAATTCCTGTTGGTCCTATTGGCCCTTGAATTCCTTGTATTCCCTGTACACCCTGTGGGCCTGTTGGGCCTATTTGCCCCATAACTCCCTGAAGTCCTGGTATACCTTGCGGACCTGTTGGACCTATTGGTCCTTGAGCACCAGGAATTCCTTGAGGTCCCATAGGGCCGGGTTCTCCTTGTGGGCCTGGAATTGCTATATTTACTGCTGGTCTACATACTGCAGGTGATATTTGCATATTATTACAACAATTATCACAGCAAGATTGATTTTTCATATAGTTACAATCCATATTGTTATTTTCACACTTATTACTTGATATATTCATTTTCTCCTCCTTAATTTGCGTTTTCATAATATAATATGTAAAAAAAGTTTATTGTGATACATAGAAATTAATGCAAAGTATTTATTAATTTCAAGTTCTAAAATACAATTGTGCATTTTTTTTGCTATATGGTATAATCTTACTAGATAATTGAAAAGAGGTGTTAAAAAATGAGCGATAACAAAAATGCAAAAAACAATTCTAAATCAGATACAATACTAGTCATACTAATATTAATAATTCTAACTATAACAATAATCTTACTTGGGTTTAATATTACTAAATATTATAGCAATATGATAGAAAGCAGTACATCTAGTAGCATAGATGATGGAAGTAATATATCCCAAAAGCCCTCTACAGATGAAACTTTCTCATTACATTTCCTAAAAGCAGAAAACGAAAAGCAAAATGTTATATATAGTCCATTATCTATAAAATATGCACTAAATCTATTAAATGAGGGAGCAAATGGAAAAACTAAAGAGCAAATTGAAAATGTAATAAATAACTTAAATCTAACAAAATATGATAACATTGATAAAGTATTATCCTTTGCAAATGGAGTATATATAAAAGAGTCTTATTCTAAGTATGTAAAAGATGATTACAAAAAAACTATTGCTGAAAAATATAACGCAGAAATAAATTATGATACTTTTGAAAATGCAAGTAATATAAACAAATGGATAGAAGATAAAACACTAGGAATAATAAAAAATATGTTAACAGATGAACTAGTTAAAAATACAAATACAGAAATGCTCCTTATAAATTCATTAGGTATTGATATGGAATGGGAAGATACATTTGACGCAGCATTAACACGTGGAGAGGACTTTAAATTAACAGACGGAACTATACTAAATGCTACTACTATGAAAAAAACAGCAAATAGTGATAACATTTCATACTATAAAGATGAAAATACAACTGCATTATCTATAGATTTAAAGAAATATAATAATACAAAGTTACAATTTATAGCAATAATGCCAAATGAAGATTTATCAAATTATATCAATAACTTATCACTACATGACATTAATAATATTACTGATAATCTAACTTTATCTTCTAAAGCACAAAATGGTATAGACATTTCAATACCTAGATTTTCATTTAATTATAGTTTAAACTTAAAAGATGATTTAATTAAATTAGGGATTACAGATGCATTTGATACAGAACTTGCAGACTTTTCAAATATGTCTAGCAATCCAAAAGGTCTTTATGTAAGTGATGCACTTCATAAAGCAAATATAGATTTTTCTGAAAAAGGAGTTAAAGCAGCAGCTACTACCGTTATTGTTATGACAGATAAAGCTGGAATAATCTCAACACCACAAGAAGAAATAACAATAGACAAGCCTTTTATATATTTAATTAAAGATAAAAACACTGATGAAATATGGTTTGTTGGAACAGTTTACAAGCCTAATTCTTGGGACACAGATAAAACAAGTTACCAATATAAATAACGTAAAAACTACTTTCATATTTTTTGAAAGTAGTTTTTTATATTTAATTTAAAATTGCTTTTATTCTTCTAACTCCAGCACTTGAAGCCTCTTCTTTTTTTATAGTAAAATGACCTAGCACTCCTGTATGCTCAACATGTGGTCCGCCACACAATTCTTTTGAAACATCACCTATACTATATACTTTTACTTCATCTGGATATTTTTCTATAAACATACATTCAGCACCTGATTTTAATGCTTCTTCCTTTTTCATAACTTCAAAAGTTACCTTTAAATCTTCTTTTATCCATTTATTAACAAGTTCTTCTACTTTTAGCTTTTCTTCATCACTTAATTTATGGTCGCATGAAAAATCAAAACGTAATCTTTCTTCTGTTATATTAGAGCCTTTTTGATGTACATCAGCACCTATAACTTGTTTTAATGCAGCATTTAACAAATGTGTTGCAGTATGATACTTTGTTTCCATATCACCTGTAGAAGCAAGTCCTCCTTTAAAATTACCTACTGTTGCAGTTCTTGATTTATCTTGGTGTTCTTTAAACTTTTGTTTAAATGCTTCTGTATCAACACTTAGATTATTTTCCTTAGCAATTTCTTCTGTTAATTCAATTGGAAAACCATATGTATCATACAATTTAAAACTTGTTTCTCCGTCAATAACATTAACTTTTGTACTTGATAATCTATCAATAACTTTTCTTAATTCTTTCATTCCAGAATTAAGTGTTTTTTCAAATTTATTTATTTCTTTATTTAATTCATTTAAAACAAATTCTTTTGAATTTGCTAATGAAACATATGCTTCACCATAAATATTATCAATAAAATATGTAGCAATTTCAGTAAATACATCTGTAGAAATATTTAACTTTTTAGCATATCTAACTGCACGTCTTATAAGGCGTCTTAAAATATATCCAGCTCCAATATTAGATGGTGTAAGATGATTTTCATCACCAAGTAGCATAATACTTGTTCTAATATGGTCTGCTATTATTCTCATAGCAGTTGTGCTTTCTACATCTTCATTGTATTTTTTATTAGATACTCTTTCAAGAATTTCTATTACTCCCTTAAATAAATCTGTTAAATATACATCTCCATCTGTATTTAAAAAAGCAAGTATTCTTTCAAGTCCCCAACCAGTATCAACGTTTTTCTTATCTAATAAAATATATTTATCATCATCTATTTTATCGTATTGCATGAATACATCATTTCCAATTTCAACATAATGCCCACAATCACATGCTGGAGTACAATCTTTTCCACAAGCCTCTTTATCTGTTATATAAAACATTTCACTATCTGGTCCGCATGGTCCTCTATCAAGCTCCCACCAATTACAATCTTTAGGTAAGTAATATATATTATCATGCAAAAATCCTGATTTTTCTCTTAAAATTGCTGTTTCATCATCTCTTGGTACATTAGCATCGCCCTCAAAAACAGTTGTTGCAAGTCTTTCAACAGGTAGCTCGAAAACTTCTGTTAATAACTCAAAGCTCCATTTTGTACGCTCTTCTTTAAAGTAATCTCCTAAACTCCAACTTCCCATCATTTCAAAGAAAGTGGTATGGCTAGAATCTCCAACTGAATCAATATCATTTGTTCTTACGCAACCTTGAACATTACAAAGTCTTTTACCTAGTGGATGCTCTTTTCCTAATAAATATGGCATAAGTGGTTGCATTCCGGCCACATTAAATAGTACTCCTGTTGTACCATCGCCAATTAGTGAAACTTGTCCAATATCAATATGTCCCCTTTCTTTATAAAAATCAAGCCAAGCCTTTCTTAAACTTTTTGATGTCATTTTCCTCATAATAAATTTGGGATAAATTCCCTCTCCCACCTTTCAAATTCCTAATAATTATATCGTAAAATAGCCTAAAAGTCAAAATATTTGCACTAATTCATAAAATTTTAGAAAAAATTAAGATATCAAACTTTTCTTGGTTTAATATCTTAATTTATAATTACATTTTCTTAAGTGCTCTTAATTTTTTAAAGAAATCTTTTAAAATACTTGAACACTCTTGTGAGTTAATATATTCATACTCAACTTTATGTGTTGTATTTATATCTAATACATTGCCAACAGATATTACGCAACCATTTTTTTCATCCTTTGCTCCAAAATACACTTTTTTTAATCTTGATTGTATTAATGCACCTGCACACATTGGGCAGGGCTCTAAAGTTACATACATTTCCATATCTTCTAAACGCCATGTGTTAAATTTTTTACAAGCCTTTTTTATACATAGTATTTCTGCATGTGCAAGTGAACTATTTTCTTTTTCTCTTAAATTATGAGCTCTTGCAATAACTTCTCCGTCTTTAACAATAACAGCTCCTACTGGCACTTCAAGTTTATTATACGCTTTTTTTGCCTCTTTATATGCTTCTTTCATAAATTTATCCACTAACTTCTTCTCCTTTATTTGTAAAATATTCTTGCAATCCTATAAATATTCCCCATGCTAGTTTATTCTGGTACTCATCAGTTTTTAGTAAAGCTGTTTCTTCAGGATTTGATAAAAAGCCACACTCTATAACAACTGTTGGTACTTTTACATGGTCCATAATATATACATCATTTAATGGTAATGGCGTTCTGTTATTTTTAAATTCGATATTTTTATTTAAATTTGTTTGAATTAATTTCGATAAATTTTCACTATCGGTATTAGATTTTTGATAAAAGGTCTGCCAACCTCTATAATAATCAGAGGGTGGATATTTATTTAAGTGTATAGAGATAAATAAATCTGCATCACTACTATTTCCAATCTCTACTCTATTTTTTATATCACTTACCTTTTTATTTCTAATACTTGTACTATCTAATGAGTATATTCCATTTTCATCACTTCTTGTAAGGATAACTTTTGCACCACTTTGTTCTATTAGTTTTTGTAATTTTAAACTAATACTTAAATTTATGGCTTGCTCTGTTGTACCATTAAACCCGAACTGCGCCGTTCATCAGGCATTCCGTGCCCTGCGTCTATTACCACAACTTTATTTGTTATAGGTAAAGCATTTACTTTTGCTACTTGATTTGGTAATCTTCTCATTGTTATTATACCATATACACCCAGTGAAAAGCAAATTAAAAAGCATATAAATGCAAGACGTTTTTGAAGTATTGAAAATTTCATTTTAACCACCTTGTATATTTATATGCTTGTATTTTATTATATATTTCAAAATATATAATTAAAAATATAATTTTAGTTATATATTTTTATTTAATGTCTTTATATTTTTATTTAATTTATAAAATATTAAATAAGTATTTAAGTTAAATTTAAACCTATTATTTAAATTTATACTATTTATCTATATTTATATTAAATTTATTTATTATATTATAAATAGCAAATTACAAATGTGGTTTCCCAAGTGAAACATTTTCATATGTTTTGTAAAATGTTTCACTTATACTGAAAGTTTTTCTTGACAACCCCAAAATGTTTCAGTATAATATTATTGAGGTGGATAATAATTATGATTTATAGAGAACATTATATAAAACCAATTAGAGAATTTTACGACTCTGATTTAATAAAAATAATAACAGGCATTAGACGTTGTGGAAAATCTGTTATTTTAGAGCAAGTAAAAAATGAAATTAGTAAAAAAACTGATAATATAATTAGTTTAAATTTTGAAGATAAAAGAATTTTATCTAACATTTCAAATGGAGAAAATCTTATAAAATATGTTGAAGAAAATAGAAAAACTGATAAATGTTATGTTTTTCTTGATGAAGTTCAATTGTTAGACGGTTGGCAAGATGCTTGTAAAACATTAAGATTATATAATACTTCAATTTTTATAACAGGTTCGAATTCAAAATTATTATCAAAAGAGTTTACTAAAGAATTGAGTGGAAGATATGTTTCATTTAAAATAAGGCCATTTGTTTATAAAGAAATATTAGAATATACAAAGGAATTAGGTAAAAGTTGTTCTGTTACTGATTATCTTATTTGGGGACGGCTTTCCTAAAAGATTTGAATTCAATTCACAAGAGGCAGTTATTAAATATCTAAATGATTTAGATGATACAATAGTTATCAATGATTTAGTTAATAGATACCATATTAAAAAAGAGAACTTATTTAGAAATTTAACAAACTTTATATTAAAATCTAATAGTAGGATAATTTCAGCAAAATCTATTCATAAGTATATAAAAGATACTCATGAAAACTGTTCTATAAATACTATTATAAAGTATATTGATTATTTAGAAGAAGCATATATTATTGAGAAAGTCAAAAAATATTCAACTAAAGCTAAAAGTGAATTATCATATTACTTAAAAATATATGATGAAGATGTTTCATTTAATTCGATAAGATGTATTGATAATAGGTATGATTTAACACATAATTTAGAAAATATTGTATATAATGAATTAATTTATATGGGTTTTTCTGTTAACGTATATAATAACAATGGAAAAGAAATAGACTTTTTAGCTAATAAGGATAATAAAAAATATTATATACAGGTTGCATATAGTATAGCTGAAGATAAAACTTATGAACGAGAATTTTCTGCATTTAAAAATATAGATAATTTATCACAAAAAATTATTATAACAAATGATGATATAGATTATTCTACAAGTGTTGTAAAACATATTAAATTAAAAGATTTTTTAACAATGGATACTTTATAACGTTATAAATAATTTTACGTTTTATCTAAATAAAGTTATTTATAAATTTAATATATAATTGATATAGTAGGAAACGTCATATTTATATACAATAATATTTATTAGAAAGTGGGAAATTATATGTGGATCTTTTTATGCTTATTGTCAGCGATAACTTCAGGTTTTGCCTCTGTTATTATGAAAATATGTTCTAAAAATAATAACGAAAAGTCAATTGCTTTAGTTGGATTAATTACTAGTAACCTTTTATATATAATAACATCAATTTTATTTACAAATGTTTTAACCAATTTTGATATTAAAAATTTCTTTCAAATTGCTCCTTTAACTATCTGTCAAATGATTGGTTATGTATGTGGCATACTTTCTGTAAAATATGCAAGTGTTTCTACTGTTATTCCAGTCAGAAAATGTAATACAATAATTACTTTGATTCTAGGAATACTTATTTTGCATGAAGCAATACCAATCTTGAAATTGATAATATCACTAATTTTAATTATTTTAACAATTTTTATAGTTAAAGAAGATAAAATTTCTAATGATAAGGATAGCAAAAAAGGTATTTTATTTGCTTGGTTATTTGTTCTTTTTAATGGAATATCATCTATGCTAAATAAATATTATATAAGCATTTTTGTAAATCCACTTATCGTTACTTTCTATTATAGCCTTTTAGGTATTCTTATTGTAACGATATATTGCCTTTGTACAAATAGTTGGAAATACCTTAACTTAAAAACAATAAATAAAACATATATATTATTTACATATATTTTGTTTGACTTCATATCAAATTTAAGTTTTAGATTTTGCTTAACAGAGGGAAAAGTATCACTAGCACAACCTATTCATTCTAGCTCTATAATAATTACAATTATAGGATCATATTTCATTTTACATGAAAATATATCTAAAAATAAATGTATAATGATTATTGGTGTTATTCTATGTGTTTTACTATTATCGATTAATATTTAAAAATCATTATAATTTATATAACAATAACCAATTACTGTTACTATTTTTAGTGCTTAATTATACCACTAATATGAAAACGTTATTAAATTATATAAAGTTAACTTAACACCTTATACTTAAATTTAACCACTTTAGCTAATCTATTTTGTATCTAGACGTTTAAAAAAATTTAAACAAAATGTAGTAGGAGTTGATAAAATGAAAATAATATTATTTGTTGTTATAGTCATGATTGTTGCCTTTGCAAGTGCAGTAAAGAGAAGCTAGTATTTTCTCTATATATCGACAATATTTTAACTTTTTTATAAAAAATAATTGATTTCTTAAGTCATATGTTATAAAATATTTATGTAATGGATATTAAAAAATATTCAAGGAAGATGTATAGATATGTTGAGTTTATATTTAATAGAATTAATTATTTTTATATTATTTATTACTTTTGTTTTTTTAAGAAACAAAATAGCTTCTAAAAAAGCAGAAATAAAACAAGAAAGTGGTACAGCTTCAAGAAAAGGTAGTGTTGTTATAAATACAACTCACTTAGAAAAAAATGAAAAAATCTATATTATCATTTGTGTTGTTTTTCTTATAGGACTTATTTGTCAATACCTATTTGAAATACCACAAATGGAATTTGATAAAACAAGTATTGAAGCTAAAAGCAGTGAAGATTTAACTGTACCTAATACTACTTATCACTTTCATAATGTAACAAATGAAGTTACAATAGAAAAAGGAGATTTTAATAAAAATATAACTGGTGTATATAAGGTAAGGTATAAGACTAAAACTTTATTTGGAAGTTATACTAAAGAAGTTGATATTAGTGTTGTTGATACCTTAGCACCAGAAATTTCACTTGAGGGTGGAGAAAACTATAATCAGTCCTATGCTAAAGTTTATACTGAGCCTGGTGTTAAAGCTATAGACTTAAATGAGGGAGATTTAAGTGATAAAATTATAACTACAAGAGAAAATATAAGTGATACAGAATTTAACATTAAATATGAAGTGCAAGATAGTAATAATAATAAAGCTCAAAAAATTAGACATATTGTAATTGTAGATGATATTCCGCCAGTACTAAATTTAAACGGTCAAGAAAATATGAAGGTTTTAATAGGACAAGCATATGACGAGCAAGGTGCTACTGCAGTTGATGAAAAAGACGGAGATGTAACAAATAATATAAAAACAGAAGGAAGTGTTGATACATCTAAAGAGGGCACTTATACTATAACTTATACAGCTACAGATACTAAAGGAAATGAAACAAAGAAAACTCGAACTATTTCTGTTATAAAAAAAGTTACTGCAAATAATGGTTCAACAGGTCAAAATAGCGTTATCTATTTAACTTTTGACGATGGTCCAAGTACTAATATAACTCCAAAAATATTAGACATTTTAAGTAAGAAAAATGTTAAAGCTACCTTTTTTATACTTAATTATGATACTGCAAGAGAAGCTATTGTAAAAAGAGAAGTAAATGAGGGACATACAGTAGCAATTCATGGATATTCACATGATTACAAAACAATTTATAAATCCGAAAATGCTTTCATGGATAATATATCAAAACTAAGAGAAAAAATAAAAAATTCTACAGGATATGATTCAACAATTATTAGATTTCCTGGTGGAAGTTCTAATACTGTTAGTAAATTTAACCCTGGTATTATGACAAGACTTACTGCTAAAGTAATAAATAGTGGCTATACATATTTTGACTGGAACGTTGATTCTAATGATGCAGGCTCTGCCAAAACTTCAACGCAAGTATATAATAATGTTACTAAAAATTTAAGTAAAAATCGCGCTAATGTGGTTTTAATGCATGACTTTTCTGGTAATACAAAGACACTTAATGCATTAGAAGATATTATCAATTACAGCTTAAATAATGGATATTCTTTTGAAAAAATAACACCAAATACTCCTATGGTAACACATAGAGTAAATAATTAAAATGTAAAGGGGCGTATTATTATTCCCCTTTATTGTTATATATATCAACTTCGTTTTCAACAGTTCTTGTATCTTGGTTATCACTTTTTTCAATAAATACATTAGCATATAATATCATAAACATTATAACTATGCCACAAACATATAGTAACATTTTCTGTCTATTATTTAATTTCAAAATATATCACCTTTATACAATATTATGCATAAAGGTGCTTAAATATTAAATATAATATGCTAAAACAAATAAAATAGCTATACGTATAATTTTTCCTATAAATAGCTGTATAAGTGCAAATGGTAATAGCGTATTTATTTTACTTTTATATACTTTAAGCAAATAATCACTTTCCTCTTTATTTAAATATTTGCTAATATAGTTCTTACTTATACCTATAGAGTTTTTTATAGCATCAAGCTCTAAAATAATTCTTGGTATACAAGAAATCACAGTAAAAATAGCATATAAAATAAAGGGGATAGTTATATTTTTAACAAATATACTAACAACAAACAATACAACAAATGCAATTAATTCTATATTTGATAAAATAAAATTAATATTTTGTAAAAGTTTAGATTGTATAGAATGTCTACATTCATGAGCGATTAACACAAAACGATAATAACTATTTTTATTATCAGTTTTATTAGATATATAAATTGTATCATTTAAATAGACATAGTAACTATTTTTTATATCCTTATCAAATACTACTTTAGTTTTAGTATTTCCTAACTCTTTTAATATTTCTTGTGCTACTTCTTCATTACTTTTGTCTATCTTTTTTGTTATTTCATCTGCCTCTTTATTTTGCTTACTAAAAACCTCTTTTATTGAAAATTTATTCATTAAAACTCTACTATCTCCTTTATAGCATCTCCCATAATTTTTTGCATATCAGCAAGCATAACGTCAATTTTCATTTCACTTTCAAGAAGTTTCCTTATTTTCTCATTTTGTATTAATATAGAATATAAATTTTGCATTTCATCTTGTTGTTCTTTTGCAATTTCTTTACCACTAATATACATCATTTGATGTTCTTTTTGTTTTTCTTTAAAATCTTTTAATATATTGTAATTTGTTGTATCACTCTTTAGTTCATTTTTTAATTTAATATATTCTTTATACTCTTGTGTTTCTTTTAAACATCTTGCAAGTTCGTGTACTTTATCATAAAAATTCATAACCTATCATCCTTTCATAAATATATTATATAACAAATATATAAAAAAGCAAGTATATAAAAAGATTTAAAAAATTGTATATTACTTCTTACTCCTTTATTTGTTCTAAATCTATCAACTTATTTTTACTAAAAGTAAGTTTTAATAAACAAGGTGATGTTATTTCAAGTTCTTTTTCCTTATACTCAAGATTTAAGTTTTTATTTACTTTACAATAACTTAACAAATAAAACTTAATGGAGCCTTCATTAATTACTACTGCTATTTTCTTACCTTAATTTTTTAGTATTTCATTTATGCATTCATCCTTATATTTGTATCATTTGCACTCTCACCATCACGAGTTTTAAATTCTATAAAAGATAACTGTTCACGCGAGGGGGCTTTAGTTGACTTATCTTCAATAAATTTTGCCAAATCTTCAATATTTCTTTTTCATTAATTTCTTGCATTGTTTCGTCTGTATTTCTAATTCCAGTTTCATCAATAGTTTCAGCGTGCCTTATTAAATAAACTATAGTACCATCCGTACTCAACACCTACTTATACTTTCTAACTATTATTATATTTTTTCTATTCTTCAAAAAGAATTGTTATTCTTCTATTTAAATCTACCATTTTTTCATATTCTGCTTTAGATAAGTTAGACTTACCACTATTGTTTTTTTCTATTTCATCATCTACAATGTATAGTTCCTTGTTATAATTTTTATCTACACTTGTATATATTCTTACAGGGGTTTTTACTACTATAGAAGTATTACTTTCTTTTATATTTCCTTTTTTATCTTTTATAACTTCTTTATTTATTTCAAAATTTGCAATTACACTTAACAAATTATTATCTTCTTCATAACTTCCGAATAAATCGCCTAATGAATATATTGCATAAATTTCACGAGGTTTATTATCTATATTAATTTCATCTCTTACTTCGTCTTGTACAACCATACTTCCTGAACCAAGTACTACATTTACACCTTTATTAAACATATTTTCTGTTGCTCTAATTTGGTTTGAATCTGGCGCTTCACTTTGCTCATTTTCATTATTTAAATATGCTATTACAAAATCAACATTATTTTCTTTTAAATATGCCATGTCATTATCTAATTTTTCTTCACTATAAATACTTACTAAATATGCTTTATCATTTTGCACTTTAACATTAGAATACATTGCATATGAAAGTAACCCAACTTTTATATTATTTTTATCAATAATTAATGGTTTATTATCTTCATTTGAAATACCTGTATAGCTAATATCTGCACTTTGCAAATTTTTTATTGTATCACTTATTCCACTTTCATTTTTATCTAAAGCATGACTTGTTGCTGCTAAAACTACACTTACATTTAAGTTTTTTAATAAATCTACAACACTACTTGGTGCATTATATACATCCTTTAAAGAATATCCTTTTGCACTATCTGCAATAGGTGTAACAAGTGAGGCAGTAACTAAATCATAATTTTTTAAAAGCTCTTGTATATTACTTGTACCTTCTGTAAAATCATATGTGTCGCCTGTTTTTGCAGACTTAATCGTATTAGATGTAAAATATATATCTCCAAGTCCTGCAACTTTTAAATTATAGTTTTCCGTAACATTTGATAATTTATTATTAAAAAAGAAATTTATTACTCCACTTGTTATATTATATAACCACATTTTTTCTTTTTCTTTTTTACCAAATGTATATAGCACAAGATTACATACTTGTACAAATACAAATATCATTATACAGAGCCAAATAAGCATTGATATAACGTGCTTTTTTTTTACTTTATTTACACTTATTTCTGTATCCTCTTGATACGCATTTCTCATTTTTACAACACCAACCGTATTATATCATATAACAATAAATATGTATATAATGAATAACAATTATCACATAAAAATACAAAAAACATCATTTTTTTATATTTTGTTTTCCGTTATTATGTTAATTTTTGCTAGTTTTATACTTAATATATTGACATTTCGTTCAATATATGTTATAATAAAAATATATTAAATATTAGGAGGATGTTTTATGAAAGTTAAAGAACATGGATTTTTATTTGGAGTAGAGGTAACTTGTGATCGGTGTGGTGCCGTTATAATTCTTGAAGGGATAAATGATGTGAAACAAAGATGTATAGACTCTGAAGAGGTTGCGTGTTTCACTTGCCCCGAGTGTAATCACGTGAGTGAAGTTTTTAAGCGGTATAAGCCTAAGCCTTTAAATCCAGATATTGAAAAGATTTTGGCTGAATGTGTTGGCGTTCATAGATTTCCTGGACCATAATAAAAGCATTTACAAAATACCCTTATCCTTTGTAATTTAAGGTAAGGGTATTTTCTTTTAAATCGTATAGAACAATATTAATTCCGTTGTTTTACAGTAACTAAAAATTTTTTTAACCTTCTAAGCTTAGAAACATAAGCTTTTAATTTTGTCAACTTT
>CANRQA010000043.1 GCA_947632635.1 uncultured Clostridia bacterium | reverse complement strand
TAGCATATTTAGGAAAAGATAAGAAAAAGCAAAAGGTAGCAGAGGAAATGGGATATATAATAGGAAATCCAAATGATGCGGTATTAAAAGCATGGGCAAGAGATTCACAAGATGATTTTCATGCTGAAGAATACAGAACAAAAATAACAAAGATAAAGTTTATAACAAGTAATAAAGTGCCAGATGGAGTAATTAAGTCATGGGATGTATCTGAGGGAAATAATGGAGGAGTAATGGCATGGATAGTAGATGATGGAGAGAATGGCTATGAATTAACGATAGGTGGAAATACAAAAGTAGTTGCAAATCAAAATTCATCAAATATGTTATATAATTTCACATCAGTAAAAGAAATAGATATAAAGGTATTAGATACAAGTCAGGTAACAAATATTGTAGGTATGTTTTATGGATGTAGTAGTTTGGTAGATTTAAACTTAAGTAAATTTGATACAAGCAAGGTTCCCAGCATGTCTGAGATGTTTATGAAGTGCTATAAATTAACAAATTTAGATTTAAGTCATTTTAAAACATATAATGTAAAAGACATGAGCAAAATGTTTTATGACTGTAGTAATTTAACAAATTTAAATGTAAGTAATTTTGATATAAGTAACGTAACGAATATGTGGGCAATGTTTGCAGGATGTGGCAGTTTAACAAGCCTGGATGTAGGTAATTTTAATACAAGTAAGGTAACAAATATGCGGAAGTATCTTTTCTGGATGTAGTAGTTTAACAAATTTAAATATAAGTAATTTTGATACAAGTAATGTAACAACTATGGATAGTATGTTTGCAGGATGTGAGTCTTTAACTAGTTTAAATTTGAATAGTTTTAATACAAGTAAGGTAGAAAATATGGCAGGAATGTTTAGAGGTTGTGATGAATTAATTAATTTGAATATAGATAACTTTGATACAAGTAAAGTAATAAATATGGAAGAGATGTTTCGATGGTCTACAAAAGTTAGAACCAGTATGACAATAAAGAATATTGGACTAGAAAATTATTATGAGATGTTTCAAGAAGCAGCTACAGAAGAGAGTGCACAGATAAAGCTAAATTATACGGAAGAAACATCAGAATTAGTAAATAATATGATAAATACTAAGCCGGATAATTCACATGTAATAAAAGGTGAAAAGATAAGTCTATAAATATAGTCTTTTAAACAGTTGGAATGCAGTTAAGTTCATTAGGAATATATCAAATAATTTTTGGTATGTTCCTAATTTTAATATTTTTTTTAATTACCTATTGACAAAGAAAAAATATGGGTGTATAATAGTCAAAGAAAGTCAAAGTTAAAAATAAAAGGAGGTATTATGAAATTATCTGATTTAATTGAAGAATACATCAAAGATATAATAGAAGATACCGATATGGTAGAGCTAAATAGAAGTGATCTTGCTACAAAATTTAACTGTGTACCATCGCAGATAAATTATGTTATTGCAACAAGATTTATACCAGAACTAGGTTTTTACGTTGAAAGTAGAAGAGGTGGTGGAGGATATATTAGAATTATAAAAACAGACTTGTCTAAGTCTGAGAATATATCAGATATTATTGACAAAATTGGTAATAAATTGTCGCAAAGTGTCGTAGATGTTTACTTAAGAGAATTTATAAGCTATAATATATTAGATGAAAAAACAGCAAATTTAATAAAAATAGCTGTTTCAGATAAAAGTTTAGCTAAAGTAGATAAACTAAATAGGGACAGTGTAAGAGCTGATATATTTAAATGTTTAATTGTTAATTTAATATAGAAAATAAAAATATAATAAAGTAAGGAGTGATTTTTATGAAATGTCAAAGTTGTGGTAAAAGAGAAGCCACAGTAATGTATAAAGAAAATATTAATGGCGCAAAACAAGAAATCTACTTATGTGAAAATTGTGCAAACAAAATGGGATTTATGGATTTTTCAAGTATATTCTCACCTATGTTTGTATCAATTCCAGAATTTATGGAAATGGAAAGAAAACCAATTTGTAAAAATTGTGGATATACTTTAGATGATTATGCAAAAACAGGGTTATTTGGCTGTGAAAAATGTTATGAAACTTTTGAAGATACTTTAGATGAGTTATTTTTAAAATTACATGGAAAAAATAGACATATAAAGCTTGGGGAAAAGCCAAAAGTAAAAGCAAAATCTACTCTTACAAAGAATGAGAGCAAAACACAAGAAATAGAAGAATTAAAAGAAAAAATACAAGAGTTAATAGCTGAAGAAAAATATGAAGAGGCAGCAGTAATTCGTGATAAAATAAAAAAAATAGAAGGAAAGTAGGTAGTGTATATGTGGTTTAAAGAAATTTCAAAAGATTCAGATGTTGTTATTTCATCAAGAATAAGATTTGCAAGAAGCATAAAAGGATATAATTTCCCACATATTCTAACTACAGAAAAAAAGAAAGAAATTATATCTTTATTAGAAGATAAGTTAAAAGGTACTGATTATAAAGTCCTAAAAATGTCAGACATTGATGATTTAACTAAATTAAGTTTAATTGAAAAACATATTATATCAAAAGAGTTTTTAAATGAATCTATGGGAGCTATTATAACAAATGAAGATAATTCAATTGTTACAATGGTAAATGAAGAAGATCATTTAAGAATGCAAGCATTTGAAGCAGGCTTTAATGTAGATAAGTGCTATAAAAAATTACAGGAATTTGAAAATAGTATTGAAAGTAAAATAGAGTTTTCTAAAAATGATAAATATGGATATATAACAGCTTGTCCTACTAATGTTGGAAGTGGTATGAGGGTATCTGTACTATTACATTTACCAGCACTTGCAAAAGTTGGACTACTTAACAAGCTACTTGATCAGGCTGCAAGTATTGGTGTATCAGTAAGAGGCTTGTATGGTGAAAATACAAGTGGAGTTGGTCACCTATATCAAATATCTAATCAAAAAACACTTGGGATGAGTGATAAAGATATAATATCTGGAATAAAAGCTATAATTACCTCTATTATTGAACAAGAAAGAAAAGCAAGAGAAATACTAAAAAAAGATAATATAAAATTTGAAGATGATGTGTATAGAGCATATGGTATATTAAAAAATGCAAGAATTATTAGTGAGGAAGAGGCTGTAAAACTATTATTAACTTTAAGACTTGGAATTACTATGGATATTATTCAAGATGTAAAACTTGAAGCAGTTACTTCACTTCTTGTTGATATTCGTTCATATACTCTAAAAACTATTCTTAAAGAAGATATAGAGGGTAGAGAAGAAAATATTAAAAGAGCAGAGTATATAAGAAAGGAGATATGATATTATGTATGAATTTACTGGAAGAGCAGCACGCGTTTTAGAAATTGCAAGAGAATTTGCAATAGAGCATAATTATTCTTTTATTGGTACAGAGCATATTCTTTATGGACTTGTAAAAGAAGGTGAGGGACTTGCATCAAAAATACTTTCTAGTCAAGGTCTTACAGCAGAATATGTTGAAGAAGAAATATTAAAAATAGATGGAGTGATGAATACTGTTGAAACGGAAGCAGAACTTACACCAAGAGCCAAAAGAATTATTGAAAATAGTGCAAAAGAGTCAAAAAGAATGGGACAAAATTATGTTGGAACTGAACATATTTTGTTATCTCTTATGCGTGAAATTGATAGTGTAGCAGTAAGAATTTTAATTGATGCAGATATTGACCCTCAAAGAATTTTTGCTGACCTTTTACGTATTTTAAGTGAAGATTCACCTATTAACCCATATACAGATAGTGAGGCTCAAGATGGTGGAGCTCAAAATACTCCTACACTTAATCAGTATGGAAAAGATTTAACAGCTTTAGCAAAAGAGGGAAAACTTGACCCTGTTATTGGAAGAGATGAAGAAATACAAAGAATTACTGAAATATTAAGTAGGAGAACAAAAAATAACCCTGTACTTATTGGTGAGCCTGGTGTTGGTAAAACAGCAGTAGTTGAGGGACTTGCGCAAATGATTGTTGCATCTAAAGTCCCAGAAATTTTGAAAAACAAAAGGGTAGTATCTCTTGATATGTCATCTATGATTGCAGGTGCAAAGTATAGAGGAGATTTTGAAGAGAGGCTAAAAAAATCTCTACAGGAAATTACAAAATCACAAAATGTTATTTTATTTATTGATGAAATGCACACTATAGTTGGTGCAGGTGCAGCAGAGGGTGCAATGGATGCAGCAAATATTTTAAAGCCACTTTTGTCACGTGGAGAGGTACAAATAATTGGTGCTACTACTTTAAATGAGTATAGAAAATACATTGAAAAAGATAGTGCACTTGAAAGACGTTTTCAAAGTGTTTTGGTAGATGAGCCAAGTTTAGAAGATACTGTAAAAATATTAAAAGGGCTTAAGGATAAATATGAGGCTCACCATAAAGTAAAAATTACAGATGAGGCAATAGAAGAGGCTGTAAAACTTTCAAAAAGGTATATAAATGATAGATTTTTACCTGATAAAGCAATAGATTTAATTGATGAGGCTTGTTCTAAGATAAAACTTAAAACTGTTACAATGCCAGAAAGTATTACAAAGTTAGAAAAAGATTTAGAAAGATTATCCTCTGAAAAAGAAGAGGCAATTATAAGTCAAGCATTTGAAAAAGCTGCAAAACTTAGAGATGAAGAAAAAGAGCTTAAGAAAAAACTAGAGGATAGCAAGAAAAAATGGGAAAAAGATTCTACTTCTAAAGAGGCAAGTGTAACTGCTAAAGAGATTTGTGCAGTGGTTTCAAGTTGGACAAAAATTCCTGTATCAAAACTTACAGAAACTGAAAGTGAAAAATTAAAAGATTTAGATAAAAATTTAAAATTAAGAGTTATAGGGCAAGATGAAGCTGTTGAATCACTTGCAAGAGCTATAAAAAGGGCAAGAGTAGGTCTAAAAGATGAAAGAAGACCAATAGGCTCATTTATGTTTTTAGGACCTACAGGTGTTGGTAAAACAGAACTTACAAAGGCTTTAGCAGAGAGTTTATTTGGCGATGAAAATGCTATGATAAGGCTTGATATGTCAGAATATATGGAACCACATAGTGTTTCAAAACTTATTGGTTCACCTCCAGGATATGTTGGATACGATGATGGTGGTCAACTTACAGAACAAGTTAGAAGGAAACCATATAGTATAGTATTATTTGATGAAATAGAAAAGGCTCATCCTGATGTATTTAATATGCTTTTACAAATTTTAGAAGACGGTAGACTTACTGATTCAAATGGTAGAACAGTAAGTTTTAGAAATACAGTTATTATTATGACATCTAATGCTGGAGCTAGAAATATTGTAGAGCATAAAACTATTGGCTTTATAACTAAAGAAGATAGTGTAAAGGATTATGAAAATACAAAGACAGAAGTTATGTCTGAACTTAAGAAAATCTTTAGACCAGAGTTTTTAAATAGACTTGATGAAATAATTGTATTTAAAAAGCTAGAAACAGAAAGTATAGAAAAAATTACTCGTCTTATGCTTAATGATTTTGAAAAACTTGCAAAAGAGCGTAATATTAAAGTTGATATAACTGATGAAGTTGTAAAATATATTTCAAAAGTTGGATTTGATGATACATATGGTGCTAGACCTTTAAGACGTGCTATACAAAGTAAAGTCGAGGATAAGTTTGCCGAAGCTATACTTGATAAGAAGATAAAAGATGGTGATAAAGTAAAGATATTACTTAAGGATAATGAAATTGTAATTGAAAAAAAATAGTAATATATACTAAAATAGAGATTATGAAATATAAAAAGGTACATCATAATCTCTATAATTTTATATATTAGTTTGGTTTATTACATTTATTAATTTTTTTGATAAATTATATGTAAAATTAAGTATATAAAAGTATTTTTGGATTTCAGTTTTATTTAATGCCTCACTATTAAAATGTCTTGCTTCAAACATTTCTCCTGAATGGAATCTTATATATATTTCATTATTTGATATATATATATCGTATTGTATATTTGTATTAACTTTAAAATTAATTAAATCTTCCATAACATCTGATGTTAATAATTGCATACCAATAATTTTGTTAGAAGCACTAACATCGAAATATTTTTCAAATTCACTAGAGTCCATATTTAGCTTGTTTCTATCAAATGAAATTAGTTTATTTGGAGTTATATGTAAAGTGCTATTTATAGATTTATCAATTGCAATTTTAGAAAACAATCCATGAAATTGAGTTACATATTCTGTATGTGTATGACCATCAGAGTCAGTATCTGTTCTTATTTCTTGAGTCTTTATTTCAGCTAATTGAATACTATATTTATTATCAATTAAAGCCTCAAAATAATCATCTGATTCATATGTATCGTAATTTTCATAATTTAAGTTTTTGTATATATATTCTGGCATTTGTTTATTTGGGAAATATTCTAAATTGTCATAGAAATTATTTATAAGTTCTTTTATTACTACGTTTTTATACATGGTATTAAACTTAAATTGTTCTTTGTTTGCACCCACACAAAGATATACTACTACATATGTTAATACATTAAATATTATTGCAGATATTAGCATTGAAATTGAAAACATTGCTCCAAATATACCTGCTTTAATAATATTCATAATGATAAATAGTATAAGTAAAAAGTCACCTATCAAGCATATTGTAAGTGTAATATATTTAGCTTTTTTTAACTTTTCTTTAAGACTTTTAAATGTCTCATTAAATTCTATATTATTAGTATTATTATTTTGTAGTTCGTTATATATTTCTTCGAAGGTTTTCATAAATTAATTCTCCAATTTTATATTAATATTTTCTTTTTGATATTCCTCAATCTCAAATAAGTCTGCATGTTTAAATCCAAAAAGAATTGCTATTAGATTCGAAGGAATAACATCAATTTTAGTGTTATAATTTGTGACTTCATTGTTGTATATTCTTCTTGCAGCTTGTAGTTGACTTTCTAATTTAGTTAAATTATTTTGTAGATTTAAATATTGTTCATTTGCTTTTAACTCAGGATAATTTTCGGCAATTGCTATAAGTTGATTCATTTTATTATTTAAAGTTTCAGAATCTTTTAAATTGTTAGGATTTTTAATATGTAATGCTCTTAAATTTGCTATTTCTGTAAATATGCTTTGCTCATGTTTTGAATATGCTTTTACGCATTCTACTAGATTTGGTATTAAATCAAATCTTTGTTTTAGGTATACATCTATAGTTGATTTTGCTTGTGCTACTTTATTTCTTAATTTTATTAAACTATTATATAATACTAATATAGTAATTAATAAAATTGCTATTATAACTAATATTATCATATTGTTAAACTCCTTTCTATAAATCTATAATTGTTACTTTATTTATAAAACCATCTTCATCATAATCATAAGATATATTATATTCACTCATATTATTAATTTGTTTCTTTATATTTATTATATCAGATTCTTCTTGTGTTTCTATTTCTTTATAACTTACTGTTATCTTTTTATCGTACTTTTTATTACTTATAACTACTTTATCTAAAATTGAAATTACTGTTGAACTTACATTTGAACCTTGCGATATTTCAAAATCCATGTTAAAAATAGCTTTATCAAATATAGTAGGAGTTCTTTTTAACTCTTCAATAGTTACTTTGTTTATATATCCTTCTTCATCGTAATCTAAAGATAGTTCATAATCATCATAATAAACAATATCTTTCTTTATATTTTTTATTTCTTCTGGATCTTGTGTTTCTGTTTCATTAAATTTTACAGTTATTTTTCTTTCATTCTTTTTATTGCTTGTAATTATTTCATCTAAGGTAGAGTTTACATCACTACCAACTAATGTTCCTTTATACATTTCTATATAAGAATTAAAATTTGTTGCAGAAAAATTATCTTTCATATCATCAATACCATTTGTTATATTTTCAAAAAATCCAAGGAATTTGTTAAATAAACTATTTGATGAATTATTCATACCATTAACTAGGGTAAATCCTGCCAAAAATCGTATTATTATCAATATAATAATTATAATAAGTGTTATAACTATTACTGATATAATTGTTTTCTCTCGTTTGCTTTTTTTAATTGATGTATCTTCAATTATAGTATGAGAATTACCGGTGTCTTTTTGAATATCAGGTATATTTGTTATATCTTTTGCTGGTTCAGAATCATTTATTAATTCATCAACGCTAATATCAAAAAGTTTGCTTAATTCAACAAGCTTATCCATTTCGGGAGCTGTTTGACCTAATTCCCATTTTGATATGGTTTGTCTTGTAACATTTAGTTTATACCCAAGTTCTTCTTGTGATAATCCTTTTTGTTTTCTTAATTTGATTAATTTTTCATTGAATTTCATGTTTTGCTCTCCTTTTACATATAAATTAATAATTTTAAATATCATAATTTTATTATACTATAAGAAGAATATTTTTTCTACCACTTTTCATTTGAAATTTGTCAACTAATGTTAACATTTTGTATAAATATATATATTTATTTATCGCATATTTTGTAACTTAGTAATAATAGTATTATATTTAAAAATAATAAAGATTTATGGAAAAATTAATATGATAATGGCATAAAAAATGCTTATTACTATGAAAAAAATACAAGTATGGAGAGTAAATATATATTTTTAAGAAAGTATTGAAAATTTTTTAAAAATATAATAATATTTAAATGAAACAAAAAAACATAAACGGTAAAATGTGTAATAGGTGCTAAATTAGAGCGGTTGAGTCGAAGAATTTAATTATATAAAAATAAAAATGTGGTATTCAGAGTTACTAAAAAGATTAGTATGGAATTTTACAATAAAAAAGAAGAAAATATAAAAATTAAGAAGGTATACAAAAAATTTCTTGTATCGTTATGTAATAAATAGTGAGAATATCAAAAAGGAGAAAGTATGAGATTAAAAAATAAAATAATTATCATAGTATTTTTTTTTGTACTAATAATAGGATTAAATAATGTTTTGTATGCAAGTTCACAGCAATTTTATTCGATTGACTTTTCAGTGGACATAAATGAAGATGGAAGTATGCAGGTTGTTGAATTGTGGGATGTGTATATAAATAATGGTAGCACTGCATATAAAGAATTTATATTAGATGAAAATAAATATGGTGAGATAAAAAATGTTTCCGTAGAAGAAATAACTCAAACAGGCATGGAAAAATCATTTATAGATATAAATAAAGAAATGACAAAAGTAACGCCTAATTACTATTATGCTTTAATAAATAATAAAGGAAATTTTGAAATTGCTTGGGGAACTGGTTTAGAACATTCTAGTGGAAGAAAAACTTATAGAATATCGTACACTGTGACTGATGTAATAAAAACTTATAATGATTGTAATGAATTTTGTTGGAAATTTTTAGGGTATAATCATAGTGATAAAATTAATAAAGTGACAGGAAATATTTATTTGCCTAAAAAGGTAAAAAATATTAATAATCTAAGAGCTTGGGCTCACGGTCATTTGAATGGAAAGATTAGTATCCAAGATAATAGAAAAGTAAGTTTTGAAGTTACCGATGTGTATAAGAATGAATTTTTGGAAATTAGAATTGCCGTACTAGAGAAAGTATTCGATTTAAACACTAATAGGATATATATGAGTAATTTTAATAATATTTTACAAGAAGAACAGCAATTTGCAAACGAAGCAAATGCACAAAGAGAAAAATCAAAAAGAATAACGGCTATAGTACAAGCAATTATAATAGTAATTCTTTTATCGCTTATAGTGAATTTAATAAATAAAATAAAAAAAGATAGAAAAGAGCTAAATAAAACTAGTAATATTAAACCTACAGAAAAATATAAATATTATAGAGAATTACCTGTAAAAAATATGACTGCAGGAGATATTAGCTTTATTTATTATTATAAAACTGGTAAATTTAGAAAGAAATTAGGAAGAGTATTTTCTGCAAATGTATTAAGTTTATATTTAAAAAAATATATAAATATACTTAAAGATAAAAAAGGTGATTTAGTAATTGAGATAAATAAAAAAGTGGATAACAAAAATAATTTAGAAAGAGATGAATTAGAAGTATTAAATATTTTTACATCAGCATCAAGAAAGTTGAAAACCACTTTTACCATGAAGGAATTTAAAAAATATATTAAAAATTTACATAGTAAAAAAGTTCTTGAAAGATTTGATAGTATTGAACATTCTATAGAAAACAAAGCACAAAATAATAAAGTATATTCTCCAACTCATGAAAAAATAAGAGATAATTATAAATATAAGTTACAAAAATCTTGTATAATGTTAATTTTTATATTTTTAGTTATATTTTGTACGCTAGAATACAAAGTTAGTACATTAATAAATACAACATTAACTGTATTATTTATTATTTATATATTATTAATGTTAATAGATATATCATTTATTAAAAGGGTAATAAAAAGAAATTCACAATTAACGCAAAAAGGAACAGATTATTTAGAAAAAATAGAAGGATTAAAAAGATACATAGAAGATTATTTACTTATTAAAGAAAAAGAGCCTTTTGACATTGTATTATGGAGAGAATATTTAATATGTGCGGTTGTTTTTGGGATTTCTAAGAAAATAGTTAAAGAAATAATGGAAAAAATACCAAATAATAACTTTAATAATTATGTGTATTATTGGTATGATTATTATCGTTTCATATATAGAGGAACATCAAAAATTACAGGAAAGGTTAATAGAATAAGAAGATTTAGAAGTATAGTAAACTCGAATTATTCTTCAGCAGAAGGATATGGTGGAGGATTCTCCGGAGGAGATGCCGGAGGCGGTCGGAGACGGTGGATTTGGTGTACGATAATTTAAAATAAGGATATAATGTACTTATATATTATGTAAAAATTATGGGTACATCTAGAAATAATCATACAGTAAATAACGAAATAAAATGAAGTAGGAATGACAGGTACTACTAAAATAAAGGTTAGCACAAGTAGAATAACAGAAGCAGAATGTTTAGAGATAGTAGTAGATAAGTATGCGATGATACATACCTATATGTAGAAAGACTAATCAGTTTATAAAAATAAATTATTATAAACCTTTGTATAAAAAAATAGTAAACTTATTAAATATAATCTATTGAATATATTAGTTTTTTATGATATATATTATATATGGGAGTGTGAATAATTATGGAATTTATGAAAAAAGTAAATGAAATATCAAAATTTGTTGGTAAAACAGCAACAGAAACATATAACACTGTTGCAGATAAGTCTGGTAAATTAATTGAAGATGCAAAATTAAAACTTAGTGTATCTGAAAAAGAAACTGACATTGAGGCAATATATGAAGAAATGGGAAAAACAGTATATGATATGTATAAAAAAGAAGAAGATGTAGGTAAGGCTTTTGAAAAAGAGTGCAAAAAAATTGATAAAATAAAAAATGAAATTGATGAAATGAATAAAAAGATTTTATATAATAAAGGTCTTAGAGTATGTGCAAACTGTGGAGAAGTTATATCTACTGAAAGTGTTTTCTGTGGAAATTGTGGTCAAAAGCAAAAGCCAGTAAAAATCAAAGAAGAGAAAAAAGCTTCAAAAGAAAAAGAGGAAAAAGTAACTGAAAGGGTATGTCCTCAATGTGGTTTAATTTGTACTCCAGACGCTAAATTTTGCAATAAATGTGGATATGAATTTAAATAAATTATAGATCGCCGTAAATATTTTAACGGCGACTTTTTAAAGGGGAATTATTTTTCATGAATAGTTTTATGGAATTATTTAATAAAATTGATATTAACTTTGTAGAAAGATTACTTGTTTCAGTTATAATATTTGCTGTATTTTATATAACAAGTTCTATTATATCAAGGCTTATTATAAAATTTGTTTTTGTTATAAAGAAGTGTAAAGAAAAAACAACAAAATCACCTTTTTATGTACCATTAAAAAGCTTTTCAGTGATACTAGGAGTATATTTTGCTATTCTTAATTTAAATGTTAATGAGTATGTATTAGATTTAACTAATAAGTCATTTAGAGCTGCAATTATTTGGCTTGTTGCTATGTGTATAGCAAATTTAGTAACGCCAACTTCTAAAATGTTTTCAAGGCTTAACAAAAATGTTAGATTTACAAGAAAAGATAGAGCTACAAGTTTATTAACACGTATTATACAAATTATTGTGTATTTAATTGCTGCGGTTATAATAATTTCTGAATTTGGATATGATATTAATGGTATTATTGCAGGACTTGGACTTGGTGGACTTACAGTAGCTCTGGCTGGGCAAGATGTAGCTAAAAATTTAATTGGTGGTTTAGTAATTATATTTGACAAACCATTTATTGCAGGAGACTGGATAGAAACTCCAACAATTGAGGGAATAGTAGAGGATATAACTTTTAGAAGTACAAGAATAAGAACATTTAAAGATTCAGTTATAACTATACCTAATTCAGTTATCTCAAATGAAGAAATTACAAATTGGAGTTTAATGAATAAAAGAAGAATTACTTTGGATTTAACTGTAACATTTGATACATCACTTAAAAGTATATCAAATGTTATAAGTAAAATAGAAGAAATGTTAAAAGAACATCCAAACGTACATAATGACGTTATACATGTAAGATTTAATGAAATAAGAGATGACGGTCAAAATATACATGTTTATTTTTATATAGATAGAACAGATTACAAATCATATCTTGCAATTAAGGAAAATGTAAATTATAAGATTATGCAAATTTTAAATAATGAAAAGGTAAGTTTAGCATACAAAACACAAACTATACATATTGAAAAATAGTAAAAAAGAATTGAGAATTACGTCTCAATTCTTTTTTAGGCTTAAATTGTACTTATAAGAAAAATTCTTTTATCAAAAGCACCATTTTTTAAAACTTTATCTTTTCTAATCATTTCAAATTCATCTTTTTGTACACCTTTTGCTTTAATAAGTGCAAGAATTACTTCATAAACATCTGCAAGTTCAATAATATTTCCACTTTCTAAATATTCATTAACTTCTTCACTTAATTTGTTATGAAGCTCTTAAGATATTCAGTTTCATTTAATGTTTTAGTAATAGTTTTTTCTCCATTACTCCTTATAATGTCAGGAATATTATCTCTTACGAGTTTGTTAACTGTTTTCATGCTAAACCTCCTTGAATATTTTAGGTATTGCTTTAATACCTGCATTTAAAAGAATTTCTTCATCTTCAGTTGATAAATTTATCATTTTTTGCTTTATATTGCTAAGAAAAATACCAAGTTTAATGTTTTTATATATTTCTTTTGGCTTAGGGACACGATTATATAAATTGTAAAATTCAATAAGTAATAAAACTTTTTCATGTGTAGAATATATCCTTTTGTTTGAAGTTATTCTAATACCGGTATCTATAAGTAATTTTGTATCTTCAGAAGATAGTCTGGCTTTATTTTGTCTTATACTATAAAGAAATGTACCAATGTTAAATCCTTTATATTCCTCTTTTTGTTTAGGATGACGATTATATAAATTGTAAAATTCAACAAGAAGTAAAGCTTTTTCATGTGTAGTATATTGCCTTTTTTTTGAAGTTATTCTAATACCTGTTTCTATAAGTAGTTTTTTATCTTCAGAGGATAATGTAGTATTACCTCTTCTAATACTCACAAGAAAGTTATAAAGATTTATATTTTTGTATATTTCATTTGGCTTAGGAGTACGATGATATAAATTGTAAAATTCAATAAGAAGTAAAACCCTTTTATGTACAACATCTTTTCGATTGCTTGAAATTATTCTAATACCAGTATCTGTGAGTAGTAATGCATCTTTATCAGATAATGTAGTATTACCTTGTCGAATGCTTGAAAGAAACGTTCCAATATTAACATCTTTATATACTTCTTTATTTTTGGGAGTACGATGATATAAATTGTAAAATTCAATAAGAAGTAAAACTTTTTTATGGACAATATCTTTTCGATTGCTTGAAATTATTCTAATACCAGTATCTGTGAGTAGTAATGCATCTTTATCAGATAATGTAGTAT
>CANRQA010000042.1 GCA_947632635.1 uncultured Clostridia bacterium | reverse complement strand
ACTTGCAAATCGTTTCGAAGTACTGCTTCTTTTGCATTACTTATTGGGTTATTAGTTATTACTCCCATTATTATTGCAGTTGATAATATTAATATTATTACTATTGTTATTATTAACACTATTAAACTTATTCCTTTTTCTTTCATATATCTCATTACTCCTTTTTTTATATTATTTACTATATCATAAACTTTATACATTGTCACTGGAAATTTTTTCCGTTTTTTTACACACAAAACCAGCGCTAGAATATTTTACCCATATTCTAACACTGGCTTTTTTATTTTTTCTATTTCTTTTTTTACATTTTTTACAAATTTTTCCTCTTTTATTTTGTTATTTTTTTCTTTTTTTAGTGTGTTGTATGTATGTATGTATGTATGTATGTATGTATGTATAGTCTTTTCATATTTTTTACCTCTTTTATTTACATAATTTTATTTTTGCTTTTCCTTTATTATTCATTCTATTTATTTTAATTTTATACAAATATAACATTAAACTTCTACATTATTTATTTCAGATTTATCATATTGCTCAGGCCTTAAGCCTATTTTACCATCCATATAGTGAAGTACTATAGTAAATACTACAAAACTAATAACCGCAAATATAAAACATGCAATAGAATTTGTAGTAAATTCTAAGACAAAACCAGATAAAATTGATATAATTGTTGTACCAAAATTTTCAGCCATGTAATATACTGATGTAATTTCATTTCTCATATTATGAGTAGTAAAGCTCAAAACATATTTTTTCATTGCGACCCTATATGCTCCTTTGATTATTCCAAATATCACAAGTGCAAGCATAAATATAACAAGTGAAGTTATATTTAATACATTAAATATTCCTACAAGTGATATTATAACCATTGAAGCAACTAAAAAATATGAAAATACCGTAAGTGTTTTATTTCTTGTAACTTTCTCAATACCGTATAAAAATTTTGATCCAAAGCCTACAAAAATTGTTATTATACTTACAATAATTGTTACATATTTTTCCTGCATATTTATATCCAGTGCAATTGATTTATAGAAAGTATCAACTATAGATATTACACCATAAAATATAAATGCAAAAAGTATCATTGCCTTTGTTCTGTTGCTTTTAAATAAATCTTTTACAAGTTTTATTCCACTAAGTGCAGATGTATTTGATTGTTCATGTGTATTTTCAAGATCATAAAACTTACATGATATATAAAGGCTTATTATAGTAAATATTGTACATATTATAATTGGTATATATCCATTAACTACAAATAATATTCCTGTAAATAAAGCGGTAAACGCATCTAAATAAAAATATTTTGAATTAGATGTTCCCTCTATTTTTGAAAACTCATTTCTTTTTCTTACATATTTTAATGTACTATATAATAAACTTGATTCACTTATACTTTTCAATGAATAACCAAGCGCGCCCGCAAAATTGCCTAAGAAAAAACCTGACATGCTATTTGCAAATATAAATATTAAACAATTAAGTATAACAAAAATATTGCCAGTCACAATCGATTTTTTAAGTCCTAATTTACCTACAATATAACTTGCAAAAAATTGCCATATTACCATAGATAAATTATATGATGCATTTATATACATTACTTGTGCAAGAGAAAAGCCTTTTATTAATGTAAAATACATTATATTAATTGAATAAAAAGCTAACATATCATATGCAAACATTTTATATTTTGTATAAAGTCTGATATTTGCTGTTACCTTTTTTATATCTATCTTTTGTTCCATATAGCTACCTCGAATTCATTATAACATAACAAAAAAATTTTTTAAAGCTATTTTTCAACATTTTTTTATAAAAAAGTAACTTCATAATATATGTTGCTAAAAAAGTAAGAAAATTTTTTTATATAATTCCTTCGAAATTTATATTAATATTTTAAAGGATTTGCTTTTCATTAATAATGTTTTTTGATGTAAGAAAAGTGGCGACTTTTTAAAATCTCCACTTTTTCAGTAGTCTCTTTATAATAGCTACTTCTTCTTTTCTAATTTTGGCTTATTCCAAGATATATAATCACATTTACTATTTTCACTATTTGTATTATTTTCACATACATAAAATACTCTTTTTTTCTTTGTTTTCTTTATAAGTACCTTTCCGCCGACATTTTGGACAAGGAACATCTATTGAGTTAATGAGTGGCTTAGTATTTTTACATTCAGGATAACCTGGACAAGCTAAAAATTTTCCAAATCTTCCTTGTTTTATAACCATATTTCTTCCACATAATTCACAGACTTCTTCGGTTGTTTCATCAGGTATTTGTATTTTTTCTTGCTTTTTTTCTACTTCATTTAGATTAGCTATAAACGGTGTATAAAACTCTTTAAGCATAGACACATAATCTTGTTTATCTTCAGCTACCATATCAAGTTTATTTTCCATATCTGCTGTAAAAGCAACATCTACTATATCCTTAAAATTATCTTCCATCATATTATTTACAATTTCACCTAAATTTGTAGGCACTAAATATTTTTTATCTTTTTCTATATAAAACCTATCTTCAATAGTTGAAATTGTTGGTGCATATGTACTAGGTCTTCCTATTCCTTTTTCTTCCATTGCTTTTACAAGTGTTGCCTCTGTGTATCTTATAGGTGGCTCTGTAAATTTCTGTTCAGGCTTTAATTCTTTTTCTTTTAATTTATCCCCTACCTCTAGTTCAGGTAAAATAGTATCCTCTTTATCTTCAGATTCTTCAAGTTCTTTTGCTGTTTTATCGTCTTTTCCTTCTATATATAATTTCATATATCCGTCAAATTTTATAACACTACCATTTATATGAAATATATAATCATTGACATTTACGATAACTTTAGTTGTATCGTAAAGAGCATTTTGCATTTGACTTGCTAAAAATCTATTTAAAATTAAGCGATATAATTTTTGTTCATCATTTGAAATATTACTTATTACTTCATCTATATTTTGTAAATTACTTGGTCTTATAGCCTCATGTGCATCTTGTGCATTTTCATTTGTTTTATAAAATCTATTTAAATAATACTTATTACCAAAATTTGATATAATATAATCTTTTGCCATAGCTCTTGCATCATCAGCAATTCTTGTAGAGTCTGTTCTCATATATGTAATATATCCCGCTTCATATAGCTTTTGTGCTACCATCATAGTTTTCTTTACAGTAAAGCCTAATTTTCTTGATGCTTCTTGTTGTAAAGAAGAAGTTGTAAATGGTGGTGGTGGATTTTTCTTCCTTTCACTCTTTTTTATATCAGTTATAACATAATCATTTCCTTTTATTTTTTTTATTATATCATCTACTTGCTTTTTATTTGTAAGATTTATTTTTCCCTTATTATCACCATAAAACTTCGCAAACACTATATTTCTTCCCTTTGCAAGTTTTGCAGTAAGTAACCAATATTCTTCAGGTTTAAAGCTTCTTATCTCTTTTTCTCTATCCATTATAATTTTAAGTGCTACTGATTGCACTCGTCCAGCACTAAGCCCTTTTTTTATTTTTTTCCATAATAAAGGGGATAATTTATATCCTACAATTCTATCTAATATTCTTCTTGCTTGTTGTGCGTTAACTAAATTTGTATCTACACATCTTGCATTTTTTACAGCCTTTTGCACAGCTGATTTTGTTATTTCATTAAATGTTATTCTACATTTTTCTTTATCATCTATTTTTAATACATTTTTTATATGCCATGCAATTGCCTCTCCCTCACGGTCAGGGTCAGTTGCAAGATATACTTTATCTTTATCTTTTGCCTTAGCCTTTATTTCATTTACTATTTTTGCTTTACCTTTCATGGTTTTATACTCAGGTTTAAAATCATGTTCTACATCTACTGCAAATTTACTTGAGGGTAAATCAATAATATGCCCTTGAGATGCAATTACTTCATAATCACTACCTAAATATTTTTTTATAGTTTTAGCTTTTGAAGGTGATTCGACAATTACTAATTTTTTTGCCACACATATCTTCCTTTCTTATTACAGTTTGTCATTATATCATATTGAAAATATTATATCAATCTTTATATATAATATTTAATAAATTTGTAAGACATCTAGTTGCAAGTTCTGCTTGTTCAATAGTATTTCCAGATGCTCCAACCTCTACAAGTAAAGAATATCTGTTTAAATCTTGGTTATATACTGAATTACGTATAATCATTGGTCTAAATAGTCCCGGATATACTTCATCTGCTAATTGTTGAATTCTAAATGCAAGTTTTAAATTATCTTCATAATATGGATTTTTTGTTGTATCACTACCAACGCCCATTACAAACATAAGTTGTGCTACCCTTACTCCTTTTATTTCGACTGACGGTGCAAAATCTAAATCTGCTATAGCATCTCTATGAACATCAATTGATATTCCTGCACCTCCCATATTTTTAAGTGCATTTTGTACTGTAATTTTTGACCTTGCATATGAATTTGTATATGCTCCGTAATCATGTGGTGTTGTATCATGTACTGCTATAAAGCCTTTAGAATTTAAGTTATTTGCAAATTCGCTTGCTATTTTTAGCATATTATAATTTGCATCTGTTGTTCTTCTTGTTCCAGTATAACCAAACTGATACTTTTCACTATTTGCATAAGTTTCAGACGTATGAGTATTATATAGCAGAATTTTATCACTTGACTTTGTAAGAGTTACTCTTGAATCTGCTAAAGTTTTAAAATCAATATTTCTATTTGTAGAATAATTTAATACTTTCATTGTATTAATTGTAACTCTTTGAATTGAGGCTGAATTTTCTGTTACAGTAACTTGAGATGGTTTTGAAAAAAATACTTGTGCAGCTTTTGCTTCTTCTGCCACACTATCTAAAGCCTCATAATCACTATTATATACTTCTTGTTTATTTTGTTCATTTTCTTCTTTGTTATCCATTAAACTTGTATTTATTATATAATTGTTTTTATTATATATGCTATATATGTTTAATAAATCTGCCACTTCAAATGTATCATATTGTGCTTGTCTAAAATTAGTTGCAAAATATAATATCTTTGGTGTTATTTTTATATATCTTGCAAAAAATGAAAAGGCGATTACTAAAACACCTATATATAGATAGAAAATAACATTTTTAGTTATTTTAGTTATATCAGTTTTGTATTTAGTTTTAAATTGTGTTCCAAGCTCTTTTAACACATTATTTTTATTACCTAAAAAAACGGCCGTAAATTTCATAAAACAAACTCCTTTTGTTTTATTTTATTACGTCCATTTTATTATTATGACTAATCTAATAAATTATCCATTTGACTGCTATATTTTTCTAACATTTTTACAGTCTTTTCTTTTAAATCTAACACGTCCTTTTTTATATCTAAAAGTTTTTCTTTTTCCATTTCAATTAAATGTTCAATTCTATCTTTTTCTTGTAAGGCTTCTTCACGCGATGCTTCAACTATTCTTTTTGCTTGGTCTTCAGCTGTTATTAGAGCATTAGCTACTTTCTCTTGTTTTTGAACATAATCTACTTCGTATCTTTCTAATTTCTTTTTTAAAATTGTTAGTTCATTTGCAACCCTATTGGAATCAGAGCGTTCAGCTTCAAGTTTACTTTCATATTCTGCTTTTAATGACTTTATATAATCTTCAACTTCTTTTTTATCATAACCAAACATCTCGTTTCCAAACTTCTTTTCATTATCCATTTAATACTACCTCCATTACTACGATTTGTTTATGATGAACATATTATATCAAAGTTTAAATTAATTTTCAATCACTTTTTTAAATTAATTAAAAATATATTGCTATATTAGTCTTTTTTGTAAACAAAGCAAACATTTTAAAAGTTTTCTTGATACGAAAATATATCTTTCTATTAATAAATTTTGGAGGTATGTTATGAATAATAACTATATACACAGAACTATAGAAAACAAATTAGATGAAATGTATGGTAATTTTCCTGCCATATTAATAACTGGCTCAAGACAATCTGGAAAAAGTACAGTTTTGCAATATATAGCAAGCACAAAAAAAATAAATATAAACGAAGTAAGTTTAGATGACTTAAACGAAAGAACTCTAGCACTGGAAGACCCTGAAACTTTTTTAAGGTCACATGGTACTCCTCTTATAATTGATGAATTTCAGTATGCTCCTAATCTTTTGTCATATATAAAAATAAAAATAGATGAAGCTAGAAAAAATGAAATGTTTGGAAATGGAAATGAAGTTGGCACATTATATTATTTAACGGGTTCACAAATTTTTGAAACAATGGAAAATATAACAGAGTCACTAGCTGGGCGAGTTGGTATTATTGATTTGTACCCCTTATCAACTAGAGAAATATATAATTCTCTTGAGGAAATATTTATTCCAGATATAAACATTTTAAAAAATAAACAACCACTAAAATATGAATATATAGATAATATATTTGATAGAATTTTTCGTGGAAGTTATCCAGAATTATATAAAAACGAAAAAATTAATATAGAAACATTCTTTTCCTCATATTTAAGAACGTATATTGAAAGGGACGTAAGAAAAATAATTAATATACAAGACGAAGTTAAATTTTTAAAATTTATATCAAGTCTTGCAGCAAGAACAGGTCAAGAATTTAATTCTACTGATATTGCAAAAGATGTAGGAGTAGACCCAGCAACAATAACTAAATGGACTGGTGTTTTAAGTAATACATATATAATATTTTTATTGCAGCCTCATATGAATACTAACGTTGGACGTATAATTAAAAGGCCCAAAATTTATTTTATGGATACTGGACTTGCTTGTTATTTAACTGGATATGTAAGTAGTGAAACACTAAAGCGTAGTGCTTATAGTGGGCAAATTTTTGAAACATATATCATATCTGAAATTGTAAAAAGTTATACTAATAATCAAAGAGACCCTAAAAAACATTTATATTATTACAGAGATAATAATGGAAAAGAAATTGATTTATTAGTTATTCATGAAAATAACATTTATCCAATAGAAATAAAAAAGGGAGCAAATCCTGAAAAAGATGCAATTAAAAATTTTAATATTATTAAAAAATTCGAAATGAACTCTCCAAACGGAATTGTTCTTTGTCTAAGTAAAGATATTCACGCTATAGATGAAAATAATTATATTATACCAATAGAATATATATAATAATTTTTTCTTTTTTAATTTTTAAGAATTATGCGACATACCATAATTCTTATTTTTTTATATTATTTATAAATATTTTTTGTATATACATGAAAAATTTGACAAATAATAAATTTAGGTGATTAAAAAATGAATGCAAATGTAAATATGACAAAAGAAGAATATTCAAATTATGTGGATTCAAAAGCAAAAAAAAGTCCCATAGGTAAAAATTTGGTTTGGGCATTTGTTGTTGGTGGTTTTATATGTATTATAGGGCAACTAATAACTGATTTATTTACGTCATGGAATTTTTCAAAAGATGATGCTTCAACTATCTGTACCATAATTTTAATATTTCTTGGTGCTTTCCTTACAGCTTTAAATCTTTATTCAATAATAGGAAAACATGCAGGAGCAGGTTCAATTGTACCAATAACAGGTTTTTCAAATTCTGTTGTAGCACCAGCTATCGAGTTTAAAACTGAGGGTTATGTACTAGGACTTGGAGCAAATATGTTTAAAATAGCAGGTCCAGTACTTGTATATGGTATAACAAGCTCTGTTATTGTTGGATTTATATACTGGATAATAAAATTATTTATGTAGGAGGTAGCATAAATGAAAATAGGTAAACAAACAATAAAATTTGAAAACACTCCAAAAATATTGCAAACATCTAGTATTGTTGGACCAAAAGAAATGCAAGGTCCACTTGCAAATTATTTTGACCAACATATAGATGATGTATTTAATGGTCAAGATAGTTTTGAAAAAGCAGAAAGAAAACTAATGAATGATTGTATAGACCACTTACTTGCAAAAGTTCCCACAAATAATGAAAGTATAGATTATTTATTTGGAGGAGATTTACTTAACCAATGCATAACAGCTGGATATAGTTCAAGAGATTTAGGCATACCATTTTTTGGGCTATATGGTGCATGTTCAACATTTTGCGAGTCTTTAGCTCTTGCAGCTTCATTTATTAATGCAGGTTATGCTCAAAAAGTTATTGCAACTACATCATCACATTTTTGCAGTGCTGAAAGACAATTTAGAATGCCACTTGAACACGGTAACCAAAAAAGTCCAACAGCACAATGTACAGTAACAGCAAGTGGAGCAGCAATAGTTGTTCCAAAAGATGTTGGAACACAAGGACCTTTTGTAACTCATATAACTCCAGGAAAAGTTATTGATATGGGAATATCTGATATGACAAATATGGGAGCAGCAATGGCACCAGCAGCATTTAATACAATTATGACACATTTACAAGATACTGGCAGAAATGCTAATTACTATGATGTTATTGCAACTGGTGATTTGGGAGTATTAGGTTCAGAAATACTTGTAGATTTATTTAATAAAGAAGGTATTGATTTAATGGGAATACACGCTGATTGTGGAGCATTAATATATGACCATGATAAGCAGGATACACACTGTGGTGGTAGTGGATGTCGGTTGCATGGCAAGTGTATTTAGTGGATACTTCTTCGACCAGTTAAAAGCAAAAAAAATTAATAAAATATTAATTGTTGCAACAGGTGCACTTATGAGCCCACTTTCCTCACAGCAAGGCGAAACTATTCCTGGTATAGCTCATGCAGTTGCAATAGAAAACGAGGTGTAACATATGGATTTATTTATGGAATTATTTAAAGTATTTATAACTGGTGGAATTATATGTTCAATAGGTCAATTACTAATAGATAAAACTAAACTCACTCCTGCAAGAATTCTAGTTTTATTTGTTACAATGGGTGTTATTCTAACATTTTTGGGAATATATGAGCCAATTGTAAACTTTGGTAAAGCTGGTGCAACAGTACCAATATCAGGCTTTGGTTATGCTTTAGGTACTGGTGTTATGGAAGAAATTGATAAAGTAGGTTTTTTAGGAATATTCACAGGTGGAGTAAAAGCGTGTGCAGCTGGTATAAGTGCAGCAGTAATCTTTGGTTTTGTTGCATCTCTTGTTGCAAAACCTACAATAAAATAATAATTTATGGTGCTTAAGAAAGCATCATATTTTTTTTAAAATTTCTTTTTTATTCCAGTATATATTTTTATATATCGCACAAAATATTTATGTATGATTTAAAAGGAGGATTTTTTATGGATAGTTTAAATCAAATTGAAATTCAAAACATACGTCATCTTTGTGGACATGGCACAAACTTTTGCGATAAAATCGCATATTACAAAACTTTAACAAATGATACTAAGGTTACTGATGCTCTAGACTCTCTTTGTACAGAACTTACTAATTTAAAAACAGAGCTAAGTAATATGCTTTAAGGAGGTGTTTTATATGACAGAAAAAGTTGCACTTGATGATGTACTATCTTGTACAAATTCAGTTATTACTTTAATAAATTATTCAATACAACAAGCAAATAACAAAAACTTTAGAGATGCATTAATTACTGCTAGAAATAATCTTGAAAATTTACAATGGAATATATATTTAATAAATAAAGAGAAAGGATACTATGTTCCTGCTGCTCCAGCTGGAGAAGCCGATATTGAACAAGTAAAACAGGCTGTAAGCAAATAAAAAACTTAAGGGGGAAACCTCTTAAGTTTTTTATTTTACTTTATTTTTTTTGCTTTTGCTTACCTTACTACTTTTATTTGAAATATATAACCCTATTAATGATACTAATACTAAAATTATATCAAGTATTACCCTAAAGCTAAAAGATTTATCAATAACAAAAAATATAACAGAAAAAATAACAAAACAAATGCTTGCAAGTATCCAAAATTTACTATTATTATACATATTACAACCCTCTCTTATTTTGAAATTTCAGGTTCATCTTTTGCTTTTTTTGCTTTTTTAGTTAATGTTTTTTCTTTAACTTCCCTATTTTTCTTTATAGTATCTTCTTTTTCTTTTAATTGCTCTAGTTTCTTTTTAATATCATCTTCGGTACTTGATTTATCTATTACTATTTCATGACTTCCTTGCACATTTTCTTTATCATCTCTAGTTTTTCTAATTACTTGATATGGTTTTCCATTTAACTCTTTCTGTCTTAAAAATGGATTTATTTGATATTTGATAAAATACTCAAGATACATATCACGAGCTTCTTTTCTTTTTATCTTTTTTCTTGGATGTGATGCATCTGTTACAGATACAACAAAGAATTCCCCATCCTCATAAACTAATTGCTCTTTACCGTCAGTAAATACAACATATTTATCCATTTTCAAATTTATACTTTTTATAATTTTATCAAAATCAAATCTATCTTTATTTTCTTCAATTAATTTTTTTATTTCTGCTTCACTTAAAGCGCTACTATTTGCCTTTTTTATAATATCTCTCATGTTCTCATCTATTTTAACTGGTGCACTTTCTACTTTCTTATCATCTTGTTCCATTATTTTCCCTCCATTTCAAAACTTGATATACTAAGTTTTATTATCTCATTTAACCTCTCATTTTGTTTATTTACAAACAAATATCCAATTAGCGCTTCAAATCCTGTAGCTTTTTTGTAGTCTACTACATCAACATTTTTAGATACTGTATGAATATTAGTATTTCTTCCCCTTTTATATACAAGTTTTTCTTGTTCCGTTAAATTATCATATATTTTATCTATTGTTTTTGCTTGTCCTTTTGCACTCACATATTTTATTGATTTTTTATGTAGTATACCTGCTTTTTCATTACTTAACGAAGCTAAATAACTTCTAATATATACGTTATACACACTATCACCAATAAAAGCAAGTGTTTGCATAGATACATTTTGTATATCAATATTATTTATATATTCTTCCATTTTCACCACTTCAATTATATTATAATTATATATTATTTCATGTTATTTTGCAATATAATTTAAGCATAGAAATCACTTTTTGCACATCTTGAAATATTTTTGTATGTTTAACAATATATTTACAAATACTGTTAGTATAAGGAGGAAATTTCTTATGGATAAAGAAACATTAAAAATTTTAGATGATTTTAATAAAGCAATAAAAATGGGAGAAGACTCATATGCTGTAGTTATTGAAAAAACTGAGGATACCAAATTTAAGAAATTGCTTGAAAAGCAGTCTAAAAATTATGAAAAATTTTTAAAACATATAAATAAGGAGTATAAAAAATTAGACAAAACGCCTGCTGATACAAAAATGATGCAAAAAGTAATGGGCTGGACAGGAATAAAGATGAATATGTTAAAAGATTCTAGTGCTTCTCATATAAGTGAAATGCTAATTCAAGGTGCAATTATGGGATACATAGAATGTCACAAACTTTTAAACAGTAATTTAGATGTAAGCGAAGATTTAAAAAACGAAATTACAAAATTTTCTGCCTTACAATTAGATGTTATAAAAGAACTAACACCTTATTTAAGAAAAATAGAAAAAATGGAGTAGAATTTTATCTACTCCACACTTTTTAGTACATACCCATTCCTGGATTTGGTTCATGATTACAATTACATCCTTCTTTTTCTTTCTTATCAGCTACTAATGTTTCAGTAGTTATAACCATTGAAGCAATAGATGCAGCATTTTGAAGTGCTGATCTTGTAACTTTCGTAGGATCTACAATACCTGATTTTTTCATATCTACATATTTATTATTTAAAGCATCGTAACCCATACCTTTTTCAAGTGACATTATTTTATCAATTACAACTGCACCTTCTACCCCAGCGTTATATGCAATTTGTCTTATTGGAGCTTCTAAAGCTGTTGTAACCATTTTAGCACCTATTTTTTCATCGCCTTGTAATGTTTCTCCAAATTTTTCTATTTCTTTAAGTATATTTATATATGCTGTTCCTCCACCTGCAACAATACCTTCTTCAATAGCAGCTTTTGTTGCATTAAGTGCATCTTCAATTCTTAATTTTTTCTCTTTCATTTCAGTTTCAGTAGCAGCACCAACTTGTATAACAGCAACACCACCTACTAATTTTGCAAGTCTTTCTTCTAATTTTTCCTTATCAAAATCAGATGTAGAATTTGCAATTTCACTTCTTATTTGTGCTACTCTATCATTAATTTTATCTTCGTCGCCATATCCATCAATTATTATAGTATTTTCCTTTTGAACTTTTACTTGTTTTGCTCTACCAAGTTGTAAAATATCAGTATCTTTTAATTCCATACCAAGTTCAGAAGAAATAACTTCACCACCTGTAATTATTGCAATATCTTGTAACATTTCTTTTCTTCTATCACCAAAAGCTGGTGCTTTTACTGCAACGCAAGTAAATGTTCCTCTTAATTTATTTACAACTAAAGTAGCAAGTGCGTCTCCCTCAAGGTCATCGGCAATTATAACAAGTTTCTTACCTTGTTCTGCTATTTTTTCAAGTATAGGTAATATTTCTTGAATATTAGAAATCTTTTTATCAGTTATTAATATATATGGTTCATCAAGAATAGCTTCCATTTTATCTGTATCAGTGACCATATATGAAGATAAATATCCTCTATCAAATTGCATACCTTCAACTACATCAAGATTTGTTTCCATAGTTTTAGATTCTTCAATAGTTATTACTCCATCTTTTGATACTTTTTCCATTGCATCAGATATTAGATTTCCAACAGTTTCATCATTTGCAGAAATACTTGCAACTCTTGCAATATCTTCTTTACCATTTATAGGAGTTGATATTTTCTTTATTTCTTCTGTTGCAACTGCAACTGTTTTTTCAATTCCTTTTTTAACAATAACAGGGTTTGCTCCGGCTGTTACATTTTTTAATCCTTCTTTTATCATAGCTTGTGCAAGTACAGTAGCTGTAGTAGTTCCATCTCCTGCTACATCATTTGTTTTAGTTGCAACTTCTTTAACAAGTTGTGCACCCATATTTTCAAAAGGATCTTCTAAATCTATCTCTTTTGCAATTGATACACCGTCATTTGTTATAAGTGGTGAACCAAAAGATTTATCAAGAACCACATTTCTTCCTTTTGGTCCAAGTGTTACTTTTACTGCATCTGCAAGTTTATCAACACCTTTTTCTAAAGCTTCTTTAGCTTCTCTTCCAAATAATAATTCTTTTGCCATAATATTTTCCTCCTTAATATTACTCAACAATAGCTAGAATATCACTTTGTTTTAAAATAGTATATTCTGTGCCTTCATACTTAATTTCAGTTCCAGTATACTTTGAACAAACAACTTTATCTCCAACTTTTACATTCATAGTAACTTCTTTTCCGTCAATATTTCCTCCTGGTCCAACTGCTACAACTTCTGCTATACCAGATTTTTCTTTTGCATTTGTTGGAAGAACTATCCCTCCTTTAGTTATCTCTTCAACTTCCACTGCCTTTATAATTACTCTATCGCCTAATGGCTTTAACATAAATAACACCTCCGTTTAGCACTCTTATTCTTTAAGTGCTAATTTATTATATCACAATATATATGTATATTCAAGAAAAATATATAAAATGATAAAAATAATTTTTCAAATAATTTTATATACTAATTATTATATACTTAGCAAAAATAAATATATAACTTATTCGACAAACAATTACAAATTTCAACAGACATTTGTAATTTATGTTACATAAATTCAATCCTAAATGTTGACATAACGTAAAAAACATGATATAATAATTAATGTAGTATATATTTGTCCCATAAAAAATTTTATTTAGGAGGATTTTTATATGTTTGGTAAAAAAAATTCTAGGTCTACGAAAGTTTATTTCCCCGATGTGCAGTTTAATATTGATGAAAAGGGCGAGGAAGAAAAAATTGAATGCACCATATCTGAAAGTGGCGCTGAAGAATGGGCAATTGCTGGTATTATGTTTTCTACTGCTCTTGCTTTGAGCTCATTAACAGCAAAGCATATTGAAGACGAAAAGTATGTATCATGTATCCGCATAAAGGATAATGATAACATGGAAATAATCCCGGCTTGGCCTATGAAAAATGACGGCAAAATTATAAAAGGCAAGGCAGAACACTTATCGCTTGAAGGCGATAGATATAAAAAGCTACCCGGGTGGCTTTGGGTAAAGGTATTTAAAGCCATTATCGAAAAATATGCTCCTCA
>CANRQA010000041.1 GCA_947632635.1 uncultured Clostridia bacterium | reverse complement strand
TGCTTGTAAAGATAATAAAATTATGTCATACGGGAAGATTGATAATGTAAAGGATATTGTTCATATACAAAAAGGTTCATATGGTACAGTTAATACAGTGTTTGCGTTTAAAGAGGATGGAACTTTTTATGATTTATTTGTAATAATATCTGAATTATTACATAATAATTAGTCTAAAACTTTTTATATGGAAAAAACTATATATTGTAAAAATTCTATAATAAAATAAAAAAATGTGAAACCAAATTAGTCAAAACTATCAAAAAAAGTTTCACATTTTTATAATTGGAGTAAAACATAGGAATTGCTTATGATTTACTCCAATTTTACTAAACAAAACACTAATTAATTACAATTTTGTTTAGTATACTGAACAAAATTGTTGACAAAATGAAAAGATTGCGATATAATATAATAAAGTAAACTAGGGGGAGAAATTTATGATTATTCGTGAAAAATATTTATCTAAAATTAGACCATTTTATGACCAAGATTTAATAAAAGTTATAATGGGGGTTAGAAGATGTGGTAAATCAGTTATATTATTACAAATAATAGATGAATTAAAAGAAAAAGGAATACCAGAATCTCAAATAATATATATAAATTTTGAGTATGAAGACTATTCCTTTATAAAAAATGATATGGATTTGCATGAATTTATCAAAGAAAAAATGGTAAACAAAGATAAATATTATTTGTTCTTTGATGAAATTCAAAATATTGAGCATTGGGAAAAAGCAATTAATTCATTTAAAGCATCTAAAAACGTATCAATATTTATTACAGGCTCTAATAGTGATTTGTTGTCTGGAGAACTTGCAACACATATAGCAGGGAGATATGTAAGTTTTAAAGTTTATCCATTTACTTTTAAGGAAGTATGTAAGTTAAAAGATATAACAGATAGAAAAGATATAGAAGAAGCATTTAGTGACTATATAACTTGGGGTGGAATGCCACAAAGATTTATGATGACAGATGAAGTTCAAACAAGAACATATTTATCAGATATTTATAATTCTATTTTAGTAAAAGATATTATAGCTAGATTTAATATAAAAGATTTGGATTTATTTAATAGAATAGTTGAATATATAGTTACAACGCCATCACAAAACTTTTCAGCAGAAAGTTTATCAAATTATTTTGCTGATAAAGATGATAGAGAAGTTTCAAAAATAACTTTATATAACTATTTAGAATATATGGCAAAAGCTATGATGATAAATAAAGCTGATAGATATGATGTTAGAGGGAAAAGAATATTAAATGGAAAATACAAATATTATTTGACTGATTTAGGATTTGGTCAAATAATGAGTATTGGAAAAAGACCACAATTAGGTGCATATTTAGAAAATATTGTATATAACGAACTATTATCTAGAGAATATGATGTTAAAGTTGGCGATTTAGGAAATGGAGAAATAGACTTTGTAGCAACTAGATTTAAAGAAAAAATATATATTCAAGTAGCATATATTTTAGCAGATGATTCAGTTGTAGAAAGGGAATTTGGAGCATTTAAAAATATAGAAGATAACTATCCAAAGTATGTTTTAACAATGGATAAATTTGATTTTTCACAAAATGGTATAATTCATAAAAATGTAATAGATTGGTTGTTAGAAGATGAATAAGATGAAAAGAAAGGACAAACCATTTAAGTAATAGAAGTTAAAAATTATTAAGCAATAGTCTGTTATGCGCTTATAGTGCATAACAGACCGTTGCGTTTAATGTGTGATTTTTTTCGTAATAGAATTATTATGTATTTATTTAATTACATATAGATTTTAAATACAATTTAGCTATTGAAAAATTTTGTAAAAATATGTTATTATATTATTGAAATATTTATTGAGGTCTTTATATGGAAAGTAAAAGGAAAAATGTGTATATTGCAATATTTGTAATAACAACAATAATAGCAGGTTGTGTAGCAGTATATTTTGGGATAATGGGATACAAAGATAGAAAAGAATTACAGTCTAAAATTGATAATTTAGAAAGTAATAATAAAGTGGAAGAAAATAGTAGTAATAATGAAAATTTAAGTCGTGATAAGATAAAAGAAGATATTGTTAATAATTTTGATGAAAGTAAACTTATAAATAAGCCTCAATATGAGAATTACTATACATATAAATTAGTAGATAATGATGAAAACTCTAAAATATATGGAATAAGTGGAAAAATACAGCAAGATGAAAACACAATTTCAATTAAAATTGATTGGAGTAAAAAGCCTTTTGGAATAACTGGTGATTATAACGGTGAACAAGAATATACCTTAAGTTTTAATTCAAAAATTGCTGATGTAATATTTGCATCTGATAGAATTGATGCATATAGTGAAAAATATATATTTTTACTAGAGGATGGAACTGGTGAGTATATACCGTTATATAATGCTTGTAAAGATAATAAAATTATGTCATACGGGAAGATTGATAATGTAAAGGATATTGTTCATATACAAAAAGGTTTTGCGGCTGGTGGATATACAGTGTTTGCGTTTAAAGAGGATGGAACTTTTTATGATTTATTTGCAATAATATCTGAATTATTACTTAATAATTAGTCTAAAACTTTTTATATGGAAAAAACTATATATTGTAAAAATTCTATAATTATAATAAAATAAAAAATGTGAAACAAAAATAGGGAAAACTATCAAAAAAGTTTCACATTTTTATCAGTTTGTGGTATAATAAAAATGTGAAACAAAAACAATAAAAAAGTCAAAAAATGTTTCACATTGTAAAGGAGAAATATATTATGGAAGAAAAAATGGAAATTATGAATATTCTTCAAAATAAGCAATCACTTGAACATGAATTACAATCACTTGCTTATGGCTCAGTTGAAATAAGAGAAAAAGATTCAAACAAATATATCTATGTACATTATAGAGAAGATGGAGTAGCTTTAACAAAATATGTTGGAGAATATTCTAAAGAACTATATAATGTAGTATTAAATAATAGTATTAAGGCAAAAGAATTAAAAAAGCAAATAAGAGAGATAAATAAAAGATTAAAACAACTAAATTATACAGAAGAAGAACTTCCTGAAAAAGTAGAACAAAATATAGATTTTGTAAAAAGGCATTTAGTAGATACAATTTATAAACAAGCAATATTAGAGGGAGTTGCAACAACATTTGCAGATACCGAAAGCATTATTGAGGGTGGAAAAGTAAATAATATGACATCTGAAGATATAATGAAAATAGTAAATTTAAAACACGCTTGGGAATTTATACTAAATAAAAATGTTATATTAAGTGATACTAATTTTGCATTACTTTGTGAAATCAACAAAATGGTGGAAGAAGGATTTTACTATTCTGCAGGAAAGATTAGAAATGTTCCAGTAACAATAAGTGGAACAACATGGAAACCTGATTTACCAATTGAAAGTATTATAAAAGAAGAATTAGAACAAATTTTTAGTAAAAAATTAAATGATGTTGACACAGCTATAGAACTTTTATTATACATAATGAAAAAGCAAATATTTATAGATGGAAATAAAAGAACGGCAGTAATATTTAGTAATCATTATTTAATTTCAAGAGGAAAAGGAATTATAGTAATTCCAACAGAATTAACAGAAGAATTTAAGGATTTACTTATTTCGTATTATGAGGGAAAAGATAAAAAAGAAATAAAGAAGTTTATTAAAGAAAAATGTTATACAAGTATTTAATATCTAAAAAATTATAATATTACATTAGAAGATATATGAAAAATGCAAACAGAATAAAGGAAACTGCCAAAAGATATAAAAAAATACCAAAAGCTAGAACAACAGATATCTTGTGAAAGTAAAAAATTCATAAATACAAATAAGTCGATATTTATTACAATTTTAAGGCACTATAAGAAATGAATAAAATTACATTTATATGTGCTAAAAAATATGATAGAAAAGCAGTTTAGCAAAATTTGTAGGCTAAAAAACACTGTTATGAGAATAGAATTTAATGAGGTGAAAAGATGAGTTTATCTAAAATAAATCCAAGAATTAATTTAGATTATTTAAAAAATGAGAAAGAAAATTTATATTTTGACAGAAAAAAAGCAAAAATATCTTTGCAAGATTTAGCAAATGAAATAGCCTCTTTTGCAAATTCAAATGGAGGTTTAATTGCTGTGGGAGTAACAAACGATGGGAAAATTGAAGGATTTAATGAAGTTGGAAATGATAAATTGAATGAATGCCAAAAAGTTGTAACGAATTATTTAAAAAATACACCTAAATATAAAATAGAATTAATAGATATTCAAAATGAAAAAGGTGAAAAAGATAATATTTTACTATTCCATATTGAGCCAGAGTTGAATTATATAATAAGAAATAACAAAGATTAAGTATACTGTAGACAGGGAGATTCATCAATAAAATTAAATGCAAATCAAATAAGAAGTTTAGAATATGATAGAAAAGAAAGAGACTTTGAAGCTGAAATCTTATTAGAATCATCAATAAGTGATATTGATGAAGAAGTTATGGAAATATATAAAAGTAAAATAGACACTGATTTATCAAATGAAGAAGTCTTAAAGGCAAGAGGATTTCTAAGAGAAAAAAATGGCAAACATCATTTAACAAAAGCAGGTATGCTGTTATTTGGAAAAAATCCATCTATCTATTTGCCAAGTGCAAGAGTCAGAGTATTAAAATTTGAAGGAACTGAATTTCAAGTAGGAACAGAAATGAATATAATAAAAGATAGAACTTTTGATAAGTGTTTATTAAAAACATTAGAACAAGCTAAAGAATTTATAAATTCACAATTAAGAGAATTTACCCACTTAAATGAAGATGGGATTTTTGAAACTGTTGCAGAATATCCTGAATTTGCATGGTATGAGGGTTTAGTAAATGCAGTATGTCATAGAGATTATTCTAATAGTGGAGAATATATAATTGTAAAACTATTTGATGATAGACTGGAAATATTAAGTCCAGGTAAATTAGGAGGATTTGTAACATTAGAAACTATGAAAAATAAAAGGTATTCTAGAAATCCTCAAATAGCAAGAGTATTAAATGAGTTAGGTATAGTAAGGGAATTAAATGAAGGGGTAAAAAGAATATATAGTGAGATGCAAAGATTTTATTTAAAAGATCCTGTATATTCTGAACCAGACAGAAATTCTGTATTATTAGTACTAGACAACAATATTGCAGTAAGAGCAAATAGAAAGCAAGAAACATTAAAGAAATCTGACACGATAAAGGATAAATGGAATTTGTTAAATTATGCAGAAAGACAGGTCCTACAAGTTATAAATGATAAAGGAGGAGTGACATCAGAAGATGTTTCTAAAATTATAAATAGAGGAAAAACAACGGCTGTAAAACTATTAAATAAACTTATAGATTTAGACTTAATTGTTTGGACAGGAACATCAAAAAGAGATAGCTATGGAAAGTATAAGATGAGATAAGTAAAATTTATCGAGAGCTGTTCACATCTATTTAGAGGTGTTCACTTTCGTGTACAACATTTAGAAAAATTGAAAAAAGTTAATAATTAAAAAATTTTTAAAATAGTTCGGTTTTATATAACAAAAATACGTTTAAAACTGGACTTTTTTTGTAAAATATATTATATATATGGAGCTGTTCACATCTGTTCATAACTGTTCACTTTTGTGAACAAAGTTTATAAATAAAGAAATTTATCAAAAAAATGTTATATTAATATTTGATATTTTAAAAATTATAATATTACATTAGAAAATATATGAAAAATGTAAACAGAATAAAAGGAACTGCAAAAAGTGATAAAAAAACATCAAAAGTTAGAATAACGAATATCTTGTGAAAGTAAAAAAGAAAAAGTAAAGTAAATTAAATTAAATAATTTAATATATTTATTTCAATTTTAAGATACTATAAGAATCGAATGAAAAACTAATTTTATATGTGCTAAAAATATGAGAAAAAAGGAAAAATATACTTTGTAGCAACTAGATTTAAAGAAAAATATATATTCAAGTAGCATATATTTTAGCAGATGACTTAGTTGTAGAAAGGGAATTTGGAGCATTTAAAAATATAGAAGATAACTATCCAAAGTATGTTTTAACAATGGATAAATTTGATTTTTCACAAAATGGTATAATTCATAAAAATGTAATAGATTGGTTGTTAGAAGAGGAATAAGATGAAAATAAAGGTGGACTTTAAAATAAACTATTTAAGTAATGGTAGGTAAAAATTATTAAGCAATTGTTTAACAAGAATAAAATGTTTTAGCACTTATAATTAATATGCGCTTATAAGGCAAAGCAAAATATTTTGTTTAATGTGTGATTTTTTTTGTAATAGAATTATTATGTATTTATTTAATTACATATAGATTTTAAATATAATTTATCTATTGAAAAATTTTGTAAAAATATGTTATTATATTATTGTAATGTTTTTAGGGGGTTTTTATATGGAAAGTAAAAGAAAAAATGTGTATATTGCAATATTTGTAATAACAACAATAATAGCAGGTTGTGTAGCAGTATATTTTGGGATAATGGGAAATAAAGAAAAAGATAAAGTACAAAACTTACAAGCACAAATAACAGAATTAGAAAATCAGGAAAATAACAACGAAGAAATTAATAAAGAAGAAAACAACAATAATGATAGTCAAACTAATACAGAAAACTCTAATGAAAAAATAGTAGAAAAAGTAGTTGAAAAATATGGTATGTTTAATTTTGATGCTTCAAATTGCATAAATAGAGCTAGTGAAGGAAAGGCTATATATAGAAAATTATTATCAGAAAATTATGAATATTACGGAATGGTATGTAATATTTATAATAATGTTTTAAATTTACGTGTTGATATGAATAAATTTAATAGTATATTTTTATGGACACCAAATGATGGAACTGTAAATGAGAAAGAGTATGAAATAGATAATTTTGATGGAGAAATTGTTGATATATATTTAGGTGGTTTTGGTCAAGCAGCAGGTTATGAAATTTTATTCTTTTTGATGAAAGACGGAACTGTAGAGTATATGCCATTAAGAAAAATTGCACAGACAGGAGAGTTTAAATCATATGGTAAAATAAAAAATGTTACAAATATTGTTAGTATTCAAAATGCAAGCTCTGGTGTACCTAATGGTGGCGGTTGGGTTACTACAGTTGCTTTTAACAATGAAGGAAAGTTTTATGATTTAAGTGAAAGTCTTGAAGATATGGGTGAAAGTGTATTTTAAGTATATATATGATAATAACAAATAAATTAGATAAGATATATAAAGAGGCAGGAAAAGTAAGATTTTCGTAAGTAATATTATAACTTAAATTTTTATGGATAGCTTAATTGCTATCTTTTTTGTTACCATTTTAAACATTAAATATTGAATAAACAAATGTTTTGTGATATAATGTTTAACATGGTGGGTGATATGATGGAAACACTTAATTTAGAAAATAATATTCAGTATTTAAAAGGCGTAGGCCCTACAAAAGCAGCACTTTTAAATAATTTAGGAATATATACAATAAAAGATTTAATAGAATATTATCCAAGAGCATACGAAGATAGGACAAAATTAAAAAAAATAAATGAATTTATAGACGGAGAATATGCTCTTTTTATAGCAGATGTAGCAAGAGATGCAAAACTTCAAAGAATAAGAAAAAATTTAGCGATAATAAATACTATTGTTACTGATGAAACAGGAAATTGCAAAATGACTTGGTTTAATCAAAAGTATATAAAGGAAAGACTAAAAGAGGGAAATAGATATTTATTTTATGGCAAAGTAATATTTGAATATGGCAGACCTTGTATAGAAAGTGCAACAATATATGATGTTAGTCAAATAGATAAAATACAGGGGATATATCCAATATATAGTTTAACTGCAGGTATTACACAGAACTATTTATTTAAACTTATGAGTAATGCATATGAAAACAAGCCATTAGTACAAGATATATTTAATGATGAATTTAGGAAAGTACATAATTTATGTGAGATAAACTATGCTATGCAAAATGTACATTTTCCAAAGACATTTAAAGCAGTTGAAATTGCACGTCGTAGATTAATATTTGAAGAGTTGTTTTTGTTTCAACTTGCATTAATGGTAATAAAAAATAGTGGACTGGGTATAGAAAAAGAAAATAAATATGAAAATGTTGATATAACACCATTTTTAGAGCTGTTACCATTTTCACTAACAAATGCACAATTAAGAGTTATAGAAGAAATTAGAAAAGACTTAACTTCAAATAAACTAATGAATAGACTTGTACAGGGAGATGTTGGATGTGGTAAAACCATGGTTGCAGCGGTTGCAATATACATGGCAGTAAAAAATGGCTATCAAGCAGCCCTAATGGCACCTACTACAATTCTTGCAAATCAACATTATGAAGAATTAAGTAATTATTTTAGTAAACTTGGTATAAAAACAGAGATTATTACATCAAGTACTACTAAAAAAAATAAAGAAAGAATAGTTGAACTGTTAAAGAAAAAAGAAATAGATGTAATAATTGGTACTCATTCATTAATTGAAGATAATATAGAATTTAGTAATTTAGGACTTGTTATAACTGATGAACAACATAGATTTGGTGTAAAGCAAAGAATGAAACTAACAAATAAAGGAAATCAAGTAGATACATTAGTTATGACTGCAACCCCTATACCTAGAACTCTTGCAATAATGCTTTATGGTGATTTGGATTTATCAATAATTGATGAAATGCCTCCTGGAAGAACACCTGTAAAAACTTATGCAATAACAGATAATTTAGAGGCAAGACTTAATAACTTTTTAAAAAAACATATTGATGAGGGAAGACAAGTTTATGTTGTATGTCCTCTTGTAGAAGAAAATGAAGAATTAGACTTAAAATCAGTTGAAAGCCTATATGAAAAATACAAAAATGAATTTTTTAAAAGTTATAAAGTGGAATTTTTACATGGTAAAATGAAAAATAAAGAAAAAGATGAAATAATGCAAAGATTTAAAAATAATGAAACAAATATACTGATTTCTACAACTGTAATTGAAGTAGGAATAAGTGTAAGTAACGCAACAGTAATGGTAATCGAAAATGCAGATAGATTTGGACTTGCAGCACTTCATCAACTTCGTGGAAGAGTAGGAAGAGGAGCATATGAATCATTTTGTATTTTAAAAAGTAATAACAAATCATTAAAAGCAAGAGAAAGATTAAAAATAATGGAAAAAAGTAATAATGGTTTTGATATAGCAGAAAAAGATTTAGAGTTAAGAGGTCCAGGAGATTTCTTTGGTATTAGGCAGTCAGGACTTCCTGAATTTAAACTTGCAAATTTATTAAAAGATATAAATGTATTAAAAGATGCACAAAGTGTGGCAAAAGAAATTATTAATACTGATCCAAATTTAACTACAAAAGAAAATTCTGTTTTAAAAAGGACATTAATTGAAAAATTTGGAGAACAAATAAATAATATAACAACATAATTTTTTGTTATAATAAATTAATAAAGAGGTGAAAAATGATAAAATATCCAGAAAAAATAAAAAAGGGAGATATTATAGGTGTAGTTGCAACTTCTATGGGAATTATAGGAGATGTATATAATAATAGATTAAATAAAGCATATGAAAATATAAAAGATATGGGCTACCATATTATAGAAACAGAAAATGTTAGAAAAAATGAAAAATTTGTAAGTGCTGATGGAAAAACAAGAGCAAATGAATTTATGAAATTGTGGGAAAATAATAATATACGTTTAATTGCTCAAGTTTATGGTGGAGAATTTTTAATGGAAATGTTACCGTATATAAATAGTGAAGTTATATTAAATAATTCTGCAAAATGGGTTACAGGCTATTCAGATTCAAGTTTGCTTAATTTTTATTTAACGACTAACTTTAATATTGCAACTGCGACAACAGCAAATATTATTGATTTTGGAATAGGAAAGATAGATAATTCACTTTTAAAACAATTTGAAATTTTAGAAGATGGTAAGAAAAGTGTACAATATAATTTTAAGCTATATGAAAAAGAAAAATATTCAAATGAAGATAAAAATCGTTTTGGATATAATTTAACAGAACAAGTAAAATATAATCATTTATATGGTAAAGAAAAGGACAAATTTTCTGGTAGACTAATAGGTGGATGTATTGATACAATTTCACAACTACTTGGAACTCCATATGATAAAACAGTAGAGTTTTGCAATAGCTTTAAAGAGGGGATGCTTTGGTATTTAGAAGATTGTGAATTAAATATTTTAGAATTATATCGTAAATTATGGCAGATGAGGGTTAGTGGATATTTTAAAAATATAAATGGAATAATTTTTGGAAGAACAAGTGTTAACACACAGATAGAAGATTTTTCATATTTAGATGTTTTGCATAAAATTTTTGATGATATGAATATACCAGTTATTTATGATGTAGATTTTGGTCATGTTGCACCACAATGGACGATGATTAATGGTTCATATGCAACTTTTGAATATGATAATAAAAAAGGAAGCATTGTTCAAGAAATGATATAATACTAAAGTAAAAGATTAAAAATGTCTAAAATATAAAAGACTTACGAGACTCTTTTAAGAATCGTAAGTCTTTTATATTTTATTGAAAATACAGTTTTACGTATTACAGAGTTACATAGATTTGGTCAACTGTAACCGTTCTATCGTAGAAGGGTCCTATATCATAATAATGAATAAGAGTCTCTCCGTTAGAATCTTTTATGCAGTAACCATAATCATCCCGAACGATAGAGATGTTCTCAGGCAGAACAACGCTGTAATAATAGCAGTCTGCTTCCTGTAATACATTAATACCTATCTTTTTATAGATTTCAAGCAGATATTCTTCTTTATCATACCTTTTAGAATATTCAATAGGTACTCTATGAGCATAATGAATAGGAAGCATAGACTGACGGTCTGTTGCCATATTCATAACATCAGTGCCAAAGTCAATTGCAGAATCATTTCCCATACCGAATAATGCTCCAGCTAAGGTCATCATACCAGCTAACTCAGTCACATCATTCTTAGGGTTAGGAGTAGAATTCTTTTCGCGAAGATATCTCTTATAATGTTCTTTGAAACCATATTCGTATTCAGTAGAATCTTTATCATACATAGATAAAAAGAATTTAACTCTTTCATCATTGAGGGGAATATCTCTAATTCGATACCCATCGTTTATTATAGCAGCTTGCCAGAACTTCACATTGCCTCTTCCTGTCATAGGTGCTTCTCTTTCAAGAGCAGCCTCACTGAAACACTGAATATTTTCAGCACTATCATTTAATAATTCAACAAGGAAATTGGTTGTTAAGATACTTTCAGGAATATCTTCCATTACTGGTGTGTCATTTTGAAGACAAAGAGCAAAGTAAAATTCTGGTGTCCTATATTCTTCAGGTGTAATATCTAAGAACTTGTTTTTTCCATGTCTTTTTGCAGCAAAGCATCTAGCACCGAGAGTATACAGCTCCTGTTTTAAAACTTCAGGTTTTCTTCTATATACAGAATAAAACCAGTCGGCACAATCGCCGCGTCTGTCTGTATAGCGCATACTAATAGATCGGAACATAGCACATGCTACCATCTCCTCATCGATGAACTCAAGTGGCATATACTCAAAATCATTAAGTGTGAACTCCAATCCATAATAATCTGTTGCAATATGGTCTTTAAAGAACTGCTTGTCAAACTTTGCTGGATTTGCTTTGACATATTCAACAATATCCTCGTATGCACCTGATAATGTGTGTAAGAAAAATTCTCTTGTACGGTATTCCTCAGGAATATCGCTGAATTTAATTTTTCCATGTCTGTTGGCATATACATAGTGACCAGGTGTTAAATTGTCGGGAATGCAGCAAACATTATCCCAACAATAAATCGGCATATCATCTTTTATGCCCTGTGAATAACCTTTTCGCTCAAACATTTCTTCGAGTCTCTTATAAGCTTGTAATTCTGTGATTTTCATGTTTTGTCCTCCTTATTTATTTTTTTGTTTACATGAAATTACATGGTTTGGAGGACACATAGTACCCTCCAAATTTTTGTAGGGCTACTTATATTGAAAAAGTCCTATACTTTATTATAACATGTTTTACATAATTTTGCAAGTCCGATTTTTTGATATTTCTTAGTATTTACACTATTAAACAAATATAATGCAGTTTGATTTTGTTGTTCTTTTGACATCTTCATAAGTTTAGACTTTGTAAACATTACAATTTTATATTTTTCAAAATTTATAAGTGTAGTTCTATATCTTCCATATATTCTATTTAGAAGATTATTAAACTTTTTATAATTTTTTAGTGTTATATATAAGACCAGAGCTGTTATTTTGGTTAATACATATAGCTAATCTTAATTTATCTTTTATATCCAATACTTTAACCTTATCAAAACTCCTAATCCACCTATGATTTTTGTCTTTGGTAGTCTGTGGTGTAAGCCCCCTGCACTTTTAGTGCAGAAATTCTTTAGAATTAGGAGACATTTTTTTGTTATGTGGTATAATTGTTATGGAGCGAGAAAATAAAACATGGAAGTCATACACAATATGATATAGAATATCAATTAGTATGGACAACAAAATATAGGTATAAAATATTAAGAGGAAAAATAGCAGAAAGATGTAGATAGATAATAAGACAGGTATGTGAACAAAACGGAATAACAATTATACGAGGGAATGTGGGTGCAGAACATATACATATATTAATATTATGTCCACCAACAATATTGCCTGCAGAAATAGCAAAGCGATTAAAAGGTAGGAGTTCAAGCATATTACAAGGTGAATATAAAGAATTAAGTAAAAAATATTGTGGACAAAATATGTAGGCAAATGGATATTTTTGTAGGACAGTAGGGATAGTGACAGAAGAGATAATAAAAGAGTATATAGATAATCTAAAAGATGATATAGATGAAATATTTAAGATAAATGGCAGATCGCTTTAGCTGGACATGGCTTTTAGTCTGCAGCAAAGCTCTGTACTTTTAGTAAAGAGTGGTTGACTAAATCAATTAAATAAATTAAATAAATTATATCAGTTTTGAATTTTATCAACAGTATTATAGAAAAAGATGGCTATATATAGTATAATTAGTATAGTGTATAACTTCTATTAAAAATAAAGGAGTAATGTAATGAAGCGATTATTAAGAATTGGATTTGATATATTTATAACATCATTTACGCCAATAATTACTTGGTTTTTTATTGGAGTAATTATTAATAAAGATTTAACAAATGTTTTTACTTTAACTTATCCTATGCAATGTCTTATGGGAATAATTATTTCAATATTTGGTGTAGGATCTAATGTAAGTTCAATTAAAGACAAGAATGAAAATGGTGCAAACAACGGTATTTTTTATGGCACTATAATAAGTATATTTTTATTTGGATTAATTGCCGTTAATTGTGAATATTATATAAATTTTATGAATATGAACAAGGATGTTTATTTAATATTTTGCATATATTCAATACTACAAATACTATTACAAACTATACTTCATTTAATTTTAACAAAATTATACTATTTGGAATTAAACGAAAAGGCAAATAAGATTTCTTTCATGTTCAATATTACAAACTTTTTAATTTTAATTAGCACAGCACTTATTACGAAAAATCAAATATTAATTTCAATCATTACTTTATCCATATTAGCAATATTTGATATTGTATTATTTATAAAAAATGTAAGAAAAGTTGATTTTAAGCTTAATTTAAAGAATTGTTTTAAGTATGATTCAGTGTCTTGCTCTATAAGTATTATGTTTTTTATAATATACTTGTTTGGGTTTAGTAATTCATTTTCTTTCGGAGAAAAATATATAAATGCTATAACATTTGCCACTTTGATAACTGATATTCAATGGGATATATCTAGTGCTATTAAAACTGTTGCCAAAATAGACATTGTCAAGAAAAAGTTTGATTATGATTATCATTTTAAAAATGCAATAAAATTTACATCTTTATTAATTATTTCTGTAATATTAATGGGAGTTATAATGTATCCAATATATAATCCTAATATATTTATAGTTTGTATATTTGTTTTACTTCATATCGTTGATTTTATTATGACTCCGTTTAAAAATATTAAAATGTGTTATTTAGAAATTGAATATTCGCCATTTAAGACTACCATTAATACAATAATTGCATATATTATAAGAATTATAGTTTCTTTATTAGTAACTCCATTTTGTACCATATTAGGTCAAATTTGTTCTTCAACATATGAACTTATATATGCTAAAATTAATTATAGTAAACATAAAAGACAACCTAGTTAGAGAATTCTAGAATTGTTTTTTTCTTTTTGTAAAACCTTTATCAAAATTATTGATGTTATCTTGTATAGATTGTTTTAAATTATTTTTAATACTTTAATTGATGTTATTGACATAGTTAAGGTTTAGCCTTTCAAAATGATGTGGTGGGAGTACTAGCATGTTGCTTGCTTATAAAAAAATAAACGCCACATTATTAGTGCGATGATTTTATCTTATGGAGCGCGCTCCGTAGACGTTTACAACTTTTTTCCGTACAAATCTTAATCATTGTCTTTAATTTAACATAACTTTT
>CANRQA010000040.1 GCA_947632635.1 uncultured Clostridia bacterium | reverse complement strand
TTTTAGTATGAAACTGAGAAAATTAGTTAAACTAAAAATATTGGAGGTTTATTTATGTTTATACCAGATGCAATTTATTTTGAGAAAAATATTGAAAATTATAAGTTAGGAAAAGAACTTTTAGAAAAATACAAAGATATTCCTAAAATTCAAATAGAAAATCATAACAATATTGAAGAAATGAGAAAAAAAGAAAATAAAGAGTTTCCACGAATGAAAAAGAATTTAATTATTGGAATAAGGAAAACTCACAAATTTGTAGAAAATCACAAGATTTCAGATTATCTAGTACCATATACATCATCAGGTTGTACCGCTTCTTGTCTTTATTGTTATTTAGTATGCAATTACAACAAATGTGCATATTTAAGATTATTTGTAAATAGGGAAGAGATGCTGGAAAAAATTATAAAAACAGCAGAAAAATCAGAAAAAGACTTAACATTTGAAATAGGAAGTAATAGTGATTTGATATTAGAAAATACTATAACTAATAATTTAGTTTGGACTATTGAAAATTTTAAAAATGCACAAAAAGGATATTTAACATTTCCTACTAAATTTGATATGGTTGATAGTATTCTTCCACTTGATCATAAAGGAAAAATAATTATAAGAGTTAGTGTTAATCCAGAAGAAATAATAAGAAAAGTAGAATTTGGAACATCCAATTTAGATTCGAGAATAAATGCAATTAATAAATTAAAAGAAGCAGGTTATAAAATTGGATTATTAATTGCACCAGTTATATTTTTAGAAAATTGGGAGGAAAAGTATTTAGAACTAATAAAATATTTATATGCTAAGCTTTCTCAAAAGGTAAAGAAAGAATTATTCTTTGAAGTAATTTTTATGACATATAGTTATATTCATACAAAAATAAATGAAGAAGCATATCCAAATGCTATTAACTTATATGATAAAAATTTAATGACAGGAAGAGGTAGAGGAAAGTATTGGTATAAAAAAGATATAAGAGATGAGGGAGAGAAATTTTTTAGAGAGAATCTTAGAAAATATTTTCCAAATAATAAAATAATCTATATAGTATAAAAAGAATTAAGGGTTAGCTTAATTCTTTCTGTAAACTGTTAGAAAATGTCATTACATCAAGGCGATAAACTTAATGTAAATGTAAATAAATGATTGTAATTACAAGTATTTTTTCAAAGTTTCAACACTATCTTCTTGCATTACCACAAAGTCATGTAAAATGTTTTTAACATCATCTGCTAAATTATTTTCATTTTGATTAATTAATCTTCTTCCTTCAATTATTCCCATATTAGTTCCTTGCATTAAAAGTTCTACTAATTTAGAAGTTGTATCATCTGTCATAGTTTTCATCTGTACTCCGTACCAAGTCATCATTTTATTCATTGCATTTGTTTCATGTGGTTCTTTACTACTATAATTAGAATATAACTCATTAACTCTTATAGATATGTCTTTGTACTTATTATATTCTGTGTCTAACACATTCTTAAAATCTGGGTCAGAGGCTTTTTCAGATACTATTGAAATAGCATCCATTCCCATAGTAGCACCTTTGTTAACTTCATCTAAAACATTTAAATTTTGATTTTCCATAAAATCTTCTCCTTTTTATAAATTAATAATATTATTATTTACAAATATAGAAAAAAATATTAATTCTAAATAAATTATTTGTTTTTGATTATTAATAGCATAAAAAATTAATATTTTAAGCTTATATTAAAACTTTTTACATATTAATAAAAATATAATTTTATAATAATAAAACACATAAAATGTATACATAAAAATATAAATATATTTACATTTTTGTTAAAAGATGCTATAATGTAAGTGTTTTATATAAATTTAGGAGAAATCTAATATGATAGATAGTAATTTGTCGCAATGCAATACAAAAAAAATAGATTTAAAAGATTTAGAATATAATAAAAACGATACAGAAAAAATTTTTAAATTTCTTAATAAATATTTATCAATGAAAATACATGATTTAATAGTATTTGACTACACGGATAAAATTAAATTACATAATAAAAATAATTCTATAAACTATGTTATTTTTGGTAAACTATTATGTTTTGATATAAAGAAAGAAAAAATATATCTATATAATCAAAAAACATACAAACCATATTATAACGAAAAGAAACTAATAGGTACATATAATTTTAATAAATTAGGATTCGATAGGCCATTATACGCGTTAATTATAAAATATTTATTTTATATTAACAAGAATCAGCAAAAAACAGATGGTGTAAACGATTTTCCTTTATTTGTAATATCTAAATTGGGATATGATAAAGAAATATCAAAAATATTAAACATTAACTTAAAAGAATACAGTGATGAAAAATATATGATAATACTTAGTAAATATAAAATATTATTAATAGATTTTTTTAAAACATTAAATTTAGAAGATAATTACTATAAGAACTTATATAAAAATAGCCTAAAAATAAATTGATAAATTTTTCACAAGGAGGTAGTAATGATTGAAATAGCACTAAATGGTGTAAAAAAAGATTTTGGTTTCAAGAAGGTATTAAACGGTTTATCACTTGAAATAAATAATGGAGAAAGAGTTGCTTTAGTTGGAAGAAATGGAGCTGGTAAAACAACAATATTTGATATTATTTCAGGGAAAGAATCTTGTGATGATGGAATGAAAGCAATAAGAAATGGAGCAAAAATTGGATATTTAGAACAAATACCACCTGCTGAAAATAATAATCTAACAGTAAGAGAGATAATATATTTAGGTCAAGAAAAACTTTTTGAAATAGAAAAAGAAATGGAAGAAGTAGCTAGAAAAATGCAAAATCCTAGTAGTGATGAAGAACTAGAGCGACTTATGAAAAAATATGGTAAATTAGAAGAAGAATTTTCTACCAAAGGAGGATATGAGTTAGAAGAAAAATTTTCTAAAATATGTTCAGGTTGCAAAATATCTGATGAACTATTGGAAAGAAAATACAATATACTAAGTGGTGGTGAAAAAACTAGAATTAATCTTGCAAAAATATTATATAGTAATCCAGATATATTATTATTAGATGAACCAACTAACCATCTTGATATACAATCAATAGAATGGTTGGAAGAATTTTTAAATAATTATAAAGGAACTGTAATGATAAGCTCTCATGATAGATATTTTTTAGATAAAGTGGCTAAAAGAATTATCTTAATTGAAAGAGGAGAAGCAGAGGTATTCAATGGAAATTATTCTTACTATTTAGAAGAAAATGAAAGAAGAATAATGGCTGAATTTGACAATTATGAAGATCAACAGAAAAAAATTAAGGCGATGAAAGCTGCAATAAAAAAACTTCAAGAGTTTGGTAGGCTGGCATCACCTGGAGGAGAAGCATTTTTTAAAAGAGCTGCAAGTATTCAAAAAAGACTAGATAAAATGGAACTATTAGAGAAGCCAGAAGAAAAGAAAAAAATTAATTTAAGTTTTGATGTAAAATCAAGATCAGGTAAGGAAGTAGTAAAAGTTCAAGATTTAGGAGTGATATTAGGAGACAATATTGTATTAGAACAAGTGGATATGAATATATCATATGGAGAAAAAGTTTGTATAGTAGGAAACAACGGATCTGGAAAGTCTACATTAATCAAATCAATTATGAATGAAATAATTCCAACTTCTGGAGAGATTAAAGTTGGAGATAGTGTAAAAATAGGATATATACCACAAGAAATTAAATTTAAGAATGAAAATAGCACAATTTTAGAAGAATTTACAAAATTTTTTATTGGAGATGAAACAAGAGCAAGAGCGATATTGTCGAAATTTATGTTTAATGCAGAAAATGTATTTAAGAATGTTGGAAGTTTATCAGGAGGAGAAAAGGTTAGACTTCAATTAGCATGTTTAATGCAACAAGATACTAATTGTATAATAATGGATGAACCAACAAACCACATAGATATTGATACAAGAGAAGTCTTAGAAGAAGCGTTACAAGATTATAGAGGAACTCTTATTGCTGTTACACACGATAGATATTTTGCAAATAAATTGGCTACAAGAATAATAGAAATAAATGATGGAAAAGCGAAAAGTTATACTGGAAACTATGATTATTATAGAAATAAAAAAGATATAGTTCCAAGTAATACATATATTGAAAGTAAAGAAGAAAAAGTTGTCTCATTAGAAAAAGAAAAAAAAACAAACAAAAAGAAAAAAAATAGAAACATAAAAGATATTGAAAGATAGAGATTATTTTATGAAAGAAGGTATAGTTTTGAATAATAAAGAAATAAAAATAAAAACAATTGATATTAATGAATATTCCAAAATTATACAAGAAAATAATATTTTAAACTTGCCAATATATATGGATTCAACTGCTATAAAATTTTATGATAATTTAGAAATTATTAAAATATTAAAAGGGGAAAATATTGTTGCATTATATGCTTATCCTTTATTTATTAATGGAGAAGAAAAATGGGTAAAACGTAAGTATAGATTTTTACCCTATTCTTCTCCTATTTTTATAGCTGATTTAAATAAAATTCGTAGAAAAAAGATTTGTTATGAAATATATAAATATATTTTTCAAAAATATGAGGTTGTATATATTCCATTATCACCAGACTTTGAAGAAATTACTAGCATACAGGCTTTAGGAGCAATAGTGGAAGCTAGAAGTACTAATGTTATTGATAATAAATTATTATTAAAAAATTTAGATACTAAATTAAGAAATCATATTAACCATGCATCAAAAACAATTAAAATAGTTATAAATAGAGATGCTCAAAATTTTAATTTTAATATTGCAATTAAAGGAAAAGATGATGAAAAAGAAAAACGAAAGCTAATGGCAATTAATCTAATAAATGAAAATAAAGGAATAGTAATTAATGCTTATGAAGAAGATAAAAATATTGCTGGTGCAATAGTAATATATGATAATAAATATGCTTATTTATTACATACATGGCAAAATGAATCTACTATTAGAGGTTGTATACCACTAATTATATATAATGCAATTAATTGGTGCTTTGATAATTTACATATAAAATATTTTGATTTTGAAGGTTCGGTAATACAAAGTATAGATGACTTCTTTTCTACATTCAATACAAAAAGCTTATTATATCCATATATACATTTTGCTAAGACTAAAAAAAATTATGAAGATATTTTAAGTAGAAGTATTAATATACCAGGAAGGAAGATAAAATGAAAGAAATTAATCTGCATAAAAATGTAATAAATAGATTGAAAAATGGTACTCAAAATATGGTTATTATTCAAGAAGAAAACATATCTAATAATGAAATAGTATTTTTAGTTGATACAAGTACAAATAAAAAATATAAAGCACAGATAACAAGCATTAATTCATTTAAAAGTATAGAAGACGTATTTAAAATGATACCACTAAAGTTGTTTGGAAATTATAATAATATAGATGAATTAATTAATGAGATTAAATTAGATAGAAATAAAAATATTTTTTCATGTAGAATAAAAATTAATAAAACTTTAAAAAATGAACTATTGGATAAAGAACTAATTAATATATTAGATGCTGAAAGCTTACAAGAAATTAATATAGGTAGGTCTGTCTCAAGAGTTTGGAAAGGAAAAAATAAAGATAATAAAGATATTATTTTAAAAATTCAAACATTACCAAGTAGAGTATCTATAAAAGACGAATATGAAAGACTGAAATGGTTAGAAGGAAAGTTAAATTGTCCAAAAGTATATTATTGGAATGAAATAGACAACAAAAAAGTTTTAATAATGGAATTTAAAGAAGGGATTCCAGCATTTAAATTTGATGATATAGGTTATGATTTAGGAAGAAATTTAAAAAAAATACATAGTATAAATATTGATAAATGTAAATTTAATAATAATTCTGTAGATATACTATTAAGTAATTGTTTAGATAGATTAGATAGTATAATGTTAGAAATAAATAAAACATATCCGAATGAAAAAAAGGAAAGAATAATTAATTTTCTAAAAGAAAACAAACCAACTGATAAAGTTTTAATTCATGGAGATTATAGCTTACCGAACATATTAATAAAAAATAAAAAAGAGTATAGTTTTATAGATTTAGGAGATTTAAGCGTTTCAAGTAAATATTTTGATTTTTATTATTTTATAAAAAGTTTAAAAATAAATAAAAAAATATTTATGATTCAAGAATTTTTAAAAGGTTATGGAATAGAAATGCTAAATGAAAATTATTTAAAATGGATGGATATTATAGATAAATCATTATATTAAAAGGAAATAATATGATCATAATAAAGGATATAAATCAGTTAGAAGAAGAAAAAAAATATATTAATAAAATGCTATTAAAAAAAGAAAATTATCAATTAAGCTATGAAAACTTATATGCATTATATAAATCACATGAAATTAATACTTTTATAAGTGATGACTTTAGTTTAATTACTTCATTCAAACATAGAGATAATGAAATTGAAGAATGTTGTATGAATATTAACCCAATATATACAAATAATAATTATAAAAATATTGAAAATTTTATTGAATATATTTATACATTTTTTAATAAAACCTTATATTTTCCGTTAGTTTACCAAAATAGTGCTTTCTTAAATAAAATTAAAAACAATAAAAAATTTGAAATATACGAAAGATTATATACTTCTATTGTAGAACCAAATAAAATAAATAACTTACTGGAATTTATCGGTTATAATAAATATTTTTCAATTCGAAATATTAAAAAGTTCGAAAAAAAATTAAAAATAAAATATTTTACACAAAAAAATGTTAAAGAAATTTTATCATTCATAGAAGAAAAATCATGGAAAAGTGATTTTGGACAAGATATGAATAGTAATTATAGTGAGCTTATTTATTATAATGAGTTAATTGAACAAGGAATAGCTCAAATTGCAGTAGCAATGGATGATGATAAGCCAATTGCATATAGAATAGATGCTATATTCAATGGAGAAGTAAGACAATTAAAAACTTCTTATTGTGAAGAATATAAAAAATATTCACCAGGAACGTATCTAACAATATATGATATGTTTAATAATCAAAAAAAATATAAAATGATTGATTTATATGGAGGACCAAATCTAGTTAAAAATTTAATTGAAACAAAAAGAATAAAGAGATATGATATTTGTTTTGGAGATATAAATGTAATAAATAAACTGAAACAAAAAAGACAATCATGGGATGAAAGAAACTATACTAATTTTAAAAATAATAAAGGAATTAGAAATATTTATAAAAGGAGTTAATAAAATGATTGAAAAATCAATGATTATGTTTATTAGAATTTCAACCAAATGTAATGCAGGATGTTTCATGTGTAAGTATGCAAATAATATTGAATCCTATAATATTACAAGAGAACAAATTGAATATATTATAAAATATATGAAAGAAAATGGAAATTACAAAATGATAAGATTTACAGGTGGAGAACCTTTACTTCATCCAGATATTTCATATTTTATAAAAAAATGTAAAGATGAAGGATACAAAACATCAATTATTTCTAATGGATATTTAATTAAAGAAAAATATAAAGAATTATTAAATGCAGGAATTGATCAAGTTATATTTAGTTTAGATGGTAGTACACCTAAAATTCATGATAAAATTAGAAATTTAAATGGATTATTTAATAATGTTATTGAAGGAATGAGAATACTTAAAGAGAAAAATAAAAATATTATATTAAGAGTAAATACAGTTGTAAGTAAATATAATATTGATGATTTAATGAATATTTTAAATCTTTTAATTAAAAATGATATAGATATGTGGTCTATAATACCATTAAAATCATCAAAAGTATTATGGAGTGATGAAAATAAAGAAGAAGAATATATTGAAAAATATAAGAAATTCAAAATGGAAGTTATGAATATAAATAGACCTAAATTTTTAGGATATTCAAAAGAGTGGGGTGGAAGAACAGAAGAAGAAATACATAATATGTTTTATGATAATAAATTATATAGACCATTAACTAAATGTGGTACAGCTGAAAGAATTAGTTTCTACATTCCTGATAAAAATGAAGTAATACCTTGTAATTGTGCATCACATAGGACAGAGCAAATAAAAGTAAAAAAATCAGAAAAATCAATAAATAATAATACAGATAATATGAGAAAATGGTTAAATGAAAATGGGAACAGAGTATGTACAGGATGTGAACCTCTTAACGTTTATTTAGCTGAAAATCCAAATATTATTGATAATGATATTTTTTCTTTTTAAAATATAATTATGTTATAAAATAAGATGGAAGGAATTGTAAAAATATATGAATAATTATAAGGAAGCAAAAAAATTTGCAGAATACTTCCAAAAGAAAAATGGAATTTTTACATATTCTGGAGAGATGGCCTTAGAAATTTCTTTAAATGCTATAAATGTTAACAATAAAAAAGTAATTATGCCTAATAATGTATGTCATAGTATTTTATTAAGTGTACTGAGAAGTGGAGGAATTCCTATAATAGTAAATCCTTATAATGGATTTGTCTTAAGTAAAAAAGATTTAGAAAAAATTCTAAAAAAATATGATGATATTGCTTCAATAATTCTTGTTCATCAATTTGGAATAAAAATAAATGTTAAAGAAGTAAAAGAAATAATAAAAAATAGAGATATAAAAATTATTGAAGATATAGCACAAAGTTGGGGAATAGAAGATATAGGAGATCAAAGTGATTATGTAGTAACATCATTTGGAAAAAGTAAGCAATTATCATTTGGAATAGGCGGAGGAATTTTTTCAAATGATAATCAAATAAACAAAATAATAGATTCAAACTTTAGAAATTCCAGACAAAGTGAAAAAATAGTATTACCTTATATATTACCTAAAAACATTAAATTAAAATTTAATAAATTAAAATTAATAGGTAATAAGAATGTAAAAAAACAAATTTTTATAGCAAAAAAAATACGAAATATTATTTTAGATAAATATAAGGAGTTTGAATGTTTTTATATAGCTGAAGGCGTATGGAATAGATATCCTATATGGACAAAAAGCAAAAGTGAATATTTAAAAATGATAGATACATTAAATAAACTAAATATAAAATTTGAACTACCATATAAAAATTCATTAGAAAAGATTCCATTTTTAAAAAATCATAGATATTTTTTTGAAAATTATAATAAAAATAAAAATTATATAATCTTATTAAAAACAAGAAAAAATTCAATATGGAGGATGTTAAAATGGAAACATACCAAAATAGAGTAATAAATCCAAATGAATATGGAAGTTTATTATTTGATAACAAAGAAGAAATAGCAGTGAAAAATGTAATTAAATCAAGGAAGATATTTAGATATTCAAAAACAGAATATCCTTATACTATGCAATTTGAAAAACAAATAACAGATAAAATGAATATTAAATACTGTTTAGGTGTAATAAATGGAACAGCAGGATTAATTACAGCTTTAAATGCAATAAATATAAAACCAAAAGATAGAATATTAGTTAGCTCATATACATATATAGCAACAGCATTAGCAGTTAAATTAGTTGGGGCAATACCAATTCCTATGAACATAGATTTTAATAATGGAATTGATTTAGATGACTTAGATAAAGAAATAGATAAAGGATGCAAGGCAGTTATTGTAACACATTTGCAAGGAAGATGTTTTGATTTAAGTAAAATAAGAGATAAATTAAGAAAAAAAGGTATATTTCTTATAGAAGATGCTTGTCAGGGATTTTCAGCTAAATGTAATGAAGTATATGCAGGAACTTATGGAGATATTGGGATATATAGTTTTCAACAATTTAAACAAATATCATCAGGAGAAGGAGGAGCTATAGTAACTAACAATAAAGAAATTTATGAACGAGCAAGAAATTATACGGATATGGGTGCTGTTAGGGATAGATTTCCAAATTGGGATTCAAATACATGTTTATTTGGACAGAACTATAGGATTAATAATATAACGAGTGCAATTTTATATGAACAAATGAAAAAATTAGATTATATGCATAAGAAACAAAAAAATTCAAGAAAAAATATATTAAAAAAAATTGAGATTTATAAAATTTCAAGTATTCTATATAGTAAAGATTCAAATGGTGACACAGGTATGAATATTATATTTTTTGCAAATGACGAAAAAAAAATAAAAGACATAATAGAAAATACAAAAAATAAATATAATGTTGAAGTAAGAAAAATGTGGAATGGACTTTACTTTGATAATAAGCTTTTTAAAGATAATAAACTTACTGATAAAGACTTAAAGGAAAATAGTTGTGAAAAAACTAAAAATATAGTATCTAAAATGCTGGTTATATCAATACCACCAATTTTAAGCGAAAATGAAGAAAACACTATTGCTAATGCAATAGTAGATTTAAAGGTTAATAATTATATTTATTAAGAGGTATTTATGGGTAAATATTATATTGATATGCATATTCATTCTACTAATTCTGATGGAATATTAACTCCAGAACAAATTGTAGAAGAAGCTAACAAAAATAACGTAGGAGTACTATCAATTACTGATCATGATTTTTTATTGGAAAGAAAAAAGTACAAAAGTTTAACTATAGGTAATAAGTCTATTAAACTTATTCCGGGTGCAGAGTTAAGTACAGATTATTATGTTGGAGATAAAAAAATTAGAATACACTTATTATCATATGATGCAATTGATAAAAACGGAGACCTAATGAAAGCAATGATTAATATGAAAAATGCAAGAACAGAAGGAAACTATGCTTACATACAAATGTTATTAAAAAAATTGAAATTCTTAGATTCAGAAGATTTTAAAGATTTTGACTATTCTAAATATGGTTGGCTAAAGAAAAGAATTTTAAATACTATTAACATTAACAAATATAAAAAAGAAGAAGTAGATATTTTAATAAAATGTCTTGAACAGATAAAGCCAATTTATAGAAAATGTACTCTTGATATAGAAGAAGGAATTGATTTAATAAAAAAAGCAGAAGGTTTTTCTAGTTTTGCACATCCTTATCAAACTAAATTACCATATAATGAATTAGAAAAAATGGTAAGTTGTTTTAAAAGTATGGGAATTGATGCAATAGAAACATTTCATGCAATGGCAGATAAACAAGATAATGATTTAGCAAAGGATTTAGCTAATAAGTATAATTTATTAGAAAGCTGTGGCTCAGATTTCCATACATTTGGTATAGAGAATAGAAAGCAAATAGGTTTGGGACTATATAACAATATGTGCATAGAACAGTCATCGCTTGCAGATGAAATAATTCATCAAAATAAATTTTATTCTAATGGAGAATATATGAGGGAAGAAAGATGAAAGAGAAAATTGTAGCAATAACAACAAACTTCGGATTAGGACCAGTGCGGAAAACTAGCATCAATTGTAAATGCAAGTAAAGACGAATTTGAATGGTATGCTTGTGGTCAAAAGTTCGATATAAATATTTTTGAAAAAGATGTTTTTTCTAAAAAATTATGGACAGAAGACGAAGAAGAAATAAAAAATTTTTTAAATGAAAATAATATACATTATGCTTTAGTTGTACTAAAAAATAAATATGCAAGATATTTAAAATCAATAGGAATAAAGGTAATATATGTGGATAGTTTGCCTTTTATGTGGACTAAAGAAGATGCTAAACTTGGGAAAGTACCTTATAATGTAGATGTATATTGTGCTCAAAAATCTATAAAATTAACAAATGAATCAAAAGAAATATTTGATAATGTAAAAAACTTAAAATGGATAAACCCAATTATACCTAAAATAGAAGAAACGAAAATATTATTAAAAGAAGAAAGTATAGTAATAAATTTAGGAGGTCTACATTCACCTGTAGGAAACGGAGAAGAGTATATAAAAGCTACAATAATTCCATTAATAGAAATCTTAAAAAGTAAATATAATTATAATATAATCATAACAGCAGGAAGTGATGCTGTAAAAAAAGTTCAAAAAAAATTAAAGGATTATGATGTAGAAGTTAAAACTTATAAACAAAAACAATTTTTAAGTGTTGTAAATCAAAGTAAAATTTTTTTTACTTCACCAGGTTTAACTACAATTTTTGAAACAATGAATTTAGATAAAGAAACGATATTTTTACCACCACAAAATCTTAGTCAGTTTTATAATGTTGAATATGCAAAAAAAATTATACATAAATATAAAGTTATTTTTTGGAATAAATCTAGCTTAAGTTTGGAAAATCTAAAAGATATAAATGAAACAGAAAGTGAAATTGTAAAAAAAATATATTTAGAAATAAAAAAATCAAGTAGTAAGAATTATGTAGAAAAAATGAAAAATAATATAACTAGTATATTAGAAGAAAATTATAATGTGAATAAAAATTATAAAAAAAGCAACTTAAATGGAGCATATGAGGTTATTAAATACATAAAAGAAGTATGCAAACAAGTTTATACTTAGAAATGAATTATTGAATTGTAAAAAATAAACGAAAAAGAAAGGTATAGTAAAAAAGTGAAAATAGATAAAAAAATATATATAGCATGTCCCATTTCAAAGTATGTTAGAAAAGGGTTCGAAAAAGAATTTTTAGAAGTAATAAATGAAGTAAATAAAATATTAAAGAAATTATGCCAAAATGTTTATTATCCACTAGAAAAAGAAGCTTTTGGACAAGATAAGAAAAATGGGGGTGGAGAAGTTTGCACTCCTAAAGATCATTTTGAAGTAACAAATGCAGATATCATAGTGGCTATTCCAGAAGATTCAATGGGTGTATCAGTTGAAATTGGATGGGCTAGTCAAATGAAAAAAAATATATTAATTTTTATTGATAAAAATTATCACCAATCTGAATTAATAAGATTTATAGATACCATAACACCAACTAAAAAAGTTTATATAAATACTTCAGATGGATACCTAAAAGAAAAAGAAAAAATTATAAATGAGTTAAAACAATATATTAAAGAAATGGAGAAATAAATATATGATAATAGAGTGTGGAGATAATATATATTATCCTTTAGGAGGTGCATCTTATGTATTTAAAGATAATTTATTAGAGTATGTACATTCAAAATTAAGAAAAAATAATTTAAAAATAAGTATTGGAGCACAACCAAATTCCTCACCTCATTTTGGTACAATAAGTGTTTTTTCATTAGCTTTTTCATTTGCCAAAGAGTTTCATAAAAAATATAAAGATATAAATTGTAGCGTTATTTTTGAGGTAGTAGATACTGCACCATCAGAACAAATAATAATAAATTCAATAAAATATCAAAAAAATTTAAAAAATACTGGAATTATAGACAAATATATGCCACAATTTATTGAAATATTAGAATTTTTAAAAAATAAAACTAATATTAAATATGAAATTAGATACCAAAAAGAATACAATGCTCAAAATGAAGTAAAAAAAGTTGTGCATAAAATTATTTCTAATAGAGAGGAAATTAGTAAATATTTAGATTATAAGTATCAAAATTTAAAGATAAGGATTTCCTGCCCTAAATGTGGTTTAACTGATAAAAATAGTATTAATAACAAATATAATGAAAATATAATAACTTGTTATTGTCCAAAACATGGTGAATTTAAGATTAATTATTATAAAGACACTAAATTACTAGAATATAGCACTCCACTTAGAAACTTGATAAGAGGTATGGTATATGGAAATATTAATAAAAGTAAAAAATATGATTATGAAATCATTAGAATAACTGGTAATGATTATTCAGGATTTTATCAAGAGGAGTTATTATATAAGGTAGCAAGTATGCTAAATTATAAAGTAGAATACTTACCAATGATTATATATTGTCCATTGATAACAGATTGGTCAGGTGCTAAACTATCAAAGAGTTTATATGTTAAAGAGGGAGCTTATAGTGATTTACCTAAGTATCTATTAAATTATGAGAATCTAATAAATATTAAAGGTTATTTTGGATTAGAAAAAATATATGAAATAACAAATGAATGGATAAAAGAACCATATAAGTTATTTAGAAATTATAGTATATATTATTTTATGAAAAGATTTGAAGAAGATGAAAGATAGAGGAATATATTTAAGTATAAAACCAGAGTTTGTAAAGCTAATTTTAGAAGGTAAAAAAAATTATGAATTTAGGAAATATTTACCAAAAAAAGATTTTAAAAGAATATATGTATATGAAACATTACCTATTGCAAGAATTAAGTATGTAATAAATATAGATAAAATATTTAAGTATCCTAAAAAAATTGATGAGATAGGAATAGGAAACAAAGAATTCAATAATGGAGAAAAGAAATCAAAATATGCATATAAAATTGGTAAAATAATGAGCCTAAAAAAATGTATAAAACTGGAGGAATTAAAAGAAAAGTATAATTTTATACCACCTCAAAGTTATGTTTATTCAGAAAAGTATGAAAAATTAACAGAATATATAAATAATAATCTTATTAATATGTAATTTTATTATATAAAAATATTGTATATAAAAAAATTAATTTTGAAAATAATTAAAAAAAGCAAAAAGATAACAATTATGATTCTTTTTGCTTTTTGAATTATAATTTATCAATTAAAGTTGTGTAATTTTTTTATAAAACCGACTCTGTTAAGTAAAGCAAAACATTTTTTTATAAATATATAAATTTATTATTAACTTCGTAGCATACTAAACCAACTTGTAAATATTTTTTTGCACATTGTTCCTAAACCATATTTTTCAATTTCTTCATTTGCAACTAAAT
>CANRQA010000039.1 GCA_947632635.1 uncultured Clostridia bacterium | reverse complement strand
AATAGATGCAAGTGCGCTTCTTGAACTTGATCCATCAACTAAAATAGATTTAAGAGGAAATCCAAATTTAAGTGTAAGCTCAAAGGAAAAATTAAGAGAAAGATTTGGCGGAAATGTAACTTTTTAGAATATAAAATTAGAGGAATTTTTTAATAAAAAGTATTGAAAAAAGGTTAGATATGATTTAAAATAAATGTGTAAGGGAAAGAAAAAACTATGTAAACAAGAGAGAAAAAAGATATGAAAACACCATACATACTACACATTAAAAAATAAGCGAAATATGTAAACAAAAGAGGAAAAAACTATAAAAAAGAAATAAAAAGGTCAATGTTAGAATAGGGGAGAATATTCTAGCATAGGTATTTTAGTTTAAAAACGAAAAAAGATAAAAAGGAATAAGCTTTATAGTGCTAATGAGTACGAGAGTAAATAAGGATGTTAGTATTTTTAGTTCTTTTGCATATTATATTGACTGTGTAGAAATATATAATTGTACAAATTATGCTACTATAACTGGATGTACTTATGTAGATGAAATTTGGAGAGCAGAGAATATATCTAGTGATAATTACGAAAATTGTACAAAAATATAAAAGTTGTTATATTAGATAATTAATAATAAAATTATAATGTTGTAATAAAATATGAGTTAGTCTTGCTAGTATTAACTCATATTTTTTGTATAAAACTTGCAAAAACACAAAATATAAATATAGGTGAGAATATGAAAGATGAAATAGAAATATTAGAGTATATATATAAAGTTGCAAAAATGGAACAAGAAACAGTTGCAATAATATTAAAAAAAAGAAAAGAAGAAGATAAATTATATGATTATATAATTGAATATTTTAACGAAATAAAAAAAATAGCAATCTCAGCAAAAAAAATGATAGAACGAAGAACAAAAAAGTTTCATGATGTAAGTGTATTAAGTAAAATGGCAACCTATGTCAATGTAAATAATAATATAACAGAAGATGACAAGTTACAAGATATAGTTCAAAAATTAATACAAGCAAGTAATGTAAATATCAATGAATTTGAAGATAGACTAGCCGAATTTAGTATAAAAAATGGTTATGTTATAAACATAGCAAATAGATTTATGAAAATACAAATTGATAATATTGATAGATTAAAAGGACTATTAAAACTTTAGATAGGTTATTTAATGTTACAATTTTGTTACAAAATAAGAAAAATAAGGAAAAAAACTTGATTTTTTGGAAAAACTGATGTATAATGGTTATGACATAATGAAGTGAGAGGGTAAAAAAATCCTCTCACTTATTCATAAAAGTTAGTTTTAGGAGAATTATATGAGTTTAAAAGAAGAAAAGCTAGTAGAAGAAGAAATCAAAGAAAAAGTAAATAACTTAGGCTTTGAAATTGAGTATGTAGAAGATATAATAGAAGGCGGTAAAAACATTATTAGAATTGTACTTGATAAAGACGGAATAGTAAGCATTGATGATTGTGAACTTGTAAGTAGAACTATTGAAGATGATATAGACAAATTAATAAAAAAAGAATACGTACTTGAAGTATCATCTCCAGGTCTTGAAAGACAATTAAAAAATATACGATTATACCAAAAATATACCGGAAAAGAAATATTTGTTAAGTTATTTAAAAAAATTGATGGAAAAAAAGAATTTATTGGAATTCTTGAAAGTGTTGATGAAGAAAATAGTATAATAAGTATAAAAGTAGACGGAAAAGTAATAAACATAAACGTAGCTGAAATATCATCAGCACATACTACATTTGATTTTGATAGTTCAATAAAGCAAAGTAAAGTAAATTTAAATGAACTTAAAAAGTTTTAATAGGGGGATAAAAAAATGAAAAGTGAAAAAATTAGTTCAAAAGAATTGTTTAGTGCAATAGATGAGTTATATCAAGAAAAAGGAATAACAAAAGAATATTTAATAGAATCATTAAAATTAGCATTAGAGGCAGCATATAAAAAGAATTATGACACAAACGAAACTATAGTTGTAGATGTAAAAGATGATAGTATAAAAGTATACGCTGTAAAAGAAGTGGTAAAAGAAATAGAAGATAAAAACACACAAATAACACTTGAAGAAGCTAAAAAAATAACAAAAAGAGCAAAAATAGGTGATACTGTAAATATAGAAGTTACACCTAAAAACTTTGGAAGAATTGCTGCAGCAGCTGGAAAACAAATAATGGTTCAAAGGTTTAGAGAAGCAGAGCGTGATCTTGTATTAACTCAATATAGCGACAAAGTAAATCAAGTAGTAGTAGGTGTTGTGCAAAGAACAGATAAATTCGGAACAATTGTAGATCTTGGTAGAGTTGAAGCAATTATTCCACCAAAGGAACAAATAAAAAATGAAGAATTAAAAACTCATCAAAGAATAAAAGCATATGTTGAAAGTGTTACAGATTCAGGAAAATATGGCCCACAAATAGTGCTTTCAAGAAAATCGCCAAACTTTGTTAAAAGATTATTTGAGATAGAAATACCAGAAATAATAGACGGAATAGTAGAAATAAAAGCAGTTGCAAGAGAAGCAGGAAGTAGAAGTAAGGTAGCAGTTTATTCAAATGATGAAAATGTAGATCCAGTTGGAAGTTTAGTAGGTAAAAAAGGAATGAGAATTCAACCTATAATAGACGAATTAGGTGGAGAAAGAATAGATGTAGTTCCATATAGTGATGATGCTCCAAGTTTTATAATAAATGCACTTGCACCAGCACCAATACTTGCAATAGATATAAATGATGAAGAAAAACAAGCTACAGTTGTTGTACCAGATGAAGCGCTTTCTTATGCAATAGGTGCAGGAGGACAAAATGCAAGACTTGCTGCAATACTTACTGGTTGGAACATTGATATAAAAACTGAAACACAAATAAAAGAGGTAGTAGTTGAATAGTATAAAATTAGAGGAAAATAATAATAATATAGGTAGTATGAACAATATTAAGAAAAAAAAGCATAAAGCTATTCGTAGCTGTATAGTATGTAGGAAAAGACAAGAAAAAGAAAAACTTTTTAGAGTAGCAAATAATGAAATTCATGAATTAGTATATGATAAACTGCAAAAGGAAAATAGCAGAGCTATATATATATGTAAGGATAGAAATTGTTTAGAAAAATTAAAAAATATGATAGAAAAGGGAAAGTTGAAAATTAATCTAAAAATTGACTTAAGCAAATTAAATATTGTAATAGATGAACTAGAAAATGAATTGGGGGAATAATTTTGGGAAAAATGAAAGTTTATGAATTAGCAAAAGAATTGGGACTTGATAATACCGAAATGATAAATAAGTTAAGTAAAATGGGAATAGAAGTAAAATCACATTTATCAGCTCTTGATGAAAGTGTAGTTGAAAAAGTAAAAGCAGAAAGTATGAATGCTATACCAAAAGCAGCTAAAGAAACTGAAAAGAAACAACAAATGCATATAATTCGTAGAAATATTAAGGTTATAAACACTGCAGGGGACAAAAGTGAAGTTGAGGAAATATCTACAAATATTCAGGGAGATATAAAAAAATCACATCATACAGTAGAAGTAAAAAAAAGCAGTAATAAAGAAAATTTAGGCTATAATAAAGAGGGCTTAGGTGTTGTAAAACCAAGACAAAACTTTGATAGAAAGCCAAGATTTGGTGTAAACAGAACTGCAGGAGTCATTATAACAAGAAATGGTAAACCTATTGAGAAAAAAGAAGAAGAAAAGGAGCAAAAAGTAGCTCAAGTAAATGACAGTAATGCTGAGATAAAACTTGAATCAAATAATGCACAAGCAGTAAAAAATAATGATAAAGCACAAATAAAAGCAAATTCTCAAGATAAAAACTTTGAAAAGAAAACTACATTTAATAAACAAAATTCCCAAAATAGTTTTAATCATCAAAATCAAAGAGAGAGTAGAGATAACAAAGATATAAAAACAGATAACAGAAAACAACAATATAATAATCAAAATAGACAATCAAATGGTGATTATAGAAAAAACGGCTTTAGAAAACAGCCAACTGATAATACATCATATCAAGTTAATAAGTTTATAAAACAAGCTGCTAGTATCCCAATGGAACAAAAGGAAACAAGAGAATATTCAAATATTTCTATCGATAAGAAAAAATATAATAATGAAAATAAACTAAGTGAAAACAAAAAAGAAAAACTAGACAAAAACAAATTAAGAGAAAAACATTCAAGAGTTGCAACATCAAAATTAAGAGGTCTAGAAGTAAATAGTTCATCAGGTATGCTTGATTTATATGAAAGAGATAGCGACCTTTCAAGAAAATCTGGATCTAAGAAAAAGAATGCAAACAAAAAGCAAACAGTAAATCAAACAAAAATTATTCCAATGACAGAAGTAAAACTACCTGAAACAATGAGTGTAAAAGAATTTGCTGAAAGCATAAAAAAACAAGCATCTGAGGTTATAAAAAAATTATTTGCACTTGGGATAATGGCAACCGTAAATCAAGAAATAGATTTTGATACAGCTTTTTTGATAGCACAAGAATTTGGAATTACTGCACAAAAAGAAGTTGTTGTAACAGAAGAAGATATATTATTTGATGAAAGTGAAGACGATGAAAAAGATTTAGTGCCAAGACCACCAATTGTTGTGGTTATGGGTCATGTTGACCATGGTAAAACTTCACTTTTAGATAGATTAAGAAGTACAAATGTGGTAAAAGGTGAAGCTGGTGGGATTACACAACATATAGGCGCATATAAGGTAAAAATAAATGATAGAGAGATATGTTTCTTAGATACACCAGGACATGAAGCATTTACTGCAATGAGAGCAAGAGGAGCACAAGTAACAGATATTGCAATAATAGTAGTTGCAGCTGATGATGGAATAAAGCCACAAACAATAGAGGCAATTGACCATGCAAAAGCAGCAGGAGTAAGTATTGTAGTTGCAATAAATAAAATAGATAAACCTACGGCAGATGTAGAAAGAGTAAAAAGAGAGTTATTAGATGTAGGACTTGTACCTGAAGAATGGGGAGGAGACACAATTTGTGTACCAATATCTGCTGTTACAGGTGAGGGTATTGATAATTTACTTGAAATGTTACTTCTTGTAGCCGATATGAAAGATTTAAAAGCAAATCCAAATAAACAAGCCAAAGGAACTGTACTTGAAGCAAGACTTGATAAGAAAAAAGGTACTATTGTTTCAATGCTTGTTCAAAGAGGAGAGTTAAATGTAGGAGATACAATAGTAGTTGGCGATGTAATTGGTAAAATACGTGCAATGAAAGATGATAAGGGAAGAAAAGTAAAAGCTGCTGGTCCATCAACACCTGTTGAAATACTAGGACTTTCTGAAGTACCACAAACAGGAGATTTATTTTATGAAGTAGAAGATGAAAAGGTAGCAAAACAACTTATTGCAAAGAAAAAAGCAGATGCACGTAGAAGTTTAATAAAACAAACATCAAAAATTACTTTAGATGATTTATTTGGACAAATAAAAGAGGGTAATTTAAAAGAATTAAATATAATAATTAAAGCTGATGTACAAGGCTCTGTAGAAGCAATGAAAGAGTCTCTTGAAAAACTATCTACTGATGAAGTTAGAGTTAAAATATTACACGCTTCAACAGGTGGTATAAGAGAAACAGATGTAACACTTGCAAGTGTTTCAAATGCAATTATTATAGGATTTAACGTAAGGCCAGAACAAGCTGCAAAACTTCAAGCTGAAAAGGAAAAAGTTGATTTAAGATTATATAATGTAATTTATGATGCAATAAATGACGTACAAGATGCATTAAAAGGAATGGCTCCTAAAAAATATAAAGAAGTTATTTATGGAACTGCTGAAGTTAGAAAAATATTTAAATTAACAAATGTTGGTGTAGTTGCTGGTTGCTATGTAAAATCTGGTAAAATTGTAAGAAATACTATGGTAAGACTTGTAAGAGATTCAATTGTACTACTAAGCATAAAAATTGACTCATTAAAAAGAGAAAAAGATGATGTTAAGGAAGTACAAGAGGGTTATGAATGTGGTATCAAACTTGAAAATTATAGTGATATAAAAGAGGGAGATATCTTTGAGTGTTACGAAATGATTGAAGAAAAATAGGAGAAATAATTTATGCAAAGACATGAAAGACTAGAGCAAGATACAAAAGTTGCTTTAAGTAATATAATTACATATGAAGTAAAAAATCCATCAGTTACAGGATTAATTTCTGTAACTGATGTAAAGATTACTAAAGACCAAAAATATGCTAAAATATATGTAAGTATATATGGTAAAAAAAATAAAGAAAAAGTAATAACTGCTCTAAAACAAGCTAAAGGATATATTAAGTCCGAATTATCAAAAAAAGTTAAATTTAGAAATATACCAGAGCTATTATTTGAAATAGATGATTCTATGGAGTATGGTGCTCATATGGATAAATTAATAACTGATGTTATAAAAAAAGATAATGAAAATGAAAATTAAAACGAAAACAAAATAAGTATTTAATATAAAAAAGGAATAAGGGAGTTGAAATTATGTTTAAAGAATCAAAAGAATTAATAGAAAAGGCAAATAAAATATATATTGTGGGACATCAAAACCCAGATGGAGATTCTATTGGTTCAGCTTTTGCAATGTGTTTAGCTTTAAGAAAACTAAAAAAGGATGCAAATGCTATTATTAGTAAATTCTCTGATTCCTTTTCATTTTTACCATACATAGATACTATGCCTAAACAAGTAAGTGATGATACTTATGATTTACTTATTTGTGTGGATTCAAGTGATAAGTTAAGGCTTGATATTTCAGAACAAGATTATAATAAGGCAAAGAAAGTATTAATGCTTGACCATCATAAAATGGTTTTACCATATGGAGATGTAAAAGTTATTCGTGATGATTTCCCAGCAACTTGTGAACTTGTTTATGATTTTTTAAAAGACTTAAATATAGAAATTGACAAAGATATAGCTTCATATCTTTACATGGGTATTATGACTGATACAGGTAGTTTCAATTATTCTTCAACACGTTCTTCTACTTTAAGAATTGCAGCCGATTTATTAGATGCGGGAGTAGATTTTGGTTATATATGCGATAAATTAAATCATACAATGAAAGAGGCTAAATTAAAATTACTTGCATTAACTATTGATAATATGGAAGTATATTATAATGGAAAGTTAAGATTTAGTTATGTCCCATATAATACAATTGATGAGTTAAATCTTGATGAAGAAGACGCAGAGGGAATGACTAATTATTTAAGACTACCAGAGGGAACAGAAGTAGCAGTATATGTTAGAGGAAAATCTGATGGAACTAAAAAAGTAAGTCTTCGTTCAGGTGGAAAAGTAGATGTATCAGAAATTGCTATTTCACTTGGCGGTGGAGGACATATGAGAGCCTCAGGATATTCTATTACAGGTGATTTTAAAACTGAAAAAGCAAAATTAATAAAAATTATAGGGGGAAAGTTAAGTGATAATACCTCAGGTTAAAAATGGAATTTTAAATATAGATAAACCTCAAGGGATTACATCACATGATGTTGTAGATGTTATAAGAAAAATATTTCCAACTCAAAAAGTTGGACATACAGGTACGCTTGACCCAATTGCAACAGGAGTACTTCCTATATGTATAGGCGAGGCAACTAAACTTAGTGATAATTTAGTTGCAACTGTAAAAAAATATAAGGTAAAAATGTTGCTTGGAGTTGAAACTGATACTTATGATGTTACAGGTAAAATTGTATTTGCAAGTGTAGTAAAGCAAGATGAAATATATATAAAAGAAAGAATAAAACGTTTTGTTGGTAAGAGTATGCAAACTCCACCGTTATATAGCGCTATAAGGGTTGACGGAAAAAGGGCTTATTCATATGCAAGAGAGGGAAAAAGTGTAGAGCTTGAGCCAAGACCTATAGAAATTTATGCTATAGAAGATATAAATGTTGATATGCCAAATCGTGAGGTTACATTTGTTGTAACTTGTTCAAAAGGTACTTATGTTAGAAGTTTGGTAAATGATATTGGTAAAAAAATTGGCTGTGGTGCTATTATGACTGAACTTTGCCGAATTAAGACAGGAGATTTTGATATAGAAGATAGCATTAAGCTATATGATTTTTTAAAACTTGATTATGAAGATATGTTAAAATCGATTGTATCTATAGAAGAATATTATAAAGAGGCAAAAAAAGTTATTTTAGATAGAAAAGATTATAATAAATTTTTAAACGGAGTAATGCTTGATGTAAACGTAGGTGACGGGATAGTCCGTGTTTATTGTGATAACAGATATCGTGGGCTTGGAGTTATATCTAAGTTAAAATTAAAAAGGTATATAATTGAATAAAAACTTAATAATAGTAACTGTATAATAGGAGTAGTTATGAAAATAGGAATAATAACTGATATTCATAGTAATATATATGCTTTAAAAAATGTATTAGAGGAATTTAAAAAACTAAAAGTAGAAAAAATAATATGTTGTGGTGATATAATAGGTATAGGTCCAAATCCAGATGAGACAGTTAAAGAATTAATGAAAGTTAAGAATTTAATTGCGGTAAGAGGAAATCATGAAACATATATGATTAATGGATTACCAAAAAAAGTTCATGATAATGAAAGAAGTATGGATATAGAGGAAATAAAAAATCATGAATGGACTCATAGCAAATTAACAAATACTTCTAAAGAATTTTTAAGTTCACTACCACTATATAAAAAGATAGAGATAGAAAATAAAAAGATATATATTACTCATTATCCTATAAACGAATTAGGTGAGTATAAAAAATTTATAAAAACTCCAAAGGTATTTGAAAATGAAGAAATGTTTAATGATATAAATGCAGATATAGTTATATATGGGCATACACATACTGTAAATATCAATCACAATAATGATAAATGGTATATAAATACAGGTGCATTAGGGTGTCCAACTAATACTAATAATGCTACGGCAGGGGTGTTGAATATAGAAAAAAATAATGTAAAAGTTCAAGTAATAAATACCGAATATGATGTAAAAGCTGTTGTAAATGAAATAAAAAACTTAAAATTTCCATTCTATGAAAAAATATTAAAAATTTTTTATGAAACTTGAAATAAAAAATAGGAATAATAACTGATATATATGCGTTATATAGCATTTTTTTCTTTTTTTACTCAAAAAATGCACAACAAAACACTCAAAAAATGCACAGTAAAATGCTTAAAAAGTGCACAATTAATTTTGAAAAAAGTGTTATTTGAAAAATGAAGTTTATTTAGTAAATTAATAAAATGTTAGATATTATACGGTAATAAAAAGAAAAGTTGGAATTTATGTATTACCAATTACAGCCTTAAAGCCATAAAATTAAGTAAAATAAATTTGTATGTTACTTGAATAGTATATAATAAAAAAGTCATATAATTAACAAGAAGGTGATTAAATGTTAAAATTATATAATACATTAACAAGGAAGAAAGAAGAATTTATACCAATAGATAAAGATAATAAAATAGTTAAAATATATACTTGTGGCCCTACTGTCTATTATTATGCTCATATAGGAAATTTAAGAGCATATTTATTTATGGATAACTTAAGAAGAGTGTTAAAATATAACGGGTATTCTTTAAAGCATGTAATGAATATAACAGATGTAGGACATTTAGTTTCTGATGCAGATGAGGGCGAAGATAAAATGCTAAAAGCAGCAAAACGAGAAAACAAAACACCTTTTGAAATTGCAAACTATTACTTAAATACATTTATGGAAGATATTGATAAACTAAATATTGATAAGCCAGAAATTATTGCAAGAGCAACAGAACACATTGATATAATGGAACAATATGTAAAAAAAATAATAGAAAATGGTTATGCTTATGAAACAGAAAATACTATATATTTTGATACATCAAAATTAGATAAATATGGAGTATTATCAAATAGAAATATAGACGAGCAAAAAAAAGGTGCAAGAGTTGAATTTGATAACGGTAAGAAAAATATATCAGATTTTGCTTTATGGATAAAAGCGCCCGAAAATCATCTTATGAAATGGGACTCTTTTTTTGGTAAAGCATATCCAGGTTGGCATTTAGAATGTTCAGCTATGAGTTATAAATATTTAGGTGAAGTATTTGATATTCATACAGGAGGTATGGACCATATACCAGTACATCATGAAAATGAAATAGCACAAAGTAAAGGATTTTCAGGTAATATACCAGCAAAATATTGGCTTCATGTTGACTTCCTACAAGTAAATGGTGGAAAAATGGCAAAAAGTTTAAATAATTTATATACTTTAGAAGATTTAAGTAAAAGAGGATATGAGCCTCTTGTATATAGAATGTTTAACTTTTCATCAAGTTATAAAATGCCTATTAATTTTACTTTTGAAGCAATGGATGCTGCTAAAGTTTCGCTAAAAAGATTAAGGGATGGATATTTAGCACATGAGGCTTGTGATGATGATATTGATGATAGCATTATAAAAGAATATGAAACAAGATTTTTAGAAGCAATTAATGATAACTTAAATATGCCAGTTGCATTAAGTGTAGTGTGGGATGTTATAAAAAGTCAAAAGAAATCAAAAAAACTTGCAGAACTTCTTTTAAAATTTGATGAAGTATTAGGCTTTAACCTAAAAGACTATAAAGAAGATAAAAATATACCAAAAGAAGTTATAGATTTAATGAATAAGCGTAAAGAGGCAAGAGAAAATAAAGATTATGAAGTTTCTGATAAATTAAGAGATGAAATTTTAAGCTTAGGATATATTGTAAAGGATACTAAAGAGGGGCAAGAAGTTAAGAAAGTGTAGGAGATAATATGCCAGTGCTAGATAAAGAAAATAGTACACAAGTACAAAAGTATAAAGAGTTTTTAAATACAAGTGAATATACAAGACTTACTCAAAGTTTAGAATGGGGAAAAGTTAAAGAAAACTGGATACAAGAAGCTGTATATATTGAAGAAGATGATAAAATTATTGCTGCTATGACTGTGTTAATTGAAAAAATTCCACATATGAAATATTCTTTAATGTATGCTTCACGTGGACCTATATGTGATATAAAAGATGTAGAGCTTGTAAAAAGATTAGTTAAAGAGGCAGAACCACTTGCTAAAAAATATAATGCATTTTGTTTAAAATTTGACCCACAAGTTATATATAATGATGAACTTAATAAACAATTTTTAAAAAACGGTTTTAAAACATCTGGTAAGTCACCAGATCATGATAAACTTATTCAACCATTATATGAGGCAGTTTTAGATATAGATAATATAACAGAAGAAGAACTTATAAAAAAATTCTCTGAAAAAACAAGATATAACATTCGCTTGTCAAAAAGGAAAAATGTTGAAGTATATTATTCAAGAGATGAAGAAGACTTAAAAACTTTTTATGAACTATATGAAATAACTTGCAAAAGAGATAGAATAGGTAAAAGAAATTATGATTATTTTAAAAATATGTTAAATGCTTTTGATGAGGAACATTTAAGAATATATATTGCAAAACATGAAAACGATAAATTATCAGCTGCTATTGCAGTTACTTATGGTACAGAAATGTTTTATTTATATGGCGCAAGTTCTAATGAAAAAAGAAATTTAATGCCAAATTATGCTATGCAATGGGAAATGATTAGATGGGGACTTGAAAAAAACTGCAAAACATATAACTTTGGTGGTATTATCCATTTAGATAAAGATAATGGACTATATAAATTTAAAACAGGTTTTTGCAGAGAAGAGGGCATAAAACATTATTTAGGAGAAATAGATAAGGTATATAACAGATTTATATATTTTGGATTTAATAACATTTTACCATATATAAAAAAGATAAAAAGAGCATTAAGGAAAAGACATTAAAAAAAGTAGAAATTAAATAAAATATTAAGCATATACTATATTTTAGGGAGGTGTAGTATGTCAAGACAAACATGGAAACCCGGAACTTTAGTATATCCTGTTCCTGCTGTACTTGTTACTTGTGGAGATGAAAATAAGCAAAATGTTTTAACTGTTGCATGGACACGGCACTATTTGTAGTGAGCCAGCTATGACGTATATTTCTATAAGGAAAGAAAGATATTCTTATGATATTATAAAAAGAACAGGAGAATTTTGTATTAACTTAACAAATAAAGATTTAGCATATGCGACTGATTATTGCGGAGTAAAGTCTGGGAAAAATGAAAATAAATTTGAAAAAATGGGACTTGAAACAGAAAAATGCACTAAAATAAATGTGCCATATATTAAGAAAAGTCCTGTTACTATTGAATGTAAAGTAAAAGAAATAAAAGAATTAGGCTCACATGATATGTTTATTGCAGAGGTTATGGCTGTTAATGTAGATGATAAATATATTGATGAAACAGGAAGATTTGATATGCAAAAGTGTGACTTAATTGCATATTCTCATGGTGAATATTATTTACTTGGAGAAAAGCTTGGTAAATTTGGATATTCTGTTAAAAAGAAATAAAAAATGCAAAAGTAAATTTAAGGCTGTATAATAAATGTTAAGTTGTAATTTTTAATTACACCTTAGCAAATATTATACAGCACTTTTTTGTGTCTGTAATATTAAAAAATTGTAAATTTTTATTACAAAAAAAGTATGATATGTTAATTTATAAGCCATAATTTTTATTATTTTATCTACAATTATAATTTTACTCTAGTATAATATAAAAAAGTATTGAAAAAAGATTAAATATGATTTAAAATAGGTATGTAAGGAAAAACAAAAACTATGTAAACAAGAGAGGTAAAATATATGAAAACACTATACATACATACATACATACATATCATACATTAAAAAAAGAAAAAAATAGCAGATTAATACAGGAAAAAATTGTAAAAACTGTAAAAAAAGAAATAGAAAATATGATAAAGCCAGAGTTAGAATATGGATAAAATGTTCTAGCACTGGTTTTATGTGTAAAAAAGGAAAAAATTAAAATATGAAAAGGTGGGAGTTATATGGAAGTAAAGAGAAGAAAAGTAAAAAAAGGAATAAGTTTAATAGTATTAATAGTGATAATAGTAATAATATTGATATTATCAACAGCAATAATAATGGGAGTAATAACTAATAACCCAATAAGTAATGCAAAAGAAGCAGTACTTCGAAATGATTTGCAAGTAATGAAAGAGTCATATGGGCTAAAAACAGGAGAATTGTTCCTAAAATATGGAGGAGATACAAGCAAAATAACAGTAGAAGACTATAAAGATGTAGTAAACGAAAAATATAAAGGAGAAGTAGAAGTATTTGAAGAAGGATTAGCATATTTAGGAAAAGATAAGAAAAAGCAAAAGGTAGCAGAGGAAATGGGATATATAATAGGCAACCCAAATGATTCAGTATTAAGAGCATGGACAAGTGGTTCACAAGATGATTTTCATGCTGAAGAATATAGAACAAAAATAACAAAGATAAAATTTATAACAAACAATAAAGTGCCAGATGGAGTAATAAAGTCATGGGATGTATCTGAGGGAAATAATGGTGGAGTAATGGCTTGGATAGTAGATGATGGAGAGGATGGTTATGAATTAACGATAGGTGGAAATACAAAAGTATTAGCAAATATAAATTCATCAAATATGTTTAATAGATTTACATCAGTAAAAGATATAGATATAAGCAATTTTAATACAGAAAATGTAATAGATATGTCATACATGTTTAATGGATGTGAGTCTTTGACAAGTTTAGATGTAAGTAATTTTGATACAAGTAAGGTAACAAATATGGTAAGGATGTTTAGTCGTATTGGATTAAAGTATTTAGATTTAAGTAATTTTAATACGAATATGGTAAAATCAATGACAGATATGTTTGAGAATTGCTCTGAATTAACAAATTTAAATATAAGTAATTTTGTAACAGATAAAGTAAACAGTATGAGAAATATGTTTCATTGTTGTAATAAGTTAACCAATTTAAATTTAAAAAGTTTTAATACAGAAAATGTAAGCGATATGTATTGTATGTTTAGTGGATGTGAGTCTTTAACAAGTTTAGATTTAAGTGGTTTTAATACAAGTCAAGTAACAGATTTGTCTGCTATGTTTCAAGGATGTAGTAGTTTAGTAAGTTTAAATTTAGGTAGTAATTTTAATACAAGTCAAGTAACAGATTTGTCTGATATGTTTTATGGATGTAGTAGTTTAGTAAATTTGAATTTAGGTAGTAATTTTGATACAAGTCAAGTAACTGATATGGAAAATATGTTTCGTGATTGTAAAAAAATAAATACAAATATAACAATTAAAAATATAGGTATGACATCATATAGTGGAATATTTTGGAACTCAGCAGTAAATGAAGGAGCACAAATAATAGTAAATTATACTAAGGAAACAGCAGAATTAATAGATGATGTGATAAACACAAGATCGAATAATTCAAATGTAATAAAAGGAGAAGAAATAAGTATGTAAAAAATAACTTGTATATAAATACTAAAAAACAAATTTATAACAAAATGCTTGTAAAAAGATATAAAATATATTAAAATAAGTATGTAAGGAAAAGAAAAAACTATGTAAACAAGAGGGGTTGAAAACATGAAAACACTATACATACATACATACATACATACAACACACTAAAAAATAAAAATAGTGGCAAATTAAGACAGGAAAAAATTGTAAAAACTGTAAAAAGAGAAATAGAAAATGTAATAAAGCCAGTGTTAGGATATGGGTAATATTCTAATACTGGTGTTTTGCGTAAAAAAGGGAAAAATTTCCAGTGACAATGTATAAAATTTGTGGTATAGTAAAAAATATATACATAAAGGAGCGAAAAGATATATGAAAAAAAGAGGAATAAGTTTAATAGTGTTAATAGTGATAATAGTAATAATAGTAATACTTACTACAACAGTAATGGTAACAGTAATAAATACAGGAATAATAGATAATGCAAAAGAAGCAGTAATATTAAATACAATAGGAAATATAAAAGAGGAAATAGCATTTGAAAATCAAAATATAATATTAAATGGAGG
>CANRQA010000038.1 GCA_947632635.1 uncultured Clostridia bacterium | reverse complement strand
GGCGACCTGAATGGGGCTCGAACCCACGACCTCTAGCGTGACAGGCTAGCGTTCTAACCAACTGAACTACCAGGCCACAGACATATAAAAAAATAAGTGGTGGGCACTATAGGGCTCGAACCTATGACCTCCTGCTTGTAAGGCAGATGCTCTCCCAACTGAGCTAAGCGCCCACTTATCTGTTGACAAATATTATTATAACCTATTATATACATTTTGTCAACATTTTTTTCGTATTTTATTTACTTTTTATGATTAATTTATGATAATGTCTTAAATAATAACTTTTGAAAATGTCCCAAAAAGGAAATAATAAGTCACAGAGGTGACTTAAATGAGACAGGTGAGTTTAAGAATGAATGAATTAGAAAAATATAATGTTATTAAAGAATTAGTGGATCATAACAGAAATAAAAACAGAGCAAAAGAAAAATTAGAAAAAGAGAATAATTTAGAAAATAAGACATAAGTGTAAATAAATTACATACTTGCCATTTTAAGCTCAAGGAAGATAGATAATGGAAATAGTATAAAATTTAAAATTAATATTATTAACCATATAAAAATAATAAATTAAAATATTTCAAACAAAAGACATAATGTCTTGTTATTAAAGCATTTACTAGAGGATTATTAGTAACAATTGATGAAAAATATATGAACTTAAAAAGAGTTAAGGAAACATAAAAGTTATTAAGAAGAATTTGAAAAAACAGATGAAAAAAGCACATACACAACGTATATATGCTTAAAACAGATGTAAAAAGCATCTAAATAAATCTATCGCCTAGTAATATTATTAGTAGCAAACAGATTTTATACAAAAAATAAATCTGGAGCCTGCCTTGCGGTGAGCAAAGCAGACCTTGGATTAAATAAATAGTATTTGAAAACCGAAAAAACCGTTAATAATAACATTTTCAAAAACTATTGACAGTAAGAGTGACAATTGTTGCCATAGTTCCATAATCTTTTTCATTTTTTTCAGTTGCCGCACGAAAGGAGAAAAAAGATTTTGTATGACATTTGGTGCATATATCTGGTATTATGATATTTTCATTAAGTAATCCGGAGTTTTAAAAAATCCTTTTTAATAACATAGGAAAGGTCTATATGAAATCTATTAGAGTTTTTCTCATATTCAATATATTCTTTTTCATCATTCCATATATTAGTAAAAATTTTTTTAAACTCTTCATCTTCACTTGTAAAGCAACATTTTTTTATTGACGGGCCAACACAAGCTATTATATCACTATATTTTGAATTAAACTTTTCATGCATAATAGTTGCTGCTTTTAAATATATTCTTTTTACTGTACCCTTCCAACCGACTATGAATATTTGCATATATATTCTTAACACTATCATAAAGAATTATGGGGTTACAATCTGCTGTTGTTACAAGTGTTGCAATATTTTGCGTATTACATATATATCCGTCATATTCACTATTTGAAAATTTATTAAAACTATATTGTAATTTATTATTACTATCTATTATTAAAATATTATCTGTATGATTTTGCTTTCCTTTAAAGACATCAGCTTTAGATATATCTAAATTATCACATAAAATACTCAAGTTTTTTAATACATTTTCTTTTGTGTCATTTCCAACACTTCTAAAATTTAGTGATGAATATACTCCTTTACTTACTCCACCATGCCTTAACGTTATTGCGTGTTTTATTTTAGGTTCAAATTCTTTTAGTCTTTTAAATTGCAAATATTCAAAATCACCTTGTTTTACATGTAAAATATCTTTACTTTCAAAATTTTCTTTATTCAAAATTATAATACCTCAATTTCTTTATTTAGTTCAAATGAATATATATATGAATGTTCTACACTTCTTGAAGTTAATTTTTCTAATGCTTCTTTATATATATTAAGTTGCTTTTTATATCTTGTTATGTATAAATTTTCATCTTCTAGTCTATCAGTTTTAAAATCTACAAGTATAATATTTCCTTTTTCATTTATATAATATAAATCTATAACGCCTTGTATAATACTTGATGAAAAACTTGAATTTGCTAATATAAATTCTTGTTCTCTATATATTTTTTTTGCTTTTTTTATATCTTTTCCAAGATTAGAATTTAAAAAGCTATATATTTTATTAACATTTATACTTTCTACATCAGTTTTTATTAATACTTTTTTATTACAAAGCTCTGTTATATATGATTTTAAACTATCTAAAGTAAATTCTTTGTTTATGTCTAAATGCTCTAAGATAAAATGTATAAGAGTTCCTTTTCTTAATGGTGTATATCTTACATTTTCACTTAAACTTTCTGGAATAAGATATTTATCTTTTATTTCTAACTCTTTTTTTGCTATATCTTGTTCATCAAATTTTTTTATATCTATATATTCTTGTTCTTGTTTTAATTTACTTACACTTACTCTACTTAAAGTATTTACTAGTTCTATATCTTTATATACATAATCTATATTTTTTTCTAAAATATTATTAATATTAGAATTAAAAATAGAATTATTATCTACAATATTACTATTTAATTTTTCAATTTTTTCATGTATATTAAGATAATTTTCAAGTGTATCATTAGTATATTTTAAAAGTTCTTTTTTTTCTTTATCCACTTTTATAACGTGTAAATCAAATACTTTATCTATATTTTCTTTGCTTTCATTTTTAAGACACATTGAAATATTTTCAAAGTACCTAGAATTTTTTAATACAATTTGTGGGTCAATTTTGTTATTTTCATATATTACAAATTGTTTTTTCTTAAAGGCTTCATAATCTTTTACTGTTGCAAAAATAACAAGTTTTTCTTTTGCACGAGTTAGTGCTACATAAAGCATTCTAAGCTCTTCGCTTTTTGTTTCATTTTCTGAAAGATTTTTTATTGCTTGTTTTATTAAAGACGGATAAGTTACATGGTATGTGTTATCTACTATATTTATTCCAATTCCTAAATTATTATGCATTATTATTTTTTCACTTAAGTCTTTAAAATTATATTTTCTCATTGTATCTGCAAGAATTACTATTGGAAATTCCAAGCCTTTTGATTTATGTATTGTCATTATTCTTACAACATTTTCGTTTTCTCCAATTATTTTTGCACTACTTGTTGAACTATCTGCCTTATCTTTTAAGTTATCTACATATTTTATATATTCGTTTATTGTTAAAATTCCTTTTTTTGCAATGTTTAATGCTATATCAACAAGTAATTTTAAATTTTCTTTTTTATTTCTGCTATTACTATCTAAGTTATATTGTGTATATATATTTGTAGTTTCGTATATTTTTGATATTAAAGTAGCTACATCATATATTTTTGAATAATTATTAAGCAAGTTAATATAATTTAAAAATTTTTTTATTTTTGTTAAGGTAACTTGTTCAAAGTCTAAAAGATTATCTTTTTTACTTAAAACTTGATCTGCTAATTTTAAATTATCATATACACGTATATTTTTATTTAAACTTCGTATATATACAATATCATCTAAATTAAACCCCCCTATAATACTATACATTACACTTACCATATATATATCTTGATATGGGTTATCTATAACTCTAAGCAAGGATAAGAGAAGTTTTATTTCATCTGAGTCAAAAACACTGCTTGATTTATCACAAAATGATGATATTCCACATTTTTTAAAGGTTTCTTCTAGTATGTTTCCTTTATCTTTTAAATTTCTAAGTAATATAACTATATCTTTATATTCTGCTTTTCTAAAAGTTTTTGTATCCTTATCGTATATATCAAATTTTCCAACTAGATCTTTTATTTTTTTTACTATATATATTGCCTCTATTTCAAAGTCTTTTAATTCATCTAAATATTTTGATACATCATCATTTGCATTTTCATTAGTTTCTTCATTTTCTTTAACTTCTTCATTTTCTATATTTTCTTCTTGTTTTAAATCAATTATATTAAGTTCTGTTAAATAATTATTATTTGGAGATTCTTTTAGTTTTTCGGCTCCAAAAGTCAAATACTCATCTTTTATATAGTCTATGTCCCCTGCTTTTTTTGACATTAATTTCTTAAATATGAAGTTTATACTTTCTAAAACTTCTTTTCTACTTCTAAAGTTTTTGGCAAGTATTATTTTAGAATTTAAAGTATTATTTTCTAAATCATTAATCTTTTCATATGTTTCATATTTTTTGCTAAATATTTCTGGCATTGCTTGTCTAAATTTATATATACTTTGTTTTATATCCCCTACCATAAATCTATTTTTTCCGTTTGATAGGGCTGATAATATTTCTTCTTGTATTGCACTTGTGTCTTGATATTCATCTGTATATACTTCTACAAACTTTTCTTCTAACGTTTTTGCAACTTCACTTTTTTCATATGTTCCGTCTTCTTTTTTTGTAATTAAGAGTTCTAAAGCTAGATGTTCAATATCATTAAAATCTAATAAATTTTCTTTTTTCTTTAATGCGTTATATTCTTCATCAAATTCTACTAATATATCATATATATAGCTTAAATATTTATATGCTTTTTTGTTATCTTTTAAGACTGTATTAGAGTTTGCATAAACACTTTTTTTAAGAGTTTCTACTTGTTTTTTTAATATTTCCTTTCTGTAAGTTACAACCTTTTCCTTTAATTTTTCATTTGAGGTTTTAACTGTGGGTTGTCTTGCAAATTCAACATTTTTTAGACTTTCATATAACTTGTCCCATAATGAAGCATTTATACATTTTTTTAAGTACTCATTTTCTTTTTCTAGCAGGTCATACATCTTTTTAAATTCATCATTTTCATATATTTCATTTAATATATCTTCTGTTCTTTTAATTAATATTTTTAGTTCATTTATTACACTATCAAATATTTCTTTTCCAAAATCTACATCTACTAAATCAATATTTTCATCAAGATTATATTTTTCTATTGACGTTTTTAAATAATCAAATGGATATGAAAAGCTCATAATATATTTATGTATTTTTAATATATGTTCAATTAAATCTTCTTCTTTTGATAAAAAAAGCTCTAGTAAATTATATAGTTTTTGTTCTTCTTTTTTATCTTCTAAAGAGTTTATATATCTTTTTTCAAGTACTTTATTTATTGCTTTTAATTTTAAATATTCACCCTCTGCCTCATCTACTATACTAAAATTTGGGTCTATATCTAAAAGATGAAAATTAGAGCGAATAATCTCTAAACAATACGCATGTATTGTAGTGATATTTGCTCTATTTATATATGTTAATTGTCTTTTTAAAAAATTATCATTTGGATTTTTGTTTAACGCCTCATATATTGCAAGGAGAAGTCTTTCTTTTAATTCAACTGCAGACGCATTTGTAAATGTTACAACTAGTATTTTATCTATATCTACTTTGTAATTTATAACAAGATTAATGACACGTTCTACAAGTACTGCAGTTTTTCCACTACCTGCAGATGCTGATACTAGTATATTTGAATCTCGTTTTTTTATTGCTAAATTTTGTTCTTCAGTCCACATTAAGACTTCTCCTTTCATATATATATTTTTCTACTATATTAACCAACGTATTAAACATTAAGTTAGATATTTAAAATTACCAAAAAATTATCCTAACATTAGCTTTTATTTTATTATATTAAAATGATCAGTACTTACTTGTGTTAGATTAACATTAGATTTTAGACAAACTACAGGACGAAAGCCTGCGTAGACGTCATTCCAGTGGCTGACACTTAAAGTGCCACCAAACAAACCGTTCAAATCCCCGTCGTGAATAATAGACGGAGAGGCTAGCCACACAACATATGCCTTTGTTTTGTAGTCTGTAATTACATACAAAGGGTCACTTGTTTCAAATGCTGAATTTACAGAATAGCTCCAGCTATCACTACTTCCATTTCTATATGAATATCCTTCAAGATCTCTTACTTGATATTCTAACTGTGAGTCTGGATATTTTTGGTTATATGATTTTATAAATATCTCACTTGTTGGTCCTCCTATTGCATAATCTGCTTTTTCTCCCTTAAATTTTTCCCACGCTTTTATGTCTAACATATATGCTACTGCTTTCATGTTATTATTTTCACTTGTTTTTCCATTAGTTGTTAAATATTCAAAATACTTACTATTTAAATTTCGTATTTTACTTTCTGTTATTGACGCTGAGCCTATATAATCATCTAATATATTATCAAAATATGCTGTTGATGTATAAGTAGTCTCTCCTCTATTTGGTTTATTTGAAGTTGATACTCCATCTTTTGTACTATTTGGTATACTATCATACGGAATATAATCATCTGCTATTAAATAGATATTTTTACCTTCTGAATAAAATATTTTCCATTTTACTCCACTTCCACTACTTTCTGTATAATTATCTACATAGGCTCCATAATATGATTTTGGGTGAGATAATATTTCTAATGCATCTATAATTGTAGGTGGAGTATATACACTATTCACGCTTACATCAATTCTATTTTTGTTTAACGCAGTATCTACAACCATTAATGTTATTTTTGTTACTTCAGATGGTATCTTCAAATATACTCGTCCATCAGATTTTATACTGCTTATATCTACACTTTTAGCACTATTTAACATATATTCATCTGTAAATGAGGTTACATCGTTATAATAGTTCATGGTTACGCCATTTTCTTCTTTTTCTAAGTAATCATATTTTACTTGACTTACCTCTACATTATCACTTACAGTAAATTTTATAACCTTTACATTCTCATAATATGTTGCAATATCATATGTAATAGTTGGTGCTATTGTATCTTTTGTTGTACTTGTATCTGGTAATGTAATATTTTGATTATACGTAACATTTACAGGAGTATCAGTAGTTGTACTTTGTTGTGCTATATCTGCCATATTTGTTAAACGTGATGTATTTGCAAAATATACTGTATTATCTGTTTCCACACCATATAGATAATATACGTTTAAATTAGGGAAACTAAAAAAGAATTTGTCATTTTCTCCTAAAGCTCCACTTTCTTTAGATTTAGAATTATCTACTTCAAGTACTGAAAGATCTAATACATAAAACTGTACACTTGCACCATCATCTGCATTCAAATGCAATTCTTGTTCAAAAATACTTCTATTCGAACTTGCAACTAAATCTTTTACTTGTTCTTTAGTATAACTACTACTAGCACTTGGTAAAGTTTCATTTATCACATAATATACATTTAATGCATCCTCTAATTCTACTAATTCGCTCATAAATGTAGCTTTATCAGCATCAGTTGTAGTTGTTGTAATAGATGTAATTATTGCAGTAGCTAAAACTATCATTACAGCAATTGTGACTATTAATACTATTAAACTTATACCTTGTTTATTTTCTATTTTCATAACTTCTCCTTTTTTGTAAGCTCTAACAAAATTATTGCTAGAGCTTAATAAAAAATGTTTATTATATTTAGAAAGCTTTTAAGAAAAAGGCCTGTCAGAAGCGCTATGTTACATCAATTCACTTTTTTCCTTATTTTTATTTTATTGTATATTCGCCTGAATTTTGTTCTTCTAACTTTACACTAGAGTTTAAACAAACTAACGGACGAAAACCAATATTGGTAGAGTTACAGTATGGGATGTTCATGGCACCGTCATAGTTTACCCCGACCACATTAGGCGCGCCAGCACCAGACGGAGAGGCCAGCCACATACTTGTTGCTTTTGAGTTATCAGTAATTACGTACAGAGGGTCATCTGGGTTAAATACTACTGACTCTATATAATTGATCCAGCTACCACTACTTCCATTTCTATATTTATATCCAAATTCATCTGATACCTGATATTCTAATTGTGAATCCTCATGCATTTGTTTATATGAATTTATAAATATCTCGTTTGTTGGGCATCCTATTGCATAATCTGCATTTTCTCCTTTAAAGTTTTTCCATGCCTCTGTGTCTAACATATATGCTACTGCTTTCATATTATCACTTGCACTTGTTTTTCCATTAGTTGTTAAATATTCAAAATACTTACTATTTAGTTTTTGTATTTTTTCTTCTGTTATTGACGCCGAACCTGTATAATCATCTGATATATCTATAAAATATGCCTCATAATCCGTACTACCTCGATTTGGTTTATGTGCAGTTGGACTTCCATCTTTTGTGCTATATGGTATGCTATCATATGGGATATAATCATCTGCTATTAGATATATGTTTGCTCTATCTGAGTAAAATATTTTCCATTTTACTCCACTTCCACTACTTTCTGTATAATTTGTTACTTCTTTTCCATAATATTTTTCAGGATTACTTGCTACTTCTGTTGCATCTATTGATTTTTCTTCGACTGTTGCCTTATCATTTAAGTTAAATTTAAATATTCTAGAACCATCTTGCACACTATCCTCAACTTTAATCCATACATAATCAGTTATGTTGTATCCTGTTTCATAATCTGTTATATCTTCTGCATAGACATAGTCAGAAAAATTCATTTTTTTATTATTATCATTTGTATAGTTTACACCATCTGTACTTATTTTTATATTATATAAATGCTCGGTATAAATTATATTTTTATTTATATCTCTCATAACAATCTTAAACGTTACGCCATATTTTGTTATAGAAATAAGCTCTGCGTTAATATATAATGCACTGTCATCCTCATACGTTATAGACTGTTCTTTACTTTGCCAATTTCCAGCATTATCTACTGCTAACACTTGTATTCTCTGTACGTTAAATGGAATAGTTAATTTAGCAGTTCCATCTGATGCAACTTGTGCTTTATGACCTCTAACTTTAAGATACTCTGCATCAAGCTTTGCGGTAGTACCCTTAACTCCGTTATAATAATCTACTAACTGACCTTCTGCATCATATTTTTGTAAGTAATCATATCTAATTTCTTTTACTCCACTTTCTTCATCAGATACCTTAATATTTACCGTGTTCCCTTCACCATTTGTAGCTTGTGTATATGTCATACTTGATATATTAGGAGATGCGACTTCATAATTTGATAAATCTACTTTTACAGTATCAACCGTAGTCCCACTTTTTTTCTTGTAAACTTCAATATATTTTTCTGAACCTCTTTTAGAATTAAGTGCTGTATCCTGAGTTGAATAGCTACTATCAATATCTGCTAATTTATTAAATGAGATAACATTGTTTTGATTGGCAACGGTAGTTATTTCCATCTCAGTAGAGCTTCCTGCCGCTTTTACATGTAATGTTTCACCTGCATTCATGTAGGTACTAACGGTTATCCCCATTTTATTTGTCCATGTTTTCTTTAATTTTGTTACAGTAATGCTGCCCACAGTTTGAGCAATAATTCCCTCACCTGATAAATTTCCATTATTTGTAACTACATTTTGAGCATAATTTGATATTTTTGATGATAATGAAAAATATGTCTCACCTCTTATTGTTTCACCTTTAAGGTAATACACTGTCATTGTTTTTGCAGAAACCACATAAATATCTGCATCACCACTTTTTTTCATTCCTCTTGTACTACTTTCAACATCTATTTTCGATAAATCTATTTTATAATATACTCCAAGTGAACTATCCGTTTCCAAATCTCCATTTATCTCTAATTCTTGAGTAAAATCCCCTCTAACATCCGCTGGGACTATATTTATAACGTTACCTTGACTTAGTGCTACCTCATTTGGTGTTTCTGTTGGGAAAGCGTCATTAATTAAATTATATGTCTCAACAGAGTCTTCTAATTTTGATAAATCTTCAGCAAAAGCGACAATAGAGGCATCATCAATTGAATCATTAACCGAAACCAGTATTACACTTGCAAGTATAATCATCACTCCAATAGTAACAATTAATACTATTAAGCTTATACCTTCTTTTTTCTCTATTTTCCTCAAGTTTTCAAACATACACTATCACCTCCATATATTCTATCCTTTTTAATAAATTTTTTCAAGCATTTTTTTAATATTTTAAAATTTATATTATTATTTGATATTTTAACATAAAAATGATATAATATCTTAGGTGAGTTTTTATGCAATATGAAACTATTTCAAAATTTAGTAAAATTTTTAATGATATAGAAAATAACAAAACATTTAATTATTATTTTATATCAAATAATATAAATGAAACATATACAATTGCAACATTAATTGCTGATAAATTAGGAAATCATGACATTATCTCATTAAATGGTGAACTTGGTAGCGGAAAAACTGCTTTTATGCAGGGTGTTGCAAAATACTTTAATATAGAAGAACAAGTATCGAGTCCAACTTTTACTATTGTTAATGAATATATAACTAAAAATAACTTGAATATATACCACTTTGATGTTTACAGACTAAAAGATGGAACTGAATTTTTGGAGCAGATTGGTACTGATTATTTTTCAAATGGTATTTCATTTATCGAATGGGGAAATGTTATTGATGATATTTTACCAAATAAAACAATACATATAGATATTTCAAAAGACAATTCTGATGAAAATGTTAGATATTTTCATATCTGGAGGGAGAGAAAATGAATATTTTAGCAATAGATACTACCACAAAAACTGCAAGCGTTGCTCTTTTAAAAAAAAGTAAATTATTTGAAAAAGAAATTTCAAACGAAATTACTCATTCAGAAAAATTACTTCCACTTGTAGACCAAATACTAACAGAAAATAACGTTGATATAACTAATATAGATATGTTTGCTTGCTTAAGCGGCCCCGGCTCTTTTACAGGCGTTCGCATAGGACTTGCTACAATTAAAGGACTATCTATGGTAAATAAAAAAACTACTTTTGCAATTAATTCACTAGAAGCCCTTGCTTTAACCTGTTATTTAAATAATGGACTCAATAAGGATAAATATGTATTATCACTTATCGATGCAAAAAATGATAGAGCGTATTATTCATTATATAAAATAATGGAAAAATATGACGACGAAAAAAGCCCAAAATTAGAGATCATTTCTTGCATTAATCCTTCAAATGATACAATATTTAATATATTGCAAAATGTAGATTATTATTTTTTTAATAATAGAATTGTAAGGGAGCATCTTGTGATTTGTGGCGATTGTACGGAAAAATTTTCAGATATTGTGCAAAGCATATTCAAATCAAATAAGTCATTTAATTTATATCCAAAAGCAAAAGATATAATATCTATTTACCACAATATTTCAAATGTTTGTGATTACATGTTTGATACTTATACTTTAGATGCAAAGTATGTAAGACCCTCACAAGCAGAAAGGACAAAAAATGATACAAAATAAACGCAACAATGTAGTTTTAGATTATATATCTATATATGAGTTAGATAAAAAAGACATAGACAAAATTATACTAATTGAAAAAGAACAGAATCTAAAAATATCTACTAAAAATATTCTTACAGACTCAATTAAATCTAACTCTGATAAATATTACGTAGCTTATTCAAGTAAAGATATAGTAGGATATTTTGGGATTAGTTTCTCACCAGATTTTATAGACATATTAACCATTGTAATAAAGGAAGAATTTAAAAGAAAGCACATAGCAACTTTTTTACTAAAAAAAATATTATCAATTGCAAAAGAAAAAAACATTGCAAAAATATTTTTAGAAGTACGTGAATCTAACCTGCCAGCGCGAAACTTATATAATAAATTCGGATTTAAACAAATTAATATCAGAAAAAGTTATTATAGTAATCCTATCGAGGATGCAATTGTATTAGTAAAGGAGTGTTAAAGCACTCCTTTACTAATACAATAATCTCACAACATTATATTTTCGAAATTTTTACTCATTCCAAGTTACTTCACCAGTTGTTTCATCTATACTTAGTCTATCAATTTCTTCCTGAGTAAAGCCTAATGTTTTTAAGCCATTTTCTACATATTCACCTCTTTCATCTGTAGTATCTCCAGTTATAGTATCAACTTCCCATTGAGCTGAAAGTATTTTTGCTTGCTCTTCTAAAGTAGCATCATTATGAGCATCTCTTGCCTTTTCTGCACTTTCAATTGGTCTATTAGTAGCAACTGAAAGTATAACTGCACCAGAAAGGATTAATATAACGGCTATTGTTATGATAAGTACAATTAAACTTATACCCTTTTTATTATTATATTTTTTTAACATATCTTTCTCTCCTCCTATTAATAATACAAAATGGTAAGTACCCTTTGCTTATATGTTAACATATTTGAATTAATTTTTCAATCTTTTTTTGTTTACATTTATGTTACAAAAATAAAACATTTATATTTCTTCAATTATTCTCTTTTTTTAACTTGCATATTTTTCATATATTATATATAATTTAAATATGTTTTATACAAAAGATTTTGGAGGTAAACATATGAGTAAAGTAAAGGAATTAAAATATACAGAACTTGAAAATGCTTTAAATATTGATAGTTTAGATATTGAATCGACAAAAGACGTTGTGCCTTTTAATGGAGTTATAGGGCAACAAAGGGCACTTGATGCAATAAAATCAGCAATGCAAATACAACAAAAAGGCTTTAACCTATATGTATGTGGAAATATCGGTATAGGAAAAACAGCTTATGCTCTTTCAATAGTAAATTCTATAAGTCAAAATCAAAGTGTACCTAATGATTTTTGTTATATATATAACTTTGAAAATCCTAATGAGCCAATACAAATTGAACTTGAAGCAGGTCAAGGAAATGAGTTTAAACAAGATATGAATCGCTTTGTAATAGTTTTACTTAATCGCCTTTCTAAAGACTTAAGTGGTGATTCATATGAAAAAGAAAAAAAGACAATCATGGATAGATATGCACGTGCTAAAGAGAATTTAATGCGTGAATTTGATAAATCAACTTTTGAACAAGGTTTTAAAGTAAAAAATACAGAAGAAGGTATTTTCTTTTCCCCAGTATATAACGGTGTCGTTTTAGGCGAAAAAGAATTTAACTTACTTGATGATAAAACAAAAAAGTATTTTGAAGAAAAAAGTCCTAAAATACAAGAACAGACTTTAAAAGTTTTAAAAGACCTTGATGATTTAGATAAACAAGCTGAAAAAGTTATTAAAGAATGGCAAGAAAATGTTACAACTTTTGCAGTTACACAATGTATGAGTGATTTAAAATTAAAATACAAGAAAAATTTAAAAATACAAAATTTCTTATACTCTATTCAAAGTGATGTTATAAAAAATATAGAGTTATTTAAACAATATGAAGATGATAATTTTAACAAAAGACAACAAAAAATGCCTCAATCAGTGCAACAGGCTATGCTAATTACAAATGCTATGAAAAAGGAACAAAGACCTTGGGATAATTACAGAGTAAATGTTATAATTGATAATGATAGATTATATCATGCCCCTGTTGTAGCTTGCAAAAATCCAAACTATTTTGATTTATTTGGTAAACTTGAATTTGAAACAGGTCCACAAGGTGTTAAAACAAATTATATGATGTTAAAACCTGGACTTATTCATAAAGCAAATGGTGGTTATCTTTTAGTCAACGTAAAAGATTTACTTGCAAGTGCTCCAACTTGGGAGGCTTTTAAAAGAGTAATTAGAGATAAAGAACTTTCTATTGATAGTTCAAGAGATATTGCACAACCTGTAACTGTAGTATCATTAAAACCTGAACCTATCCCTATTAATATACAAGTTATCCTTGTAGGTTCAGAGCTTCACTATCAACAACTTTGTGCAATGGATGTTGATTTTAAAAAATTATTTAAAATTAAGGCTGACTTTGATGATAGTATCCCAAGAACTAAAGAAAATATAAATAAATTTATAGAATATATTGCATATGTATGCCAAACTAATGACTTACTACCTGTTAATAAATTAGGTCTTAAAGAAATAATTGAATATTCTTCAAGACTTGCAAATGATAAAAATAAACTTACTGCTATTAAAAGTGATATATCAGACCTTGTAATTGAGGCAAGTTACATAGCAAAGTCTAATAAAAAAAGATATGTTTCTGATAAAGAAGTTTTAAAAGCTCTTGAAACAAAAATGAATAGATTTGCAAAATACGAAGATGAAATTGGAAAAATGATTTCAAATGGGGATATTATTATTTCTACTGAGGGTAGTAAAATTGGGCAAATTAACGGCTTAACTATTGCAATATCCGGTGACTGTTCATTTGGTAGACCTGTTAGAATAACTGCTAATACTTTTATTGGAAAAAGTGGTATTGTAAATATAGAAAGAGAAGTTTCACTTAGTGGTTCTTCACATTCAAAGGGTGTATATATTTTATCTGCATATATTGGAGAAAAATATGCACAAGACGCTCCTTTATCTCTTACTGCAAGTATATGTTTTGAACAATTATATAATGGAGTTGATGGTGATAGTGCTTCTTCAACAGAACTTTACGCTATACTTTCAAGTCTTGCAGAAGTGCCTATTAAACAGAATTTAGCAGTTACAGGCTCTGTTAATCAAAAAGGCGAAATTCAACCCATTGGTGGAGTTAATGAAAAAATTGAAGGATTTTTCAAAGTATGTAAAAATCACGGCTTAACTAAAGATAATGGTGTTCTTATTCCTTTCCAAAATGTTAAAAACCTTAATTTAAATGATGAAGTAATTGAGGCTGTAAAAAATGGAGATTTCCATATATATCCTATATCTACTATTGATGAGGGTATTGAGATATTAACAGGAAAATCTGCAGGTAAACTTTTAGAAAATGGAAAATACGAAAAAGATACAATAAATTATCTTGTCGCCAATAAACTCACTGATTATGCAATAAAAAGCAAAGATTTTAACTAGAAAATTTTCTGCTTTTATGCAAGCTAGTGCTTATCTATAAAGAAAAGAATAGTACTTTAAGTCTAGAACTTTTTAGCTATTCTTTTCTTTATTTTTAATGCTTTTAAAGCTTGCCAAATTTTCTATAAAAATTATTTCTTGGCATTATTCTGTATTTCTACTTATTTATATCTTCATTAAATCAATTTACATTATACTTTTTGTACTTATTTAAAATCAAATAAATTTTTTATATAACATTTTAAAAATAGCTTTATAACCATTATTGTATAATATAAATTACAACTTTAATAAATATTAGAAAAATTTATACATAATATGTGAATTCTCAGTAAAAATGTCCCGTTTTTAATTTTGAATTCTTAGTGAAAATGTCCCATTATTTTTATATAAAA
>CANRQA010000037.1 GCA_947632635.1 uncultured Clostridia bacterium | reverse complement strand
ACTACATCTTCATAATCTTCTACTGTTATTTTGCTTGTATCTCCTCCATATTTTAGCAACAATTCTCCTGTTTTTAGGCCATATGACTCTTTCATTACTTGTAAATCATTTCGAAGTACTGCTTCTTTTGCATTACTTATTGGGTTATTAGTTATTACTCCCATTATTATTGCTGTTGATAATATCAATATTATTACTATTATCACTATTAACACTATTAAACTTATTCCTCTTTTTTTCATATATCTTTTCGCTCCTTTATGTATATATTTTTTACTATACCACAAATTTTATACATTGTCACTGGAAATTTTTCCCTTTTTTACGCACAAAACCAGCATTAGAATATTTTACCCATATCCTAACACTGGCTTTGTTATATTTTTATTTTGTTTTTTTACAGTTTTTACAATTTTTTCCTCTTTTATTTTGCTACTATTTTTTTTTAGTGTGTTGTATGTATGTATGTATGTATGTATGTATAGTATTTTCATATTTTCAACTCCTTTAGTTTACATAGTCCTTTATATTTTATATTTCCTACATTTATTTTAATATATATTTAATCTTTTTGCAAGATATATTAAAAAAATTAGAGCATACCAAAATTAATTGATATGCTCTAAAAAAATTATTTACCTACTCCAATTTTGTTAATAACAGATTTTACCGACTTAAGCAATTCCGCAGCTTTTGTTGCAGAAGTATTAATGTGTAATTCTGCAGGTGCAGACTCATTCCACTTATTTGCAAGATGCAAAAGTCTAGTCATATTTGGCCTTCCACCACTTAACAATACCCGATGTACCCTAGAATATTCCTCAAGTATTTCCTGCATAACTTTCCTCCTAAATTCAATAATTATTGTTTTTTCTATAAAATTCCCATATAATATTATACTATATTATTTTAATTATGTCAAGTAGTATGCTATATTATTTTAATTACTTAATACTTTCTACCCACTCTTTTATAGATAGTAATAACTTACTATCATTTTCCTCTACATTAAAATTATAACCGCCATTTGAATCTTCATTAAGCCTTCTTGCCATATCCCTTAAAGCACTTAAACTTATTTCTTTATTAATTAAAAGTGCCGTATTAACCTTATTATATTCATTTAAAAATTCTTCTATATATACTTTAACATTTTCCATATACTCACCTCAAATTTAATAAAATTCTATATCTCCTTCATCTTCTCTTAATGGCTTTTTAACATGATATAGTCTTGACTGGCGTTCCAAATCTTTTTTTACACCTTTTATTATATCTTCTTTTTCTATTTCCTCAAGTTGTTTTATATTTTCTTCCTCAATATCAGCTAACAAGCCAAACATAGAATCAGTAACTTTTTCACGTTCTGGTAAATTTATATGTTTTTGAATCTCTTCTTCTGTTAAACCTACTCCAGAATATAACTCAGGCAAATTATGTTCTCTTCCATAGCGCAAAATTCCCATGAAATTACCTAACGCTGTATTATGCATTTTTCCCCTTTTTCTATCTAATTGTTGTATTCTCATTTGATAAAATTGAAAATCGCTTTCTCCCATATCTTTAATTAACGAAATTCTCTCATCTCCTCTCCTATAAGCATCTACAATTAGTGAAGAAAATCTCTGCTCAGTTCTTAAGTTTCTGTAATCCATAATTGCTTTAACATTTGATAATAACCCAGGCTTTTTATTTAAATATTCTCTTAATATTTCTACCTTGTTTTCCATACATCCACCTCTTATGTAATATTATTATATATTACTATATTATATTTTACAGTATAACTTAAAATATTACAAGAAATTTTTAATTTAATTGACTATTTTTATGTTATATGATAGTATAATATATATACAAAAGGATGTTTGTTATGGAAAGAAAAAATATTTATATTTTAATATTTGTAATTTTAACAATAGTAATGGGAATACTAGCAGTAAAATTTTATCTAGATACAAAAAATTTAGAAAAATCTTTGCAAGAGCAAAACAATAATTTTGAAACAAATGATATTAACAAAGAAGAGGTTAATAACACAGAAAATGAACAAACACCAAATGATAATAACGACTTAAGTGCTGATAATACTGATAAAAATAGCAATGTAACTGAAAATGAGATAGTTAAAGAAGTTCCTGTAACAAAAATCGTTACATTTGATAGTACAAAATCAAAAGATACATTTACACAAAACGGCCCTATATATAGAGAATATACTATTGATAATGGTAACACATACAAACTAATAATATATAACAATGGTGAAGCAAAAATTAAGTCACCTGATGTAAATACAGAAGAAACTACTATACAAGGCGTTAATGGTAAAGTAGTAGATGGTATATTTGGACGTTTTTCTCCTGGAGTAATACGTATATATTTATTGCTAGAAGACGGTACTGTTCAAAAATATAATTTTGATTATTTTGAGGCAGGAAACTTTAAAGCAGATCCTGTTATAGAAAATGTAAAAGATATTGTAAAATTAGAAACAATTATTAATGATGGTGGTAAACCATTAGCAATTGCAATAGATAAATATGGATATTATTATACCTTAAACTAAATACTTAAAATAACCCCTCAGTTAGTACAATTAACTAAAGGGTTATTTTTTATTTTTCTGTATTCATAAAATCTTTTAATCTCTTACTTCTACTTGGATGTCTTAATTTTCTTAAAGCTTTAGCCTCTATCTGTCTTATTCTTTCACGAGTAACCATAAACTCACGTCCAACTTCTTCTAAAGTTCTCATCCTACCATCAATTAAACCAAAACGCAATTTTAATACTTTTGCCTCTCTTGGAGTAAGGGTAGACATTACTTCTTCTATATGTTCTCTTAAAAGTACATCTGCTGCTTGTTCAGATGGAGATGGAGCATCATCATCAGGAATAAAGTTTCCAAGATTACTTTCCTCTTCCTCTCCAACAGGTGTTTCAAGTGAAATTGGCTCTTGTGCAACTTTTAATATTTCTCTTACTTTATCAACAGGCATTTCAAGTTCTGCAGCAATTTCTTCTGGTGTAGGCTCTCTTCCTAAACTTTGTAACAAATGTCTTGAAGTTCTTATAAGTTTATTGATAGTTTCAACCATATGCACTGGAATTCTTATAGTTCTTGCTTGGTCTGCAATAGCCCTTGTTATTGCTTGTCTTATCCACCATGTAGCATATGTACTAAATTTATACCCTTTAGATTGATCAAATTTATCTACTGCTTTTATAAGGCCTAAATTTCCTTCCTGAATTAAATCAAGGAAATGCATACCTCTTCCTATATATTTTTTTGCAATACTTACTACAAGCCTTAAGTTTGATTCAACAAGTTGTTTCTTTGCCTCTTTATCTCCTTTTACCATTCTTTCAGCTAAAGCATTTTCTTCTTCAAATGTAAGTAGTGGAATTTTTCCTATTTCTTTTAAGAACATTTTAACAGGATCATCTACATTTAAAGTATCAACAAAAGACATATCATTTACATCATCAAGTAATATATCTTTTTCTATATCTGTTATATCTTCAAGATTTGGTTCAATATCAAGTTCTGCCATATTATCTGCATTTTCAGTAGTTATTTTATCTGGTTCAAGGTCATCTAAATCTTCTTCCATAGGTTCTTGCAGAGCTTCTTCAATTTCTTTTTCTCTTTTTTCATCACTATCAAGTATAACATTTAAATTTGCTTTTGTTAATTCTTCATATATTTTCGCAGTCTGATCTGGTGTAAATTTTTCTTTTTCTGCAAATTCCATAAGTTCGTTATATGTAACTCTATTTTTTTCTACTGCATTTTTTACAAATTCTTTTATTTTTGTTTTTTGTGCATCATTAAATTTACTTGCTTCTTTTTTTGTACTCTTAACTTCTTTTCCCATTTAAACTCTCCTTAATTTTATTTATATTTCTATCTTTTTAGTTTAGATAATTCTAAAATTATTTGGTTTAATTCAAATTGTAAAACTTCTTGCTCATCTTGTGATAACTGTTCATCAAGTCTTTTTAAGATTTCATCACGTCTTAATAATAGTTTTTCCTTAAATTTATTATTTAATACATCATTTAAAAGTTTGTTTTTATCTAAACTCGATATATCTATATACATTATTTCAGTTAATTCTTTCATAAGTTCTTCATCATCTTTTACTTTAGATAAAATATCAATTTTATTTAAATCATATTCATTTTTTAAATCAATTAAAAATTTATAAACTTTCCTAACATTTTCATCTTCAATATCATTAACACCTATTTTTGAAAAAATCTCTTGCATTATTTTTTTATCTTTGCTAAGTACAAGTGCTACTATATATTGCTCCTGCCTCTTTCTAATATTTGTAACTAGATTCATCTTCCTGTTTAAACTTTGCATATCAATTACTACTTCATTATTACTTGTTTTCTTAATTCTTTTTTCCACTTCTTTTAATATAGGACCACTTCCCATATTGTATTTAGCAGCGATTTTATCTATATAAATATCACGTTCAATTGTGTTTTCTATCTTTGCTAAAATATTTGCAACTTCTGTTAAAAACTCAATTTTTGAATCTACATTATTTGGATTTAATGTTTTTTCTAGTTTAGATATTTTAAATTCTACAAGTGATATACTATTATCAATACAATTTTTTAATCTTTCTTTTCCATATTTATTTATATATTCATCTGGGTCTTTTACATCAGGCTTGTCAAGTAATAATACTTTTACTTTTAAACCTTGTGCTACTAGAATATCTAGTCCTCTTAGTGTTGCCTCTTGTCCTGCTCCATCTTGGTCATATCCTATTATAACACTATCGGTATATTTTTTTATAAGACGCGCCTGATTTTCAGTTAATGCTGTTCCAAGAGATGCTACTGCATTTGTAAAACCAGATTTTTGCAATGCTATTGCATCCATATACCCCTCTACTATAATTATATTATCTAGTTTTTCACGTTTTGCAAAGTTTAATGAGTATAAATTCTTTCCTTTAACATAAATTTCATTTTCTGGTGAATTAACATACTTAGGTAAAGATTTATCAAGTACCCTACCACCAAATGCTATTGTCCTATCTCTAACATCAAATATAGGAAACATTAGACGATTATGAAATCTATCATATATTTTGCCATTTTCTCTTTCAAGTAATACACCTGTTTTTAATATATCTTCTTTACTATATCCAAGTCCAATTAAATGTTCATATAATGGTGTCTTTCCTGTTGCATATCCAATACCAAATTTTTTTATTGTTTTTATATCAAATTTACGTTTTATAATATAATCTTTTACTGCACTTGATTCCTCTTTTAATATTTCTATTAAATTGTTGTGATAATAAAGTCCTATATCTTTATTTATTTTAAATAAAGTATCTTTTAAATCTTTTTTTGACTCCATGTTTGGATTTGAAAAAGTTTTTACCTCATATCTAGATAAATCTATATGAGCTCTTTCTGCTAAAAACTCTAAAGTATCACTAAAATCAAGATTTTCAAGTTTCATAATAAAGGAGATTACATTTCCACCCTCTGAACACCCAAAGCATTTATATATTTGCTTGTCCATAGACACACAAAAAGATGGCGTCTTTTCTCTATGGAACGGACAAAGCCCCATAAAGTTTCTGCCACTTTTTTTTAAGTGTACATATTCAGATATTACTTCTACAATATCGTTTTGTGATATTACTTCTTCGATTAAATCCTCTGAATAATATGCCACTTCTTAAGCCACCTTTCTTTTAATTTTAAGATACTAACAATTTTATTCTTTCTTCTCTATTTAAATATATATTTGAAGTATTTACAATAGCAATTAAAATTAATAATATTGTAAATGAACTTTGATAATAATACATATTTAAATTAAAGATACTTATTGCTACAAATAATAAAATAAATATCATTTTCATAACCGTAGATTTGGTATCATATCTTCTATGTAAAAAGAATGCAAGTGCTTCCATAAATAATATATAGATAAATAATATAATATAAAACATTTTTGAGGTTGTAACTAAGTTTTTACCATTAATTACTGCTCTATTAAATATACTCCTAATATTCATACCCATATATTCAGTATTTTCACTATGTATTGTGTTTAACATAGTTTCTATCATCTCATTATTGTTCATTTTTGTAAGTATAACAGAAAATGTAAAATGTACAACAAGTGTAAGTGAAACTATAACAATAATTGATACTATTAATTTATTTATATTTATTCGCTCTATTTTATATAATGATTCTCTTTTTTGTTGTGTAAGTGATGCCATAAATTTCTTTGGGAAACTTATATGTGTATTATCTAAGTTATATGTTAAAAAGAACAATACAACTGATAAAGCAAGCCAAATCCAAACACTTACCCCAACTAAACTAGACAAGCCCATAAATATGCCAAGAATTGTTGAAAGTACTATATATTTTTTTGTTTTTACACCTTTTTGTTTTAATTCATCTATTAATATCTGCATTATATATATTGCTAAAAAAAAGATTATATTAAGTATTGTAGATGCTATATATAATTCTTTGTTTTCTACTACTCTTGGCAAAAGTACATAAGTAAACATTCCAAGTACTGATAATATGTCGCTTTTTGATACATTAAATATTATTCTCTTTATTATTAATGAGATAATTAATGTAGTTAATACATAAAAAAGTACCATATTATCTGCATAATTTATTCTAAAATTTCTTATTGTAAATAAACTCATTATTAAAATAACAAGTACAATGTATATATATCTATATATAAAAGTGATTTTTCTTTTTACATGCATTTTATATAGTTTATCTTTTATATACATATATATTAATACTAAAAAAATTACGGCAATCACAAAGCCTATCTTTACAAGTGTAGAAGTTACAGAATTTGTAACCTCTCCACTTTCATTTATTAAGCTTAAAACATCCAAATAACCTAAAAATATAATACTTGCTATAAATATTACTACGACTATACTACGTGAGATTTTACTAATATTCATATTTTTACCTACTTTTACAAAAATAACTTAATTAATTTTTTTCATTTGTTTCTTTATTAAACTTAATCATTATTTTTCTTGTTATATATTTCATTTACAAGTGCTAGTGCATCATGTGTTCCTACATCATAGCATTCACCTTTAAATTCATATGCATAAGTTGGCATTTTTTTATACATATATGCAACTAAATTACCTGGTGCATCACATGAGTTTCCCTCTTCTAAATATGTTTTGATTTCAGGCAATACATTTTTTGGATATATATATTCTGCAAATACAGCAAATTTACTTTGTGGGTTTGCTGGTTTTTCAACAAAGTCAATAATTCTTAAACCTTCATCAAGTTTTGCTACTCCAACTCTTTTTAAAACATTTATATCTTCTTCTTCTCTAACGCAAACGCATGGCGCATTTTTTGTTTTATAAAATTCATAAAAATCTTTTAGTTCAAAATCAAATAAATTATCAGTTGCAAGTACCATTATATCATCATCAATATTTGCACTTTCAATTGTGAAGTTAATATCGCCTATTGCTCCTAATCTATCATCGTTATTAGTTGTTCCGTCATTAAATACAGTTATTTTTTTAGTATTTGATGACATATTATTTCTTTCATCTGCCCAATTTTGAAAATGTGGTGTATACTTAGCATTTGTTACTAAATAAATTTCATCTATATCATCTATTTTATTTACTTTTTCTAATACATAATCTATTATTGGCTTACCTCCTACTTCTATTAAAGCTTTTGGAAAATTCTCAGTAATTGGGAATAATCTTGTTGCATAACCTGCACATAGAAAAATACATTTCATTAAAATCTCTCCTTTTTTGTTAAAATATATTGCAATTATATCACAAAATAATTCATTTTACAAGAAAATTAGTGTATTTTTGCAAATATAGCAAGAAGCCTAACAACTATTTGTTAGACTTCCTTAAAATGCTTTTGTTATTTTTTTTACATTGCTTCTAAATCATTTATTTTCTGTTCGAATTCTGATATTCTCTGTTCTGTTTCATATTGTTCGATTCTATTTAAAGCATATAAATATTTTCTTTCTTGTGATAATAAAGATTGATATTCTTCATTCCAATCTTCATGGCTTCTTAAACTTGCATGAACATCATTTAATTTTTCTTCTAATACAAGTTTTACTGGTTCAACTATTGAAGCTGATTTATCAATTTTTATACCATTATCTACCATATGATTTAATACTTCTGCAAATAATCTTTCACCTTGTACGTTAACTCCATTATCTGCATTATCATGTAAAATATTAACCATTTTATTTACTTCGTCAATACCTATTTTATCAAATAGAGTATCTACTCTTGAATCAATAAATTGACCATTTTCACCAAATACTTCTTGACCTTTTATAAATAAATCAACGTTATTTTGTACAATTCTTGCTTGTTGAATAGGTAGTTCTTGAGTAGCTATTTTTAAAGCGTGTCTATCATAATATTTTCTAAATGCGCTATTACACATTTCTTGTTCTTCGTTATATGGTTTAAAGAATTGTGCGTATTCTCTTAATACTTCATGTTGTGTCTTTTCTCCACTAACATTTTGTCTTAATTCTTCAATATTTTCACCAAAATATGCAGTTACTTTATGGTCAATTGCATCTGGCTCATATTTAATAACTGGTTGTTCAACTTGTTCTTGTAATTGTGTAGTTTCAGGCACTTGTTCTTCGCTTTCTGAAGACTGTAATAATAAATAATCTTTTTTCCTTCCAAATAATTTAGAAAATGCTCCTTTTACAGAATTTAAATCTTCTAAAAATAATCTCCATTCATTCTTCCAAAATTCTAACATATATATATACACCTCTTTTGTATAAATAATAACAATATTATTCAGTAATTTAATTATATAAAACATGCAAAAAAAAAGCAATAACAATCATATATTATTTATGTTACATTTATATTACATTTTGTACCGCTTTTTAGTAAATATTCTTACTTTATGATACTCTATACATTATTAGTTTACGATAAAAAGTCTAGAAAATTAATTCTAGACTTTTTATTTTTAGACTATCTTTTCTTATTCGGATGGCAAATAAATAGTATAAGAAGTTGTCGTACCTTCTGTTGATATGAAAGGAGATAAAACAGCAAACTTCTCATTTGCATTTTTCACAGTCCGTGTAATCTTGCAAATCACAACATATGGTTTTTCAACTGCTGACAATTTTGTTACTTTGGTATTGGCGTTATTTGGAATAGGCACTATTATGTCACTGTCGCCAGACAAATAATAGTAAGTACCGTCGTCAACTATCACATCATACCGTCCGACCTCATCTGTTTTTTCTATGGCATTGTTATTAATAAAAACTGTTACACAACAAAAATAGATTAAAGCTACTAATATACTACAAACACTAAGAGTACCCACTCTACCATATGTATCCACATCATACCATATAAAACCAATAATAAAAATTAATACTAACATAAGCAAAAACACAATTTAGCCCCCTTAATCTTTGTATTTTCTTAAAATATTTTAAATAGAATATTTTACAATTTTATCACTCCTAAAATTATTTTTTAGTTCATCTATATATTGTGCATACATTATACCATAATTAACATAACATTTCAAGTCATATTACATTATTTATATTTGCAACAAGAAATACTATCTTATTAACTTTCTAACTTAATAAGATAGTATGTTTTGATATTTCTTTTAATCTTTTCTTTGCCCAAATATACTTAATATTCTTAAGAATATGTTTATAAAGTCAAGGTATAATTCCATTGCTCCATATATATGTAGCTTTTCAACTGGAAAATTATCTGACATTGCAAGTAATTTTATTTTTTGCATATCATAAGCTGTTATACCAAAGAATAAGAATAAAATTATCCAATCTAGTACGATATCTACAATTTCAAAGCCTAAAAATATATTTACAATACTAACTATTACTGCTATAAGTAGTGTCCACAAAAACAATTTACCTACTTTTACAAGACTTGCTTTTGTTTTATACCCATATATTGCAAAAATTCCAAATAACGCTACTGCTGCAAAAAATGAGTACAAAATTGAAGATAATTCAAAAGCTACAAATATTACAGACATTGTTACACCATTTATAGCTGCATATACAAAAAATAGTATCATTACAACTGTTGGTGGCAGTTTTTTAAATAAAAACGAAAATAATAATACAACTACAACTTCTACAATTAATAATACAACTAAGCTACTATCAAACAAGAAATTAACATATAGCCCTGATTTATATGTATATACTGCTATTAATCCTGTTGCAAGTAATCCCATAAACATCCAAGTAAACACTTTACCAAATAGATTATCAGGTATCTTTGTAGTTGTATCAGTTTGAATAGGATCTACATTTTGTTCTTCCATTTTACTTTCCTCCCTTTATATAATATTTTTACATAAGAACATTATACGCTAAATTATTTTCTTTGTCAATTTCTTATTTTTAAATTTTATATATACATATTAACTATTTATATAAATTATGATATAATTTATTCAAGAGGTATGATATGAAACAATTTTCCAAACTTTTTTTATTTATAATAACAGATGTTATATTTATAATTTTAATTATAGTTATGCTTAAATCAAAAATACTGCCTAACCAAAAGAAAGAAGCGATAGCTACTAATAACATAATTTCTAGCTATAATGGCGTATTTCAAATATCTGTCCCTAATAATTGGAAATTAATAGAACAAAGGGGTAAATTAAATCCTGCCGCTGATATTGAGCTTGTGGATAATGAAAATTTATACTACTGCATTTTTTTAATGGAAAACAAATTAGATTTAAATTTAAGCTATAGTGAATATAAAAGGCTTTCTTTTAAACTTATTGAGGATACATATAATACAAAAATTGACAAGACTGATACTTTAAATAGCAACGGATATGATATTAATTATACCAAATTAAATACAAAACTTAATGATAATGATATTTCTATGTATGCATATATATTAGAAACTAAGAACTACTACGGTAAATGTCTAATATGGTCTAGTTTAAATAATTCAACTGCTCTTGATAGTATTACAAATGATTTAATTAAAGGATTTAAAGAGATATAACTTCTACATTTATAGACTTATAGGAAGAAGGTGGTCATGTGATACAAAATTAACATTGTATTTGACATTGCAAAGGTATATCAAAAGCTAGAAGAGATAAAATGTGCTAGTGTATTTTTAGACATGATAACATATTATACTAAAAACATTATTTAATTATATTTTTTGTGAAACAATTTTTTTGTTTATCCTATATAACCATTTACCATATAACAAGGTTTGAAAATATAGTACATTTTACATAAACTAATTACTAAAACTTTTTCAATTAGTTATTACTACTACACATTTTTTATTGACTTTTAATATTTTACTTTTTATTATATAATATACAATTAAGAAAGGGATGATAAAATGAAACAAATTGAAATAACAGTTAGATTAAAAGAAACTTTAGAGAGTGCTATAAATAAATTAGAAAAATTAGGATTTAAAAATATTAGAGAAAGTGATATTGATGATATATATATGACACAATTAAAAGATAAACTAAATGAAAAAAATATACAGTATATATTATCTAATTCTGTATTATTAAGAAACCTAATTGTTAAAGGAAAGGAATTTAAAAAGATAACATATAAAAACAAAATTTATGATGGTGAAGATATTATTTGTGAACAAAAAGTAAATGTTGATTGTAATAGTATTGAAAATGCTAAGAAATTATTTGAATATTTGCATTTTGAAGAATTAATAGAAGTAAAATATCATGTTATTGTTATGGCAAGGGATGATATTGAATTAGCATTTCAAATTGTGGAAAATCTAGGTACATTAATAGAATATGAAAACGTAAATGATTTTTCTAATAAAGCAAATGAAGAAATTAAGTTAGAAAAAAAGCATATGCATAATACTATAAAAGATTTAGGTCTAGACATTACTGAGGAATTAGATGTTAAAAAAGCCTTTGAATTAATCGAAAAAACATTATAACTTTTATTGAAGTAGCAAATTTCAACAATTTGCTACTTTAATTTTGAATTTATATAATATTATGTTATATATATACTCAAATATTCGCATTATTTAATAATATATAATATAAATTTATTGATTTTTATATTATTTTGTAATATAATTTTTATGTATATCTTAAATTATCCCATTATAAATATATAAGGAGGTATTTTCATGTTTATAGTAATTACTGGTTTGGATGGATCAGGAACAAGTACAGTTGCAAAAAGACTTCACGAATTAGATACTAGTTCTCTATTAGTGCATACGCCAAGTATAGAATACTCTAACCGTGACATTATCGACCAGAATGTTAGAAATATTTCTCCATTAGCACATTACTTCTATTACTTATCATCTGTAGTTTATATATCTGATTATATAAAAAATACTTTTGATTATAAAAAAAATAATGTCTATTGTGTAAGATATCTAATTGATACTATTGTTTCACATAAAGCTGCCGGATTAAATGTTGAGTTAGACTATGAACATTTAGCGATACTTAAACCTGATAAAACAATTTTTGTAAAATTAGATGAATCTATTAGACAACAAAGAATAACACAAAGAGGCAAAAGCATTTTAGATAAAGTGTTAGATGACGAGAAAAAGCGGAATAAATTTTTAGAGCTATTCGATAGTCTTTTAAGTATTGAAGATACCATTTATTTTGATAATAGCAAATCTGATTTATCAAAAAGTATACTTAATTTATATGAAATTATAAGAAAGGGAAGTCGTTAACTATGTTATATAAGAAATTTTTACTATCAGATGAGAATAGTTTATGTAGTAAAGACTACTTTGAGCGGAAAAAACTTATTGAAGAATTCTCTGCAATGCCAATCGAATTTTTTTCAAAACTTCGACATTTTCAGCCGCAAATTGGATGTTTAAATTCTTGTAAAATTTGCAGTAAATATGCAGGTACTACAACTGAATATTGGACAGAAAATAGACAAAGAAATGTTATTGCAGCGCTAAAATATTCAGTCCCTAAAGATAAAAAGGATTTTCCTCTAATAGTATGGGATAGGACAGAACATAGAACAGGTGTAATATTCTCATATTTAGACAATGATATTGGTAATTATTTTTATTTGGACAAATTTATAGAATTAGCCTATAGAGAATTAGGTGTAGTAACAAGAATATCTACCGTAGGATATAGTAGATATAATGAAACTTTAAATAATATGCATAAAAGAATTAATTCTGCCAAACTCTTAAATGCTTTAGGTGGCGTTAGATTATCATTTACACCTTATGCAATTGGTTGGGAATGTCCAAATAACTCTATGAAATATAGTAAATATGATTATATTAGTGATATGGCTAATTTTTTAAAAATCTATAAGCCCTATTATAATAAAGTTGGTGCAGGTAGTAGAAATATGTGCGTAGAAATTAGATATAAACCCTTAGTTGAAATTGCAAAAGTCTTTGACACCACCGTACTATCTCACAAAGTCATTTGTACTGCAAATTATTTGTTTATATCAAAAAATACTTCTGTATCTCTAAAAGAAGCAAAAATTGCAGATCCATATGATCATAATATTAAACTTACTGAAAAAGGTGAAGATTTTTATCAAATTGACTTATATGACTCTATATATTCTGTAGAAGATGTAAAAAAAATAGCACATAAGTTTATTATTTCTGATATTGAAAATTATACTGTAGTAAAAGTATATTTAATGAAAAATAGTGATGGCATTTATTATACCATTAATCCAAGTATAACTGAAAAAGGTAATTATGGCATTAACATTTATCCTATTACTAATAATAGACTTAACTCAGGTTATATTATAACAGAAAGGTTTGTTATAAACTCAATGATTGCTTATAAAGCATCAAAAGGAATTGGTAGTTTAGAAAAATTCGATAATGCAACTTGGGATGATGTTTATAAAACCTTAGAAATTTGTAAAGATACTGCCACAAAATATAAAGAAAGTGGAAAAATAGAAAAGAGCTCATATATTATTAATGAAATTCTACCTATGATTGATGCATATATTAGTGCTCTTCAAGAAGCCGAATATAATGCGGCAGATTTCTTTAATCCGGATTTCACGATAGATACTGGTATTATTTGCAATCTTGGAAGAGCTGTCTCTTTATTTAAAGGAATTACTACAAAGGAAAATGAGCCTCTTACTCCGGTTCATGAGAGAAACTATGGTAAATTTAATAGTAAAATGACAATTGAGGGAACAGCTTGGAGGCTAAGTTGTGATTACCACAATCGAATTATTATCGAACAACTTAAATTATTTAATACTACAGAATCAAATGGTCAAATCTCTTATAAAAAATCAATTCAACTAGATGAAAATGATGAAATATTATCTAAAAATGATTTATCCACTCAATATTTAATTCCTGGTCAAAGGAGGTAATATACTATGGCAATAGAATTTTATAAAGAATTTGGACCATTAGGATATTTGTCTACCTACTCAAATCATCATTTTTATAAAGATGGTATATTTTGGAGAACATCAGAACATTATTATCAAGCTCAAAAGTTCGAAGATAAAGCTATTCAAGAACTAATAATTAATGCTCCTACTCCTAAAATTGCTTCTGAAATTGGTAGAAACCGAAAATATAAGATACGTGATAACTGGGATGAAATTAAGCAAAATGTAATGTTTGATGCTGTTCTTTTTAAATTTAAATCAAATCCTGATATTTTAAAAAAATTATTAGAAACAGGAGATGAGGAAATTGTAGAAGCAACAGTAAAAGAAAATTACTGGGGCTGTGGCCCATTAAAAGACGGGCAAAACAATTATGGTAAAATATTAGTCAAAGTAAGAAATGTATTAAGAGAACAGGAGACTGAAAATGAATAAAGAATATATCAGCAAAAAAGGTCATGAAGAACTTTACAAAATCTATCTTAATTTTGATAATCAAATAGCACAATGCCAAAAAGAAATGGGAAAAAGTGCAAAAAGAGATAATGATTTACGTGAAAATCCTGAATATATGGAATTAAGAGTTAAAGCTATGTATACACTTCCAGAACAAAAGAGAATGGCCTATGAAAGATACAATAACGCTATTATCATTGAAGATATGGAAGAATATAAAAAGTTTGATGGTTCTTATGTCATTATAGGTTCAAAAGTAAGATTATTAATTGATAATGAAGAAGAAATATATACAATATTGGGAAATAAAGAAGGTAATATAGATGAAAATATTATTTCGTGTGAATCGCCTATAGCACAAGCAATATTAGGAAAAAAATTAGGTGAAACAATTATATTTAATAATATGCATATTACTATATTATCCGTTGAAAAAGTTTGAGTTTATCAAAGTGGTGGCAAAATTTGTCACCACTTTTTTTATCCTTTAACACTACTTATGATGTACTATTTTGCTTCTTACTTCTGCATATTAATATTTCTTCTTTTCTAAACTTATTTGTTTTTCATAATTAAAATAGTTGTCAACCACTCTGCACTAAAAGTACAGAGCTTTTTTGCGGACTGAAAGTCCTGTCCAGCTAAAGCTGTCTACCA
>CANRQA010000036.1 GCA_947632635.1 uncultured Clostridia bacterium | reverse complement strand
AAATTGTCTCCTAGTTCTAAAGAATTTCTGCACTAAAAGTGCAGGGCTTGCTACCACGGGCTATCAAAGTCAAAAAAATATAAAGCATATAGAATAATACCTATACGCTTTATTATTTATATTCCTAAACACAAGTCTTTTTTTATTTTTTCTAGTTTTTTTATTCCCTCACTTTGCTCCATTATTATATTTTTAGCAATAGTTTCAAGTCTTGGGTCAATTTTATACTTTAACAAATTTTCACACATTCTAACTGCACCCTCATGATGTGGTATCATTTCATTTGTAAAATTTAAGTCTATATTATTACAAATAGGTGCACTTTTCATTTTATATATCATATTACGAGTAATTCCAAAATACATATTTTGGTATGTAAAAATATCAGTTTTTAAACTTTGCAGATAATCAGTTGTATTTGCTACCTCAAGCATTTCTTTAATACCTTTTTCTTGCATTTTAATAATATCATTTGCAATTTCTTTTAGTGGTTCATACATTGTATATTTTAATAAATTCTCACACATATAAATAGCTGCCCTATGATGAGGTACCATACAGGTTATGAAATCTAATGTTATACTATTAGTAGGACAAGCTGCTAACATTTTACAAGCCATTTCTTGAAGTATATTATTAAACCTATAAAAATAATTTGTAACGTTAAAACAATCCATAAATTTACCCTCCTCATATATAATATGAAAAGAGTAAATTTATGTGTTAATTAGTACAAAAAATTAGAGGCAACATTTAATGATAAAACCCTTTTTTAAAGGTGGGCATCTTAGCATATTCATTAGGATCCTCTATTTAAAGAGTCTTCAACACAGAATATACAATTTCCGATTCCCTTATCATGTGCTTGTCGATTTTCATATAATATGTTGCCTCTATAATTATATTTTAACATGAAAATATCAATAAGTAAAGTAATTTTCTGCATTTTATTAATAAATATAATTAACAAATATTTAATGGTTATTTGTTAATTATATTTTTCTTTTGCTTAGCTTAAAATAACTAATATAACAAACTTGTTATTACTTTATAATTATTTAAATTTTTTAGTGTTTATCTTTTTTTACATATATCTTGTTATAACCTTAACCTAAAGCTACATCTAAAATCATCATTAAAACAAACCCAAATGAAAATCCTATTGTTCCAATATTTGAGTGTTTTCCACTTTGTGACTCAGGTAGTAATTCTTCAATAACTACATATATCATAGCACCTGCTGCAAATGATAATAAATATGGAAGTAGTGGAACAACCACACTTGTAAGAAGTATTGTAAATATTGCAGCTATAGGCTCTACAATTCCAGATAATATTCCCAAAATAAGTGCTTTGCTTTTTGACATTCCCTCTGCTTTTAGTGGCATAGATATAATTGCTCCCTCCGGGAAATTTTGAATAGCAATCCCTATTGCAAGTGCAAAAGCAGAAAGAATAGAAATACTTTCGCCACCTGAAATTAAACTTGCAAATACAACTCCAACTGCCATACCCTCTGGAATATTATGAAGTGTTACTGCAAGTGCAAGCATAGTAGTTTTCTTTAACTTTGCATTAATTCCCTCGGGTTCATTACTTTCTAAATGCAAATGTGGTATAAATGTATCTAACAAAAGCAAGAAAAATATTCCAAGCATAAAGCCAATTGAAGCTGGTATCCATGACATTTTACCTAAAGCATTTGACATATTAAGTGCAGGTATTATAAGTGACCATATAGACGCTGCAATCATTACACCTGCTGCAAACCCCAATAATAAATTTTCTTTTTTCTTACTTATATTATTTTTTAAAAATAATACCATAAATGCACCAAGTAGCGTGCCTATAAATGGTATCATTATTCCAATAAAAATATTCATAATCTAACCTCTACACCTTTTCTCTAATTATATTATTCTAAAAATATACTACTTGCTACAAGAAAATAATTTATAGCTTATTTGTATAATCTTTGTTATTTTTATCTCCTGTTAAACTAGAATATATATTAGTTGCAAATATATCAAACTCTAAACTTTTTCTTGTTTTTTCATCTAGCTTATCTAAAACTTTATTATTTATTTTAGTTATCAAATGAATACTTGAGTTTTTTGTAATCTCTGAAAGTAATACTTTACCTCTACTTGAAAAACCTAATACATGAGCATAATTAATACTGTTATTTAATAAATTAAATAAATTTATCATTATGCAAAATTAATAATACAAATCTAATTTTTTAAATATTTTTTTATATTTACAAATTATTTTTATTATAAAACTTTCCAATATCCAGTTCTATTTGCTCCTATTCTCTTAATATATTTTTTTTCTTTTAATGAGTATATAATTTTATTAACATAACTTTCACTATAACCTGTTAAATTAATAAAATCTGTTGTTTTATAAGTAGGATCATTTTTTATAAGTCTTAAAATTTTTGTTTCTGCTTCATTTAAATTTAAGATTTCTCGTTCTTCATAACCTTCAAGTAATTTTTTGTTTAATGGAATAGTAACAATTACAGTATGCTCACTTATATAGAATGCTTCTTTTCCATAGTTTTTTACTATTAAAGGAATTCCATGTCCTGTTTGGTCAATATAATCTAAATCACCGAATATTTTTAAAAGATTTTTATTTACAGGTTTTGAAATTCCAGCAAAAAAATCTTTTTCAGTTAAAGCAGAAGGTAACCCACCATTTGATACAATTTCTATTCTATCATCATATATATATACTACTGGTGGAATTTCTTCTGACCATTTTGTATGCACACAAGCATTAAGCCACGCTTCTTTAAAGGAACTAAAATCAAAATATTTTTCTTCTTTTCTTTGCACACCACCAACTTTTACTTTTGTTTCGTTTATACTCTCCATATATTCTAAAACGTTATTAACAGATAACAATAAACATTTTCCACCATATTCAGTTCTTTTTAGCATAACTGTTTTATCTGAACCTGCAAATGTAACAACTTTTATTGACGTATTATTATTATCCGCTAGTAATTCTGCCATCAAATTATATTTGTTATTATTATTTAATAAACCTAAATTTTCTTCAAATTTTTCGTTATTTATATTTATCTCATTAGATAAATATAATCCTTTTAACATCTTAAATGTTAAATTTTGATTTGAAGCTTCTCTTTGAATTATATAATCCGGCTCTCCTTCCCTATTTATCAAAGCTTTTAACAATTGTGGTGACAATACTTTATCTTCATCAAATGACCTACTATAATATTTTCCAAAGGCTGAATATGGAATATCATTTCCTCTTACATAAACTTTTATAATCTTTTTATTTTCTACTAATTCCAAAGCAATATTAGGAATTACTTGAGGTTTTATGCCTTCTGCTATTTTTCTTGAAACGTCTCTTAACGTGTTTTCATTTAAATCTTTTTGTCCTATAACATCTCCATTATTCTTAACGCCAAAATATACTGTTGCTTCTCCATGTTTATTCAACATAGCTGATATTGATATTACACCTTCATTTAATTCACTTGTACTTTTTTTAAATTCAATTTTTTCTGATTCTATTCCTAAATTCATATATTTTTCTCCTCTTTTTATTCTATACTTTATTCTGTACTTTATTCTGCACTTTATTCTGTACTTTATTTTACTATTTATTCTGCACTTTGTCAATATTAATTAAATTCTTTTTATATTATTCTAAAAATATACTACTTGCTACAAGAAAATAATTTTATAACTTATTTGTATAATCTTTGTTATTTTTATCTCCTGTTAAACTAGAATATATATTAGTTGCAAATATATCAAACTCTAAACTTTTTCTTGTTTTTTCATCTAACTTATCTAAAACTTTATTATTTATTTTAGTTATCAAATTGATACTTGAGTTTTTTGTAATCTCTGAAAGTAATACTTTACCTCTACTTGAAACACCTAATACATGAGCATAATTAATGCTGTTATTTAATAAATTAAAATCGCTTTTGGTTATCCCAAGTAATATATTTAATAATATTCTTTTAATTTTTACCATCGTATATCTTTTAGACTTTACATTATGTATTAACTCATCATATGAATTTGATTTATCTACTACATTAATTATCTTGTTTTCAATTCCTTCAGTTACGCCATTTATTTCTTTTAAGTTATCATTTTTAATAATCAAATATTTTAAGATAGAAAAAAATTCATCATTAAAAACTGCCTCTTTATTTTTAATAACATCATACATTTCATTTGGCACATATTTTTTTAAATATGAATATTCATTATTTCCTTTTATATATTCTCTAATACTTGTTGCACTTAAAAACTCCTCTTTATTTTCTATCTCTACTTCATTAAACTCTTGCCCTACTCTTTTTATCGTATATGGTTTTATATTACTTTTTGTTAAAATTAACTGCTTTAAATATTCTATTGCTAAAATATTATTTGGTTTTGAAATTTCAAAGGAAATACTTTCATTAAAATATTTAGATATGGCATTATACTGTGCTTTTGCATATGACACCCCATTTTTTAGATTCTCTTTTAAATCTAAATTAATCATTTCGCTATTATTTACTGTTTCTTTAGCAACAATATTTAGTGTTTTAATATCTCCGCTTTCACTTCCAAAACAAATATAATCTACAATACCTAAATTATTTAAAATACTAATTGCACCTTTTGCAAAATACTCACTACTAGAAATGGAATATATAAAGGGAAGTTCAATAACAAGGTCCACACCATTTTTTATTGCGACATCTGCACGACTAAATTTATCATATATAGCAATATTTCCTGATTGAGTAAAATCTCCAGACATTACAACTACTACAAATTCTGCTTTAGTAATCTCTTTTGCCTTTTTTATTAAATATTCATGTCCGTTATGAAACGGATTAAATTCTGCAATTATTCCGTACTACTTTCAAACCAATTCTCCTTTACTTGTTTTTATATAAAAAATATGCTAAACTATTAATATTAAAATATTAACATATTAGGATATTTTCAGCATAAGTTTAACACACAAATACAAAAAATTCAAGCAAAGGAGGAGATAGCTTTGAAAAAAGTAGAACTTTATACAGATGGTGCTTGCAGTGGTAATCCCGGTCCTGGTGGATATGGTGCTATACTTATATATAATGGTATAGAAAAAGAAATATCTGGTAGTGAAAAAAGCACTACTAATAACAAAATGGAAATAATGGCCGTATTAAAAGGATTACAAATGTTAAAAGAGCCATGTGAAGTTACAATATATAGCGATAGCGCATATGTAGTAAATACTATAGAGCAAGGCTGGATATATAATTGGAAGAAAAATAATTGGATAAAATCTGATAAAAGCAAAGTTAAAAATATAGATTTATGGGAAGAAATGTTACGACTTACTAAAATACATAAAGTAAAATTTGTAAAAGTAAAAGGACATAGTGACAATGAATATAACAATAGATGCGACAGACTTGCCGTAGAAGCAAGAGAAAGTTTGTAAGTTCTTAAATTATAATGACAAGCATATGATGTTCTATGGTGAGTTAAATGAAAGATTATTTATTAAACTACATAAGAGAAAATTTTAAAACTATAAAAACATTATTAATATGCTTTTTAATTGGTATATTTTTAGGTATTATGATATATCAATTTTTAGATACAGGAATTAAAGAAGAATTAATAAACTCTATTAAATCAACATTTGATTTAGCAAAGACTCAAGGATTTGAACGGAATAAATATTTTAAAAAATGGTATTATTTCAAATATATTAATTTTAGTAGTTACATATATTTTTGTTGTTACGTTATTTGCACCTTTTGGAATATGTACATTAAACATATTAAAAGGGGTTTCTATTGGAATATATATATCTACACTATTTAATATATTTAATTTTGGGCATGGTTTACTTGCATTTTTCCTTATTGTTTTACTGCCAAATTTAATATATATTCCTTCCTATATATATATATGTACAAATGCTATAAATCTACATTATTTAATTATTGATAAAATACAAAAAGAAAAATTATTTAAAGAACTAATAAAAGAATCATATAGAACTATAATTGCTTTCTCACTAATAGTATTTTCTGTAATTATCGAACAATTTGCTGCTTTTGGCGTTATTCATATATACACTTTAATAGGATAAAATGAGCTAAATTTTTAAAAAATTTACAAAACATTACATAATTTTTCAAAAAACACTTGCAAAATAAAAAAAAATAGTGTAAAATACTTATGACGAACGGGGGACATAAGTAATGAAGATAATAATTGATGAATTTATTGAAAATTTAAAATCAAGACAAGCATCACAAAATACGCTTGCATCTTATGAAAGAGATATTGTTCAATTCAATAAATATTTCGAAGAAAATGGTAAAAAAATTTTTGACTTAACAAAAGATGATATGCAAGAATATATTAAACATTTAAAAGAATGTGGAAAATCTAATTCAACTATTTCTAGATGTACTGCTTCTATAAAAAGCTTTTATAGATACTTAGTAAATAAAAAACTTGCTGAAACAAATATAGCCGAAGATATTGAAGCACCAAAAGTTGATAGAAAAGAACCAATGATTCTTACTTCTAGTGAAATAGAAAAATTATTAGCTCAACCAAATTTATCTGAACTTAAAGGTCAAAGAGATAAAGCGATGCTTGAAATTTTATATGCAACTGGAATAAGAGTTACTGAACTTGTCTCTTTAAGAGTAGAAGATGTTAATCTAAATACTGGTTATATTAGAGTTAAAAAGAAAAATACAGAAAGACATATTCCTTTAGGTAATCTTTCTTTAAAATGTTTAAAAGAATACATGGAAACAGTAAGACCACTTCTTATAAGGACTGAAGATGAAAAATCTTTATTCATAAATACTAATGGTCAAAAAATGACAAGACAAGGATACTGGAAAATATTAAAACAATACAAAGAACAAGCAAAAATAGATAAAGATATTACTCCACATACTATTAGACATTCATTTGCTGTTCATATGTTACAAAATGGTGCAGAAGTAAAAACTGTACAAGAACTTTTAGGACATACTGATGTTGCATCAACTATGATGTATACACAAATGGCTAATCTAGATGATAAAGATGATTACTTTAAATCAAACTTTGGAACAAATGCTTAAAAATCGCATATTTATAGATTAATCCTCATTTATATATAAAGAGGATTAATTTTTTCTCAAAAGTAATATTACAAAATTATGTTATATATTTTCTTTTGAATTCAAAAAATATTTTGATTTTATTTAAAAATATGTAAAAAAGTATTGACATATTATGTAAAATATGTTACAATATAAACGTAAGGTTAAATAAATGGAGGAATAAAAAAATGAAAAGGATAGAAATATTAAAGAAATCATTTGCAATATTTGCTATTGTTGCATTAAGTTTAACAATGAATATATTTACAAATAATGTAGACGCTGCACTTGTTGCTATGTCTATATCACCTTTAAGTGCCACTACTGTTGAAGAGGGTGGAAGCTTAAACTTTACAATTACATATACTGGTGATGTAAATTATATCTCATTAGAAAAAACAAGTTTTGGTTTTACAGGTTTTAATGCTGGTATATCTATAAAGGAATCTGGAAATAATAGAATAGTAACAGTATCTAATATACGTTCAGATGGATCTGGTAGAGAAAATAGAATATATGTAACAGGTGGTACTGCATCTTCAAAAACTGGAAATCTTGCAAACTATGGTCATACACAGGCATTTACTATTAAAGCAAGCAAGCCAGCTGATACAGTTGCACCAGTAGCTACAATAACAGGACCAAATCCAAGTAGCATATATGCTGGTCAAACAGTAACATACATAATAAACTATTCTGATGATATAGGTATTGAAGCTATTAACTTAAGTGCAAACTCTATTAAATTAGTTGGATTTACTGCAAATATAGGTATATCTGGAAGTGGAAATTCAAGAATTGTAACTTTAAGTAATGTTCAAGGTAGCGTTTCATCTAATAATTATATAATGGTTGTTGGTGGTACTGCTATTGATGCAGCAGGTAACTTATGTAATAGTGTAACTGGTAATAAATTTTCAATAATAGAAAATAAAAAACCTGATGACAATGAACCTGATAAAAAACCTGATGAAAATAAACCTGATGACAAACCACAAGATAAGCCACAAGATAAACCAAACAATAATAATAATAATGTTACAAATAATAATGTAACTAACAATAATGTAACTAATAATAATGTAACTAACAATTATTATAATAGTAAACCAAGTGATTGGGTAGAAAATCCAAACACTGGTAAATAATAATTAATTGTCGTTAAGAGGGCCTATACTAAAATTATATGCCCTCATTTTTTATAAAGGGGGATACTGTGAAAAATGGAATTTGAAGTAAACAATGATAAAAAGAAAAAAATAATAATTATAATAGCTATAATAGTAGGTATTATTTTAATAACTGCAGGTTGTATCTTTTATTTTAATAGTAAAACAGATAATAAACCTAATTTAGGTGAAGATGTACCTATTGGTGATGTAAATGCAGAAGTTATTGAATCAACTGATCAAGGTCGTAATTTACAAGATGAAATAAAGGAATTAAATAAAACATATAGCGATGCTATAGGTTGGTTAAAAGTACCCGGAACAGTAATTGATACTGCTATATTTCAGTCAAAAGATAATGATAGGTATTTAAGAAATGACAGAGACAATAATAATACAATGTGGGGAGAAACCTTCTTAGATTATAGATGTGATATAAACAAAATGGATAAAGCAACTCATTTTATAATATATGGTCATAATACAGAAACTGATGATCACTTTACCCCACTTTTAAATTACAAAAAGAAAGATTTCTTTGATGCACATCAAATAATTGAATTTTCGACATTAAAAGGAAACTTCAAATGGCAAGTTTTCTCTGCATATGTTACTGATACCGATTTCTTTTATATTGATACAAACTTTGAAACTGTAGATGAATTTAAAGAATTTGTGTCTACATTAAAATCAAAGAGCATTTATGATACTAATCAGTCAGTATCAGAAGAAGACACAATACTTACACTATCTACTTGTGACTATTCAAGAACAAATGGCAGATTTGTAGTACAATGTAAACTAGTAAGCAATTAAAAAAATAACAAATAGGTTTTAAAACCTATTTGTTATTTTTTATTATCTATTTTGAAAATAACTAATTGCCATTTTTATTAATATGTATAATAATATACAACTTAATGTAACTACGATAATTATAATAATATCACTACTTATAAAGCCACCTGTCTTTGGCAATTTTTTTGGTATATTATACACAGTTTTTTCTACAGCCACATTGTCTTGCTCTAATTTAAAATCATATGTATTGTTGTCAGATGAATAATTTGTAGGTGTGCTAATTTCTTTGTAATAATAACTACCAAGTTCTAATTCTTTAGATTCAGCTCGACCATTTTCATCTGTGACTAAGTTATCAATTACATTTCCATCACTATCTAAAACCTGGAATTTTACATTAGGTATTGGTGCATTTGTATCTTTATCTAATTTTGTTAATATCAATTTAGATTTTTTTCTCTTATTTATAAACTCCTTCTCTAAATAAGCTGTTTTAGTCTCTTCGTTTATCTCAAATTCGTACACTTCATCAGATAATATAAACTCTTCTGGTGCACTGACCTCTTTTAAAGAATATTTTCCTACCTCTAATTTTTTTGACAATGCTATTCCGTCTTCGTCAGTTGTTATAGTATCAACTATATCATTATTTTCATTAGTTATACTAAATGTAACATTTGCTATAGGTGTTCCTTTTTCATCTTTCTTTATTACTTTTATCTTTCCTTCAATTAATTCATTTTCAATATCTATTGTTACTATTTGTTCATCTTCATCAATTGAAAATTTCTCTATTTTATCATACTTAATGTAATTATCAGGAGCACTAATTTCTTTAAAAGTATAATCACCCTTTATTAATGCATTACTATTTGCAATTCCATTTTCGTTAGTTGTTATTGTTTCAACAAGCTCACCATTACTATCATAAATTTCAAATGTAACACCTGCAATAGCTGTACCATATTGATCTTTCTTTAATATCTGCAAATATCCTTTTTTAATTTTATTATATACTGTTACAGAAACAATTGCCTCTTCGGTCAATTCTATCTCTTTTTCCTCAGTATCCATAATAACTAAATTAGATTTTGCTGATACTTCCCTATAATAATATGTTCCTAAATCAAGTTCGTCAGATACGGCGTATCCACTACTATTTGTTGTAAGAGTATCTATTACCTTCTTTTTTGAATTTAAAATTTCAAATTTAACGCCTTCCAATTGATCACCAAATTCATCAAGTTTTAATATTTTAATTCTAGCCTTTTTTGGTTCTTCTATCTTAACAGATTCATTTTCTACAGTTCTTTCTATAGTTGTAGTATCATAATCAATAACAAATTTTGTTTTACCTTCTTTTAGGATAAAATCATCTGGTACATCTATTTCTTCATAATAATAAATACCTATATCTAAATTATCTATTTGAGCCATACCTCTACTATCGGTTGTAATATCTGCAACTTTTTTATTATCTGAATCATATATTCTAAAAGTAACGTTTTTTATAGGTTGACCATCTTCGTCTTTTTTCTTGATTATTAACCTACCTTGAATCTTCTTATTAGTAAATTCTACTGTTTGATTACTTCCACCTGTAACAGTTACATATTCTGGCTTATCTATTGGCTCATATCCTTTTGGGGTAGATACTTCCATAATTTTATACTTACCAGTTTGCAAATTTCTAAATTCAAGTTTACCGTTTGAGTCAGTCACACCATCTGCTACTTTTAAATTCTCTGAATCTCTGATTTCAAATCTTACATTAGGTATTTTAGTATTGCTCTGATCATTCTTTATAACTGTTACTGTTCCTAAATCTGTGCTAAAGTTAACAGGTAAACTCTCACTTAATACCATATCATCCCTTATCAAAGTAGCAAAACCTTGGTAAGATAAGTCTGCTGGTCTATATACAGCAGCATACAAAACATATCCCGCAACATCAAAATTGATCGTACAATTCATAAAATATTGACCTTTATTCATCTTTATATAAATGTCTTCATCAACAGAAAATTCATTTTTTTGTTCCCAATTTGCATTCATTAATACAGCCGTATCCGGTGCATTGGTTAATGATACCTTCACTGCTTTAGGACTAAACCCTTGTGCAAAACCTTTTAATACAATCCTATAAGGTCCAACATATATTGAGTCAGAATTTTCTTGAACACTATACTTCGAAGAATCTATACTAAATGATGGATTATCATATTTTATTGGATACTGTCGTGAAAATTGTGATAATTTTTTTGCTGCCTCTAGAACTCGTGGTAAAACATCCTTATGCGCACTTGACTGTATTTCAAGATGATCTATATCAAAAATTTTATTAGCACCATTTGTCTCTGTTTTTTTCAACACATCCCATAATGCAAGTTGAGTAACAAGATATTTATCTTCATCACTGGCATTAGGGTCCATATTAAACATATCAGTCTCAATATTTGGATATCCATAAGTAAGACAAGTTATTGCTTCTGGTGGAAGATAACCATACAAATTTAAATTTCCAACTGGTGGTAATTTCTTACCAAAATTGGCACAGAATGCCTTAGCTTGATTAGGACCTAAATAACCTTGCCTATATGTAGCTTGAGTTCCATTAAGTGGATTCCTTAAAGGCACACCTTCCCCTGTTTTTTTATCATAAGAGAATTCTAAAGTTTGCGGCACTGCCGCTTTTACCCCTAAATTACTTAGTATAATTGCTATTCCAAAGCAAATAAATAATATACTAACAATTCTTAATTTTACGTTTTTCATATATTGCCTCCATTAATTACATTTTAGATAAATTAACTCTTTTTTGTGATACTAACTCGCCTTTTACAACAATCCTTTGGGTTGCATTATAATTACAAGTTATAAGAGTAATCTCTTTTTTATCTTTTGGCTTGTCCAATACCTCTACTTGTGTAGGATAAACAGTATATTTTGATACAATCTTATATGTATACATCTTACTTTGTGTATACACGTTTACTAAATCTCCCTCCTCTAGCTTATGCAAATCTCTAAAAATTTCAGTTTCTATATTATTATGTGCAGCTAGAGCATAATTGCCAATCTGTCCTGGTCTAGATGAGCCTTCAATAACTCCCACATAGTTTTTCAATGTTTCACTATCTGAACCTTCAGTTATTTGTGCAAGTACGTTGATTGCAGGTATTTCTACAACACCAGTTGAACCATCTTTTATAACTATTTTTTGGGTTTTATTATAATTATTTGTATCAGTTATAATTGGCTCTGGATTAGTTGATGGTGCTGAAGGTGTTGATGATGTGTTTTCGTTATTTTCTTCTTCTTTTTCAGCTATGGTTTCAGCCGGTTCATCATCTATAACTATTACTGTATCTCCCTCTTCAATAGTTGTGTTTTCCGCAATCGACATGTCTTTTAATTGTTTTCCTTTTATATAATTTTTTATTAAAATACTAGCAAAAGAGATTACCACAATAGCAATAACTAATATTACTATTTCTAATGGTCTAACTCTAAATTTGAAATTTTCTAAATTCATAATATCAATCTCCTCATACAGGTTTATTATATCATATATATAATTTTTGTTAAATATTTTTTATACATTTTTTTAAATTTTCTACTTCTAATTTATTAAGCTCTCTATAAGTGCCTAAATTAAGACTACCCAAACTTAAATCTCCTATTTTTACCCTTTTTAATAATAATACATTAATACCAACTGATGCGCACATTTTTCTTACTTGCCTATTTTTTCCTTCACTAATTATTATTTTTAATTTATCTTTATCAATTATACTTACCTCTGCTTCTCTTGTTACATATCCACCTATATCAACTCCAGTTCTTAATTTATTAATTTTTTCATCAGTAATATTACTATCAGTTGTTACTATATATGTCTTTTGTATTAAATGCCTTGGATGAGTTAGCATATTTGAAAATTCGCCATCGTTTGTAAACAAAAGTAGCCCCTCTGTATCCTTATCAAGTCTTCCTATTGGAAATACTCTTATATTTTCATGTATTAAATCTACTGTACTTTTTCTGCCAAATTGCTCACTGTTTGTGGTTATATATCCTCTTGGTTTATTGAGCATTAAATATAGCTTTTTAGTTTCATATTTTATTAATTTATTATCAATTTCCACTTTATTTAAATCGGTATCAATTACAGTAGAAAATTCATAGATAGTTTGTCCATCTACTTTAACTCTACCTTTTCTTACATATTCTTCTGCTTTACGTCTAGAGCAGATACCACAACTTGCAATATATTTATTTATTCTAAGTCTCAAAATTTTCACCTACCTAAATATCACAAAAAAAATTATATTTCATAATATATTATTATCATAGATCTATGTTTATATATATTGGCAAACTAGAGTTAGTCTAGTTTGTCTCTTTAATTTTAAGTTTTTTTATTACATCATTAAATTCCTTTGGAAGCTCTGATTCAAATTCAACATACTTATTTGTTGTAGGGTGAATAAACCCAAGTAATTTTGCATGAAGCATATGTCCTTCAATTTTTAATAAATTATCTTTTTTTCCATATACTGCATCACCTAAAAGTGGGTAACCTTTATATGCCATATGTACTCTTATTTGATGAGTTCTTCCTGTTTCTAATGTTGCCTCAATTAATGTAATATGTGAGTTATAGAAACGCTCTAATACTTTAATATGTGTTATAGCAGTTTTAGCATTTTTATCAGTAACGGCCATTTTTTTCCTATCTTTAGTACTTCTTCCAATATCTGCATTTATTACAAACTCATCTTCTTTAACAATACCTTTAACTAAAGCAATATATTTTCTATTAATACTATGTTTTTTAAACTGTTCAGATAATTTCTTATGTGCAACATCATTTTTTGCAACAACTAATATACCTGAAGTATCTTTATCAATTCTATGTACTATGCCAGGCCTTATACTACCATTTATAGCAGACAGTTTTCCATCATGTGAATGCATAAGAGCATTAACCATTGTACCTGTATAATTTCCATTTGCAGGATGAACTACCATACCCTTCTTTTTATTAACAATTATTATATCATCATCTTCATATATAATATCAAGGGTTATATCCTCTGGTAAAATTTGAGATACAGTATCTTTAACTTCTTCAACTACAATTTTATCATTTAATTTTAGGTTGTATCCTGACTTTACCTTATTACCATTTACTGTTATTTTTTCTTCTTCTATTAATTTTTTTATATAACTTCTTGTCTTTTCTTTATCAACACTTGCAAGATATGTATCAAGTCTTAATCCAATTTCATCTTTACTAACTATATATTCCATCTTTACTCCTACATTACTAACTAGTTATATTTTACCAAATATCTTTAGTTTTTGCAAGAAAAAAGCTAGTTTACCTTATATAAACTAACTTATATATTTTTTAACTTTTTGACTTTTTCTTTTTTAATTTTTTGGTTAATGTAATTATAGTACCCTCATCTTTTTTAGAGTCTATAAAAACTTCATCCATAAAAGTTTCCATTATTGTAAAACCCATTCCAGCATGTTCTAACTCTGGTTTTGAAGTATACATAGGAGTTGTAGCAAGTTCTATATTTTCTATTCCTACACCTAAATCTTGTATAATTATTTTTATATTATCATATTCATTTTTTTCATAGTTTGCTATTACTGTAACAGTTGAATCTTCAGTTAAAACTCCATCATAGCCATGTTCTATTGCATTTGTAACTGCCTCCGATACAGCCGTTTTTATATCCATTAATTCATCTACAGCTATATCTAAATTTGAAATAAATGTAGCTATTGCAACTCTTACAACCGCAACATTTTCAAGAGTTGCCTTTATTTCCATTTTCATATTATTAGATTCCATATTTTTCACCTCATTGTTATTTTATTTGCAATATTTGAAAGTTCTAATACCCTTTTAATGTTATTTGTTGGATTTAAAATTGTCATATCTGCTCCCATTAATTTTACAAGGTTATACCTTCCCATAAGTAGCCCTATCCCACTACTATCCATAAATTTCACATTACTTAAATCTATTGTAACTTCTTTTGGTTGATATCTAACAATATATCCATCTATTATATCTCTAAGTATTTTACAAGAATTCATGTCTAATTCTTCTTCTAAATTTATTTTTAAATTTCCGTCATCATAATTATATTTCATATAATCACCTCTTTTTTGATTATATAATATATAACTTAAAAAAAATGTAAAAATTTGCGTTTTAATTAATATTTCGAAAAAACAGACCCGGAAAATTAATTCCAGGTCTGTTACAAGAACAATATTTGGGGCTATTGTTCGAAATTAATCAGGAGTATTGAGGCCGGCCCAATTGACCTCATCCTCTTTAACTTCATAATTGGCTTTTTCAGAAGCCTTTTTGTTACCGTTTCTATCATTTACCGTTACGGTAACTTTAGAAGAGCCATCCTCAAGTTCTACAGTTCCATGGTACACACCATCTGCGGTTACTTTTCCACCTTTAAGTGTACCACCATTAACCTCGATATCATCTCCACGCTGATATCCGGTTATCGTAAAACCAACCTCTTGAGAATACCCTTCTGTTTTTGCCATATTTACAGAGGCCTTTGAGGAGCTAGTATTACGGTCATTATCTGCATTATCAGCTCTTTTACCACCAGATGTTAAAGTTGGTGCTTTTTGAGGAGCAGATTGCTGTAGCACCGGGG
>CANRQA010000035.1 GCA_947632635.1 uncultured Clostridia bacterium | reverse complement strand
TATACACTTAAGAGAAAATTATGTGGGTACTCATCTTACAAATTATGATTCAATATTAATGCTATCACATTTTAAGGGTCACGCAATGGGTGGATTTGGAGGAGCTTTAAAAAATATGTCAATTGGTGTAGCTTCTTCTAAAGGAAAAGCATGGATACATACAGCGGGAAAGACTAATAATCCATCAAAGCTTTGGTTACACTTGCCAAAACAAGATGAATTTTTGGAGTCAATGGCTGAGGCAGATAGATCTGTTGTAGATTATATGAAGGGAAATATTGTATATATAAATGTTATAAATAACATTTCGATAGATTGTGATTGCGATAGTAATCCAGAAGCTCCTTGTATGCCTGATATTGGTATCGTTTCGTCAACTGATCCGGTAGCAATAGATAAAGCGTGTCTTGATTTGATATATAATTCAGAACATGAAGGAAAAGGAAAGCTTATAAAAAGAATAGAAAGTAAGCATGGAATTCATACCATTGAATATGCAGAGAAACTAGGGATTGGAACAATGAATTATGAAATTGTAAATATGGATTGATAATTACATAATTCATTGTACAGAATTGTGGTAATGTAGAAAATAGAAACTATATTCTATAATATGTGAAATTAATTGAATTTGGAAATTTTGTTAAGTACTTTTATGTTAAAAACATATGTAAAAGAAATAAGTAATGTGTTTATGTAGATAACAAGGTGTAGAAAAATTGGTATAAAAAGCTTGTAAAAAAATGGTAAAAAAAACTTTAATTTTTTATCATTTTTTTTTAATTTTTTATTGACATGTATTTTTCATAGTGCTATAATTAATTTCAGTAAAAACACAATATATAGTGTTTGTAACAAAACTGTAACACAAGGGGTGGTATTTTTATGATAACTAAAATCATTAAAAGAGATGGCAGACAGGTACCTTTTAATGTCGAAAAAATTGCAAACGCAATTTATCAAGCAGCTGTTTCTGTCGGAGGAGAAAATTATGAAGAAGCAGAAGCACTTGCAGAAAAAGTTTGTGAGTATTTAGAAAAGAATTTAAAAGAAGAGTATCCAACAGTTGAAGAGGTGCAAGATGCTGTTGAAAAAATCTTAATTGAAGAAGGTCATGCTTCAACTGCTAAAGCATATATTTTATATAGGGCTGAAAGAACTCAAAAAAGAGAAATGAACTCTGAAATAATGAAAATTTATGAGCAGTTAACATTTAAAGATGCAAAAGACAGTGACGTAAAAAGAGAAAATGCAAATGTTAATGCTGATACAGCAATGGGAACAATGCTTAAATATGGTAGTGAGGGTGCAAAAAAATTCTATCAAATGTTCGTATTAAAAAAAGAACATGCTGATGCACATAAAAATGGAGATATACATATACATGATTTAGACTTTTTAACACTTACAACTACATGTTGTCAAATTGACCTTATAAAATTATTTAAAGGTGGATTTTCAACAGGTGAGGGACATTTAAGAGAGCCACAAAGTATAGGCTCATATGCAGCTCTTGCAGCAATTGCTATACAATCAAATCAAAATGATCAACATGGTGGTCAAAGTATACCAAACTTTGAATATGCAATGGCAATTGGAGTTAGAAAAACTTATGCAAAGACATATATAGAAAATTTAACTAAAGCAATTGATTTATTATTTGAAGAAAATACTGCCGATCAAATAGTAGATTCTATATTAGCTAAAGTCAAGGATGAAAAAGGTGTTACACCTCAAGATGAAAATGTAGATAAATTAAAAAGTGTTGTAAAAGATTTGTTAGCTGAAAGTAATTCTGAAAGTATTGCAAAAAAAATAGCAGAAAAAATATATAAAGAAAAGAATATATATCCAACACTTCACAATACAAGTAAATATTTGCAAGCAGAACATAAAGAATTAGCAGAAAAATTTGGAGCAAAATTTGCTACTAAAATACAAGATTTTGCAGTAAAATGTACAGAAAAAGAAGTTGATAAAGCGACTTATCAAGCAATGGAAGGCTTTATACATAATCTTAATACAATGCATTCAAGAGCAGGTGCACAAGTTCCGTTTAGTAGTATAAATTATGGACTTGATACAACACCAGAGGGAAGACTTGTTATGAAAAATATATTACTTGCTACTGATGCAGGGCTTGGAAATGGTGAAACTCCAATATTCCCTATACAAATATTAAAAATAAAAGAGGGAATTAATTATAATGAGGGTGAACCAAACTATGATATATTTAAACTTGCATGTAAAGTATCTGCAAAAAGGTTATTCCCAAATTTCTCATTTATAGATGCACCATTTAATTTACAATATTACAAACCAGGTGATTATAACACAGAAATAGCATATATGGGATGTAGAACAAGAGTTATTGCTAATGTTTATGATCCTACTCATGAAGTAACTTGTGGAAGAGGAAACTTAAGTTTTACTTCAATAAATTTACCAAGACTTGGAATTGAAGCAAAAGGCGATATAGATAAATTCTTTAGTAGTTTGTCAGATAAAATCGATCTTGTAATAGACCAATTACTTGATAGGTTAAGAATTCAGTCTAAGAAAAAAGTAATGAATTATCCATTTTTAATGGGTCAAGGTGTATGGCTTGGTTCTGATGATTTAAAACCAGAAGATGAGGTTGGAGAAGTATTAAAACATGGAACATTAACTTTAGGATTTATTGGGCTTGCAGAGTGCTTAAAAGCTTTAATTGGTAAACACCATGGCGAGTCAAAAGAGGCACAGGCTTTAGGACTAAAAATAGTTGGCTATATGAGACAAAGAATGGATGAAGCAGCACAAAAATACAAACTTAATTTCTCATTAATTGCAACACCAGCTGAAGGACTTTCTGGTAGATTTGTAAAAATGGATGCAAAAAGATATGGAAAAATTGAAGGAGTTACTGATAGAGAATATTATACAAATTCTTTCCATGTACCAGTATATTATAATATAAATGCATTTGAAAAACTAAAAATAGAAGGACCATATCATAATCTTACAAATGGAGGGCATATAAGCTATATAGAACTTGACGGGGATACATCAACAAATCTTGAAGCATTTGAACAAATTGTAAGATGTATGAAAGAAAATGGCATAGGTTATGGTGCTATAAATCATCCAGTTGATAGAGACCCAGTATGTGGATATACAGGAATAATATATGATGTATGTCCAAAATGTGGAAGAAGAGAACATAATAAAAATGATGAACCAAAAACTGGTTTTGAAAGAATAAGAAGAATAACAGGCTATTTAGTAGGAACAGTAGATAGATTTAATGACGGAAAAAGAGCAGAAGAACGCGATAGAGTAAAACATGGAACTTTTATAGACTGTGATTGTGAAAGAAAATAATTTATAATTATTATATAAAAATTTTAGGGGGGTATATATATGAAAATAAGTGTAAAAGGTGGAACTTTAGAACAAAGTGAGATTAATGAGTATGTAAAGTATTTGGAAGAAAAATTCCCAGGTCAAGCAATTGACAAACTTGAATTAACAGTAGATGGTGATTATGTTGATATGAATTATACTTTTGACAATACACCATTTGAAAGAATAAGAAGAATAACAGGTTATTTAGTAGGAACAGTAGATAGATTTAATGACGGAAAAAGAGCAGAAGAACGTGATAGAGTAAAACATAGTTTAGGAGCATCTTGTTGCTTGTAATGTTATAGGAGATGAAAGACGTGGAAGACGTATTAAAAATAGCAGGAGTTGTTAAAGAGTCTATTGTAGATGGACCAGGTATTAGATATGTAGTATTTACTCAAGGTTGCCCTCATCATTGTGAGGGGTGTCATAACCCTCAAACACATAGCTTTGAAGGTGGAAAGTATGTAAAAATAGCTGATATAGTTGCAGATATTAAGAAAAATCCGTTAATAAAAGGTGTAACTATAAGTCGGTGGTGAGCCTTTTATGCAAGCAAATCAAGTTGCAAAACTTGTAAATGAGTTAGATGGCTATAATATACTAGTATATACTGGATTTGAGTATGAATATCTAATCAATAATTCAACTGATGAAAATGGATATATGAATTTATTAGATAAAACTGATGTACTAATTGACGGTAAATTTGAAATGGCAAAAAAGAGTATGCTTGTGCCGTTTAGAGGAAGCACTAATCAAAGGGCAATAGATGTACAAGAATCATTAAATGCCGACACAGTGGTATTACATGATTTTGTAAATAAAAGGAGTAATGTATGCATTGTATAAAATGTGGGTGTGAAGAAAGTAAAGTAGTTGATTCAAGAACAGTAGAAGAAACTAATTCAATTAGAAGAAGAAGAGAATGCTTAAATTGCAAAAATAGATTTACTACTTATGAAAAAATCGAATATACACCAATTATTGTAATAAAGAAAAATGGTTTAAGGCAAGAATTTAATAGAGAAAAAATATTAAATGGAATGCTTAGAGCTTGTGAAAAACGCCCTATTTCAATTGAAGAACTAGAAAAAGCAGTAGATGATATTGAAATGGAAGTTAATAATTCAATGAATAGAGAAATTGAAGCAAAAGAAATAGGTGAGTTAGTTATAAAAAAACTAAGAGATTTAGATGAAATTGCATATGTTAGATTTGCCTCTGTATATAGACAGTTTAAAGATATATCTGAATTTAAAGAAGAATTAAACAAGATATTAAATAATAAATAACAAAATATAAGATATAAAGAAGTGAAGTAAAGTTTCCTCTTTATATCTTATTTATTTTATTACATTATCTGTATTATATAGCCAGTTACTAAAATAGCTACACAAAGTAAGAAAACAATAAAATTTCTTTTGTTCAATATTACCACCTCTCATGTTTAGTATTATTATTTACTAGTTATAATTTATTATACAAAAAATAACATACATAAAATGTCAAAAATGGGGTAAAAATAAAATAAATATATTGAAGAAATCTTGAATTTGTGATAACATATTAAAGTATTAATATTAAGAAAGACAGGTTAGACAAATGACAACAAATATTGAATATAAAAAAAATAATTTAAAAAAATATATTTTGTATCTATTACCAGTTGTTTTTATGACAATAATTTTTGTAATTATACTTTTAAACGGAGTTCATAAAATAGACGTATATATATTAAGTAAGATTTCATTACTTGTAAATGATAAGCTAACAGTTATTATGAAACTTGTAACGTCACTATGTAGTCCAATTTTTATGCTAGTGTTAATAGTTTTAGCATTTATACTTTTTAAAGATAAAAGACTTGCATTAGGAGTATTAATGGCTTTGATTTTTTCAGTTGTATCAAATCTTGCTTTAAAATCTTTTTTCTCAAGAGAAAGGCCTTTAGAATTTATGCTAATTGATGAAAGCGGATATAGTTTTCCAAGTGGACATTCAATGGTAAGCATAGCCTTTTATGGATTTTTAATTTATTTATGCTATAAATTAATAAAAAACAAAAAACTAAAAGTAATAGCTATTTTTTCACTTTCATTAATTATTGCACTTATTGCATTCTCAAGGCTATATTTAGGTGTACATTATCCAACAGATGTACTTGCTGGACTTACATCAGGATATGTATTTCTTGGAGTATATATAATAATATTTAAAAGGTATATAATGAAAGAGAAAAATAATGATTGACATTTAAATATATATTTGTTATAATTTAATTGATATAATAAATATGTAATCTTAGTATAACTAGATAAGATAGTAAATGTAGGTTATATAGAAAGTACAAGTAAAAAAATTATGTTCTTGTTTGCAAATGGGAATGGGGGTTAACTTAACACGTATTAGATAATATTAATATATACTTTTATAGAAAAAGTGAATGCAAAAAGTTATAGTGATGGTAGGTTATCTCTATTTAAAGTATGTGTTTTATTATTTGATATAAACAAGTACCCATGCCTTAATGTTATTAAGGTGACAGTAATATAAAATTTCTTTTGCTAGCGCACGGGCATAAAATAAGCAATAAATTCGCTTCCGCGAAGCCATTAAAATAGCAAGAACATAATATTTTTAGAGCTATAGGGAAAAACTTCCTTATGGCTCTTTTTATGCAAACTAACTTTTAAATAACATAAGATATTGACTTTAAAAAATTATATTGTTATAATATAATAAAATATTAAAAATAACTTAAATAATTTTAATTTAGTAATGGAGGAATGAATAAATGCGTAATTATAATATACCAGATTCTGATTATTCATTAGATCCTGAACTTGAATTGTATTTAATGAATATTGAAAATTTGTCAATCTCTGATGAACTTTATTTAACTGCTCGGTTAAAGAAATTAAATGAGCATTTAAAAGAGAAAGAAGAAGAACCTTTTTATTTCTATATTACATTTAAAAATAAGGATACTGGAGAAATTGAAACGCATAGAACAAATTTCATTACAGAAAAAAATGCTAATGCAGTTTCAATTATTATACCGTATTTTGATATGTTAGAAGAAAAAGCAGAGGAAATTCTTAAATTAGGAAATATACGGGATAGATATAGTATTTCATATATTCCAAAGAAAAATGGTAAAAGAAGACAAATTGAAAAGCCAGATGATATTTTACGTGAATATATGAGAGAACTTCTTGATGTGTTTAGTAATAAAATGAATTTTTTGTTTCCAAAAAATGCGTTTGCATACATAAAAGGACGAAATACAAAACAAATGGCAGAGATTCATAAAAATTCTATAGAATTCTTAACTTTTGATATAAAAGATTTCTTTCATAGTTGTAGTTTGCAACTTATTTTAAAGTCAATGTCAAAAGTATATCCTTTTTGTATGATAGATCCAAGTGTGTTAAGAACTATCCTTTTACCATGTATGTATAGATATAATAATAGACTTGTATTACCACAGGGAGCACCTACAAGTCCTATGCTTTCAAATATTGCTATGATACCTACTGACATAAAAATGCAATATGTTTTTAAAGATTTTGTATATTCAAGATATTCTGACGATATAATCATATCAAAAGATAGATATGAAATAACAGATCCACGTGGTAGGTTATGGCCTAAAACTAAATTTTTATATAAAATTTTTAGAGAAAACGGTTTTAGAATAAATGAAGATAAAACACATAGTGGTTCAAAATATTCTGGTGGTTTTTCAATGGTTGGTATGTATATAAATCCGGAAGGCAATATAACTTTAGGTCATAAAACTAAACAAGTATTAAAAGCTATGATATGGTCTTTTTTAGCAGATGTAAAAAACGGTAAAAAAAGGACTAAAAAAGAAGTACAAAAAATGGCAGGAAAGATAGGGCATTACAAATACATTGAGCCAGATTATGTTGAAATGATAATTAAAAAGTATGAAGAAAAAACTGGTATAAATTATTTTAAAGCAGTGAAAGACATATTAAATTCATAAATAAAAATTAAAGAGCTGTAATTAAATATTATGGCTCTTTTTTCACGTAAATTTCACACAATTTGTATTTACAAAAAAATATTTTTATGATAAAATATTTCGTATTGCGAAGTATTATATTTTTTTCTGGAGGTGAATATAATGGAAAATAGTGAACTTGTAGATAAAATGCTTGATATATTCGTAAAATTAAAGAATAGTCATTTTCATGAGATAGCCAAAGTAGATGGATTAAGTCAAAATGAAAAAATTGTACTTGTAATAATGCATGAAAATATGAAAACAGAAATGTCACTTACATTACTTAGAGAAAAAATGAAACTTGCACCATCAACTATTACCTCTATTATAACTACTCTTGAAGAAAAAGATTTAATAAAAAGAGTAATAGATAAAAATGATAGAAGAAACATATTTATAAAACTATCAAAAAAGGGCTATGAATATACAGAAAGGGCACACAAAGAATTTAAAGAAAAAATTGAAAAATACGTTAAATTTATGGGAAAAGATGATACTAATGAGTTAATTAGATTAATATCAAAAACCACAGATTATTTTAATGAAAGGAGAAAAGAAGAATGAAAAAAGTGCTTAAATACTTAAAACCATATACACTCGCATTAATTTTTGCAATTATCTTAACATTTGGGCAGTCAATGTGCAATTTGTATTTACCAAACCTAATGTCTGATATTGTAAATAACGGAATAGTAGGACAGAGTATGAGCGAGGTTATTAAATATGGAAAAGAAATGTTAATTGTAACAATAGGATACATGCTATGTGCAATTTGTGCAACATTTATTGCCTCAAAAGTATCAAGTGGATTTGCAAGAGATTTAAGAAAAGTAATTTATAGGAAAGTACAAAAATTTTCACTTAATGAGTTTAATAAAATTCCAACCTCTTCACTTATAACTCGTACAACAAATGATGTTAAACAGGTACAACAATTAACGCTTATGTCAATGCGTATGATGATAATAGCTCCACTTATGTGTATTGGTGGAATAATAATGGCTGTATCTAAAAATTTGCAACTTTCAATATTATTTATTGTTGTAATACCACTACTACTTTTTGCAATAATAATGCTTGCAAAAAAAATAGTACCATTATTTTCAAGGATGCAAAAAGCAACTGATAGAATAAACCAAGTAGTTAGAGAAAAACTAACAGGAGTTAGAGTAATTAGAGCATTTGGAACAGAAGAATATGAAAGAGAAAGGTATGATAAAGAAAATAGCAATATATATGATATATCACTTCAAGCTGCATATAAAATGTCTATACTTATGCCTATTGTTATGTTTGTTATAAACGCATCAAGTGTTGCTATTATTTGGTTTGGAGCAAGACTTATAGGTGAAAGTGTACTTGAAATAGGAGATATGATGGCATTTATGCAATATGCAACTCAAGTGCTATTTTCTATACTTGCAGTAACAATGCTTTTTGTAATGATACCAAGGGCAATAGTATCAGTAAAAAGAATAAATGAAATATTAGAATTAGAGCCAACAATTAAAGACCCAGAAAAAAATATTAAAAAAGATGATATTGCAAAACCGGGTGAGATTGAGTTTCAAAATGTAACATTTAGATATGAGGGAAGTGAAGTACCAGTTTTATCTGATTTAAACTTCAAGATAGAAAAAGGAAAAACACTTGCCATACTTGGTGGAACAGGAAGTGGAAAATCCACACTTTTAAATTTAATTATGAGATTTTATGATGTAACAGATGGTGCTATAAAAGTTGGTGGCGTAGATATTAGAAATATGAATAAAGAAACTTTAAGAGATATGATAGGATACGTACCACAAAAAGCAGTGTTATTTTCTGGTACAATTGCTTCAAATATAAAATATGGAAAGCAAGATGCAACTGAGAAAGATATAATTGAGGCTGCAAAAATTTCACAAAGTTATGATTTTATAACAGCTAATGAAGAGGGATTTGAATCTTTTGTAGCACAAGGAGGAACTAACTTTTCTGGTGGTCAAAAACAAAGAATTTCAATTGCAAGGGCAATAGTTAAAAAACCAGATATTTATCTATTTGATGATAGTTTTTCTGCACTTGATTATGAAACAGATAAAAAATTAAGAGAGGCTTTAAAAACAAGTACAAATGGCGCAACTGTTGTAATTGTTGCACAACGTGTAAGTACAGTGCTTAATGCAGATAAAATATTATTTATAGAAGAAGGTAAAATAGTTGCCCAAGGAACTCATAAAGAGTTATATGAAAATTGTAAACAGTATAAAGATGTTGTACTTTCTCAAATTTCAGAAGAGGAGGCGATGTCAAGTGGAAAGTAGAAAACCAAGAAGACCTAAAATGGGACCAAGAGGTGTAGGTGCTCCTGCTGATAAAGCAAAAGATTTTAAGGGAACTTTAAAACGTTTGATAAAATATATTGGACGTTATAACATAGCTATAATTGTTGTTTTTATAGTGCTTATACTTGCAACTGTACTTTCTGTAATGTCGCCAAAAGTTTTAGGTAAGGCTACAACAGAACTTGGAAATAATGTTATAGAAAGGATAGTATATAACCAAATAAATGAAATGCTTAAAGAGGCACCAAGTTATATAGTAGATATGCTACCAGAAGATGCAACCATTAATACATTAATTGATATGAATATTATTCCAAGTGATGTCTCAGAAAATATTCCAGAAATTGCAAAAGAAGTAGAAATATTTAACGAGCCACAAATAAACTTTAACTATATAGGAAAGATTTTACTTGTGATACTTGGTATATATATAATTAGTGCATCATTTATGTATATATCATCTCGTACTATGGCATATATTTCACAAAAAGTAACATATAATTTAAGAAAAGAAGTTGATGAAAAACTAGATAGATTACCACTTAGATTTTTTGATAAACATACGCATGGAGAAATACTTAGTCGTATAACAAACGATATTGATAATATTAGCTTTATGTTACAACAAAGTTTAGTGCAAATACTTCAATCAGTATTTTCAGTTATTGGAATACTTGTAATGATGTTATCAATAAGTTTTAGTATGGCAGGAGTTGCTATTTTAATTGTTCCAGTAAGTTTAGTAATTGTTGCAGTTATTGTAAAAAGCTCACAGAAATACTTTGTAAGACAACAGAAAATACTAGGTGTTGTTAATGGGCATGTTGAAGAAACTTATGCAGGTGATTTAGTAATTAAAGCCTTTAATATGCAAGATAAAGAGTTTGAAGAATTCTCAAAATTAAATGATGATATGTATGTAAGCTCTTGGAAATCACAGTTTTTATCAGGTTTAATGATGCCACTTATTAATACAGTAAGTAATTTAGGATATGTTGGAATTTGTATTTTAGGAGCAAAACTTGCAATAGATGGAAAAATGACTATTGGTAATATTCAAGCATTTGTTCAATATACACATCAGTTTACACAACCTATTGGTCAAACTGCTAATATGCTTAACGTAGTTCAAGGTACAGTCGCCTCAGCAGAGCGTGTATTTGAAATATTAGATGAAAAAGAGCAAGAGGAAGATACTAGGACTCCTATAAAACTTGAAAAAGTAAAGGGAGCAATATCAATTGATAATATTAAGTTTAGATATGAAGAAAATGAACCATTAATAGAGGACTGGTCACTTGAAGTAAAACCAGGTCAAACTGTTGCAATTGTAGGTCCTACTGGAGCTGGTAAAACTACTATTGTAAATTTACTTATGAGATTTTACGAGATAAATTCTGGAAGTATAAAAATTGACGGAGTATCAACAAAGGATATGACAAGAAAAGATTTAAGACAAATGTTTTCTATGGTACTTCAAGATACTTGGTTATTTAATGCAAGTATAAAAGAAAATCTTAGATATTCAAAACAAGATGCAACTGATGAAGAAATTAGAAAAGCAGCTGACTTAGCATATGCAGATCATTTTATACGTTCACTACCTGGTGGATATGATTTTGTTTTAAATGAGGAAGCAAATAATGTAAGTTCAGGTGAAAAGCAACTGCTAACTATTGCAAGAGCTATTCTTGCCGATTCCCCTATACTAATACTAGATGAGGCAACAAGTAATGTTGATACAAGAACAGAAGAAAAGATACAAAAAGCAATGAATACGCTTATGAAAGGTAGAACAAGTTTTGTTATAGCTCATAGACTTTCTACTATAAAAAATGCGGATATAATTCTTGTAATGGAACATGGAAGAATAGTAGAACGTGGAAACCATGAAGAATTACTAAAAAGAAATGGTGCTTATGCAAAATTATATAATAGTCAGTTTAGTGAAGAAACTGCTTAAAAATGTAGAAAAAAATTTAAATAGTGTTGCAAAAATATGAAAAATATATTAAAATAAGTATGTAATAAGGTGAAAAATAACTATGTAAATAAAAGGGGCTGAAAATATGATAACACTATACATACATACATACATACATACAACACACTAAAAAATAAAAATAGTAGCAAAATAAAAGAGGAAAAAATTGTAAAAACTGTAAAAAGAGAAATAGAAAATGTAATAAAGCCAGTGTTAGGATATGGGTAATATTCTAATACTGGTATTTTGCGTTTAAAAAAGAAAAAAGAGAGGTAAAAGTATGATAGAAAATAATAAAATTAAAAGAGGAATAAGCCTAATAGTATTAATAATAGTGATAGTAATAATAGTAATACTTACTACTACAGTAATGGTAACAGTAATAAATACAGGAATAATAGATAATGCAAAAGAAGCAGTAATATTAAATACAATAGGAAATATAAAAGAGGAAATAGCATTTGAAAATCAAGAAATAATATTAAATGGAGGAAAAGTAGGAACATTAGAAGAAAAATATGTAGAAGGAAAAGTAACAAGAAGCGTACAAGAATTAGAAAAAGGATCAGGAGAGTATTATATATATTATGTATTATTACCAAATGCATATAGTGCAATGGGAGATTTAGGAAAAGGAACTGCAGCAAGCAGAAAAGATGTATTTGTAATAGATGAATATGGAAATATAAAATACATAAATAAAAAAGGGAAAGAATATGGAGATAAAGTGGATGAGAAGATATTAGAAGATGAGACACATATAAGATTTAAGAATAAAGCATTTGGAGATTACATATCAAGAATATCAGGAGCAACAGAAGAAGATATGATATTTCAGTGGATGAAAACACAAACATCTCTTAAAATAACTGATTCCACAATAACAAGTTTAGAAGATTTGGTATTTTTCCCAAATCTTAAATCATTAGAAATATGGAGCTTAAACTTAGAGAATTTAGATGGAATAGAAAATTGTACCAATTTATCTTATTTTGATGTATATTTTTCAAGTATAGAGAATTTTGATAAATTAAATGAATTAAGATTATTAAAAGGTATATATATGAATTTAGTTACATTAGTATCTAATAATTTTAATAATATATTAGGAAAATTACAGAATTTGACTAATATTACGATGATTAATCAAAGTAAAGAGATAGATTTAGAAGATATAGAAAAACTTAAAAATTTAAAAAACTTAAATTTATCTAATTGTACGAATTTAAAAAATATAGATAAACTAGGAAATTTGAAAGAATTAACTGGATTAGACCTTACAAATGATAAGATAGAATCAGTAGAATTTGTAAGAAATCTAACAAATTTGACCACTTTAAATTTGTCAAGTAATAATATATCAGACATAACTCATATAAGTGCATGTAATAAGTTAACTAATTTAAATTTAAAAGGAAATCCTAATATAGATGGAAATAGGGAAAATTATACAGGAGAAAGATTAGAAGCATTAAATAAGATAGGAGAAATACTAGATAGAAATGGAACAATAAATATAGATGTGGATAAAATAGGATTATTTACAAATTATAAAAACTTAGATTTATCTCATCAAAATTTAACAACATTAGACTCATTAGAGGGACTTGTAAATTTAACATATTTGAATATAGAGAATAACAAATTAACATTAGAAGATGAGAAAAGTCAAAATATATTGAAAAGTATGACAAATTTAGAAACATTAGGATTATTAAATAATTATTTAACGGATATAAGTTGTATAAATAATCTAAAAAAATTAAAAAAATTAAATTTGGGTGGAAGTAATAATAAAATAGATTTAAGTCAAATAGAAGATATAATATCAAATTTACAGCTTACTATTAATGGTGATGATTTTAAAACAATAAAAAATTGTAATATAGATAAAGTAACAAGTTTAAATTTTTATAATGGTGGAGTAAATTTAGTAGATTTATCATCATTTAATAATTTAACATCTTTAACTATTACTATAAAGGGCGAAATAGGAAATGTAGAAGAAGTATCTAAAATTACAAGTTTAAACAAATTAACTTTAACTGGAACTAATTTACATGGAAATATGATAGATTTTTCACAATTAACAAATTTAACATATTTAAATTTAAGTGAGAATACATTATGGAGCGAAGATTTAGAAAATTTAAAAGCATTAAGAAATAATAAAAATTTACAGTTGTATTTGCAAAATAATGCAATAATAGATGCAGGCGCATTACTTGAACTTGATCCATCAACAAAAATATATTTAAGTGGAAATGTAAATTTAAGCGAAGCATCTAAAACTAAATTAAGGGAAAGATTTGCAGGAAATGTAAGTTTTTAAAATATAAAATTAGAGGAAATTTTAAATAAAAAGTATTGAAAAAAGATTAGATATGATTTAAAATAGGTATGTAATAAGGTGAAAAATAACTATGTAAACAAGAGAGGTAAAAAATATGAAAATACTATACATACATACATACATACATACAACACACTAAAAATAACAAAAAATAGCAAATTAAGACAGGAAAAAATTGTAAAAACTGTAAAAAATATAATAAAGCCAGTGTTAGGATATGGGTAATATTCTAATACTGGTATTTTACGTTTAAAAAAGAAAAAAGAGAGGTAAAAGTATGATAGAAAATAATAAAAGAAAAAGAGGAATAAGCCTAATAGTATTAATAATAGTGATAGTAATAATAGTAATACTTACTACAACAGTAATGGTAACAGTAATAAATACAGGAATAATAGATAATGCAAAAGAAGCAGTAATATTAAATACAATAGGAAATATAAAAGAGGAAATAGCATTTGAAAATCAAAATATAATATTAAATGGAGGAAAAGTAGGAACATTAGAGGAAAAATATGTAGAAGGAAAAGTAACAAGAAGTGTACAAGAATTAGAAGAAGGATCAGGAGAGTATTATATATATTATGTATTAGCACCCAATGCATATAATTCAATGGGAGATTTAGGAAAAGGAACAGCAGCAAGCAGAAAAGATATATTTGTAATAGATGAATATGGAAATATAAAATATATAAATAATAAAGGAAAAGAATATGGAGATAAAGTAGATGAGAAGATACTAGAAGATGAGACACATATAAGGTTTAAGAATAAAGCATTTGGAGATTACATATCAAGAATATCAGGAGCAACAGAAGAAGATATGCAATTTCAATGGATGAAAACACAAACTACACTTCAAATAACAGATTCTACAATAACAAGTTTAGAAGATTTAGTATTTTTTCCAAATTTGACTAATTTATCTTTATCTGGATTAACACTTGAAAATTTAAATGGAATAGAAAATTGTACTAACTTATCAGGTTTGACCATATATTTTTCAAGTATAGACAATTTTGATAAATTAGATGAGTTAAGATTATTAAAAGGTATATATATGAATTCAGTTACATTAGTATCTAATAATTTTAATAATATATTAGGAAAACTACAGAATTTGACTAATATTACGATGATTAATCAAAGTAAAGAGATAGATTTAGAAGATATAGAAAAACTTAAAAATTTAAAAAACTTAAATTTATCTAATTGTACGAATTTAAAAAATATAGATACATTAGGAAATTTAAAAGAATTAACTGAACTAAAACTTATTGGCGATAAGATAGAATCAATAGAATTTGTAAGAAATCTAACAAATTTGAACACTTTAGATTTGTCAAGTAATAATATATCAGACATAACTCATATAAGTGTATGTAATAAGTTAACTAATTTAAATTTAAAAGGAAATCCTAATATAGATGGAAATAGAGGAAATTATACAGGAGAGAAATTAGAAGCATTAAATAAAATAGGAGAGATCCTAGATAGAAATGGGACAATAAATATAGATGTGGATAAAATAGGATTATTTACAAATTATAAAAAATTAGATTTATCTAATCAAAAGTTAACGACATTAGACTCATTAGAGGGGCTTGTAAATTTAACGAATTTGAATTTAGATAATAACAAATTAACATTAGAAGATGAGAAAAGTCAAAATATATTAAAAAGTATGACAAACTTAGAAACATTAGAATTAGGAAACAATTATTTAACAGATATAAGTTGTATAAATAATTTAAAAAAATTAAAAACGCTAGGTTTGAATGGAAGTAATAATAAAATAGATTTAAGTCAAATAGAGGATATAATATCAAATTTACAGCTTACTATTAATGGTGATGATTTTAAAACAATAAAAAATTGTAATATAGATAAAGTAACAAGTTTAAATTTTGCTGTTGGTGGAGTAAACTTAGTAGATTTATCAGCATTTAATAGTTTAACATCTTTAACTACTATGAAAAAAAATAGATATTATCTAAAAATAAGCATATTCCCCCTTTCCCCCAAAAAAAGAATATTGACAAA
>CANRQA010000034.1 GCA_947632635.1 uncultured Clostridia bacterium | reverse complement strand
ACAAATATTGAAGTAAATGAAAAAAATACATCTTATTCTTCATTAAACGGCAATTTGTATGATAAGGATAAAACAGAGCTGATACAATACGCTATAGGTAAAACCGATACTTCCTTTACAATCCCCGACAGCGTTACAAGTATAGGCGCGGGTGCATTTAAAAACTGCGAAAGTCTTGAAAACATAACAATTCCCGACAGCGTTACAAGTATAGGTGATAATGCATTTTATAACACTGCTTGGTATGATAATCAGCCTGAGGGATTAGTGTACGCGGGAAAGGTTGCCTATAAATATAAAGGAGAATGTCCTGCAACATTAGAAATAAAAGATGGAACTGTAGGTATTGCAGGTTCTGCATTTTATGATTGCAAAAGCCTTACAAGCATAACAATCCCTGACAGCGTTACAAGTATAGGTGATTATGTATTTGAATATTGCGAAAGCCTTACAAGTATAACAATCCTTAACAGCGTTACAAGTATAGGTCGGCGGGCATTTTCAGGTTGCAAAAGTCTTACAAGTATAACAATTCCCAACAGTGTTACAATTATAGGAGACGAGGCATTTGCTGGTTGCACAAATCTCACAAATATTGAAGTAAATGAAAAAAATACTTTTTATTCTTCACTAAAAGGTAATTTATATAATAAGGATAAGACAGAACTGATACAATACGCTATAGGTAAAACCGATACCTCATTTACCATTCCGGACAGCGTTACAAGTATAGGTTACGGTGCATTTGATGGTTGTAATAGTCTTACAAGCGTAACAATCCCGGACAGCGTTACAAGTATAGGTGATTTTGCATTTAGATGGTGTGAAAACCTTACAAGCGTAACAATCCCCGACAGTGTTACAAGTATAGGTAATGGTGCATTTGATGCTTGCACAAACCTTACAAGCGTAATAATAGGCAACAGTGTTACAAGTATAGGTGATGAGACATTTTATTATTGCAAAAGCCTTACAAGCATAACAATAGGCAACAGCGTTACAAGTATAGGTTATGGTGCATTTCGCGATTGCACAAGTTTGAAAGATGTAGCAATCCCCGACAGTGTTACAAGTATAGGTGATTATGCATTTCGAGGTTGCAAAAGTTTTACAAGCATAAAAATCCCCGACAGTGTTACAAACATAGGCGAGTTTGCGTTTTATGGTTGTGAAGGTCTTACAAGCATAAAAATCCCCGACAGTGTTACAAGTATAGGTGATGGTACATTTTATGGTTGCAAAAGTCTTACAAGCGTAATAATAGGTAACGGCGTTACAAGTATAGGAATACATGCGTTTTCTGAATGCAAAAGCCTTACAAGCGCAATAATGGGTAACAGCGTTAAAAGTATAGGTTATGGTGCATTTGAAGATTGCAAAAGTCTTACAAGCATAACAATCCCGAGTAGCGTTACGGAAATAGGCGAATATGCATTTGGTTATTTTTATGATTGGGATTTAGATAAATATGCTAAAGTAAATGGGTTTACTATCACGGGCGACAGCAAAACAGAAGCTGAAGTATATGCCAAAGATAACGGTTTTAAATTTATCAGCTTAGGAGAGGCTCCGACAACAGAAAGCACATCAGCAACAACACCATCTGAATCGACTAATCCTACTGAAAACACCACCGCGACCGAGCCGACTGAAACTACTCCCACAAAGACCACCGTTAATCTCAAAAAATCCTCTGCCACGGTTTATGTAAAGGGAACGGCACAAATCAAAGCGACAGTTAAGAACGGCAAAGGAAAAACAACCTATAAAACAAGCAATAAAAAGGTTGCAAAGGTAAATTCAAGCGGAAAGGTAACAGGCGTTAAGAAAGGCACGGCTACAATTACCGTAACTAACAACGGCGTATCAAAGAAGTTTAAAGTTACAGTTAAAAACCCTAAGCTTAACAAAACCAAAAAGTCCTTGAAAAAAGGAACATCCTTTAAATTAAGTATTAAAGGAAAGGTCGGAAAGGCTAAGTTTACCTCAAGCAACAAAAAGGTCGCGACCGTCAGCAAAAAGGGTAACATTAAAGCCAAGAAGAAAGGCAAAGCCACAATTACCGTAAAGACAAACGGTATGAAGCTTAAATGCAAAATTACGGTTAAATAAAATTTAAAATCAAGACGGATTATGAAAAAGCAAAAAGTCCTGAATGTATGACATTCAGGACGTTAAAATATATATTATTGCAAAGACAACTATTTTGTGATAAAATATAAGCATTATTATAATTTACATTAACTTTGAATTAATTCACTTTAAGGAGGAAACAGTATGAAATTTGAATCAAAAGCAAAAAAATCAGTCAGTCTGCTGTTGTCGTTTTTAATGATTATCAGCTTATTTACTGCTCTGCCCTTTACTGCGGGAGCGGTAAACACAGATAAAAAAACAACGTCTGCGACAAACGGTGATTTTGAGTATTTAGTTTTTGACGACGGTACGGCGGAGATTACAGGTTATTACGGTAGTGCTACAGAGCTTGAAGTTCCCAATATCATTGATGGTTATACTGTTTTATATATCGGTTATAGGGCATTTAAATCTTGTAATAGCATAACGGATGTAATCATACCGAATAGTGTTACAAGTATTGGTGTAGAGTCATTTGCTAATTGTGCAAACATTAGAAATGTAAAAATAGGCAACAGTGTTACAAGTATTGGTTATAGTGCGTTTATTGGTTGTACAAATTTGACAAATGTAATAATACCAAATAATGTTACGAATATATGTGGTAATGCATTAGGCTATTATGCTACAGAACAGAAAATATCAGATAGTTTTACTATTACAGGTTATAGTGGAACAGAAGCAGAACGATACGCAAAAGATAACGAATTTACCTTCATTAGCTTGGGAAAAAATCCAGGCACTGTAGTTCCTAAAGAAACTGTCAATATAAATTATGGCGATAAAATCTACTTCGATAATAGTAAACTAAAATGGAATAATGTTTACATTTTTATATGGGGTAAAGATGTTGAATGGTCTTCTTGGCCCGGTACCTTGATGACAAAACTTTCAAATGATGTATGGGGAATAGCGTTAGAAGATTCTGTCTATCAAGACGGTGTTGAATCAAAATATACTAATATTATTTTTTCTAATGGAGAAGGAGGAGTACAATCTACGGATTTGCAGTATGAAGGAGATTCTTTCATAGCTATACCGGATGGAAGAGATGGTTTTAATGTAAGATGGGAACCATATACTAAAAACACTTTCAACAATTCTTTTACTTTTCACCCGGGTGAAGCTGCAGATAATAACCCCTCATGGTACGTTTGGACCTGGAGTCTTAATGGAATCGGAGGTAAATTTATACTTGGCGAAGGCGAAGGCGAAAATATAAAATTCAATGGCGTTGGCGACATGGTAGTATTTTTGAGAATGGAACCAGGAGCTCAGCCCGATTGGAATACCTGCTGGAACCGTACGGGCGACATAGCTGTACAAGGTAGTGACGCTTACTTTGCGGGTTGGAGTGGAGAAGTTGAGGGCATAGACGCATTTGAAGTAACATGGGACAACGGTGGCGATATAACAGATCCTTTTGTTTCTAATCCAACAACAGTAGCTCCTACAACAACTATAAAATATGGCAGAAATGAAATTTCTTTTGGAAAAACAATTGAAGGCATAGAAGGAAAACGAATAAAATCATTATTATTGCTTGATTCTGATCAGTATGGAATTGGAGATCTAAAAATTGAATCTTTAGATAAAGGCATTGTAGATATAAATGTAATTAGCATTGGTGAAGGAGACTATAAAACATCAGGCAATGAAAAAATTGCAACAGTGTATTTAGATTTGAAATCAGTAGGAACAACTTTCGTATTGATTAAAGCACCTGATGGAACAACAGAGAATGTAACGGTTAATGTATCTGATTCATTATCGGAATTTCAATTAGGCAGGGATAATAACTCCTTTTATCATTATGCTTCGTCCGAGCTTACATCTGGTTTTTATGGAATTGAGAATTACGGAATATACTCAAGTGATATAGCAAATAATCTGTTCAATTTAGCTGCTAATAAAAGTGAATATAGTTTGTTATTAGAAATAATGAAGGAAAAGTGGAATGGTTCATGTTACGGACTTGCACAAGTAATAGGACTTACATATTTAAAGAATATTGACTTAAATCAAATCAGTAATAAAAATGCAGACGATTTTTATGATCTTAGCAAGCCTTGTAATGATGATAAGTTATTGGATACAATTGAGTATTATCAATTGTCACAGTATTTAAAAAAATACGGACCAAAGTCAAAAAATTGTTACAGTACATACTTTGGTGGGTATGATTGGCTTAATAGGTATAATAACTCCCATGGATATAATAATTTCAGAATATATTCAAATACGGATTTTTATAAGTTGCTAATAGATGCAGTTAAAGAAAACTATATGGTCCTTTTGGGATATGCGAAGAAAAATTCAGATGGTCATGCAATTCTGACCTGTGGAATTTCAGAAACTTCTGATAATTCATATACAATTAAACTATATGATGAAAACCATATTACTGAGTTTGATGAATTAAAAATAACAGAAAATAATGGTGAATTGACTGCACAATATATTTGCAGTGGAGACGGTGGTAATAAATTAATGGATGAAATGGTTTCTATGTACTATATACCTTTATCCGCTGTTTCTAACATTAAGCCCTATACTCTCTCAAAAACTTATACCCCTCAAACAATGACGGTTACAATTAGTATTGGTCAAAAATTTAAGATAACAACGGATGACGGACAATACCTAACATTTGATGGAAATAAATTAAAAGGTGATATTGAAATATATGACATACAAAATATCGTTAATACTAATGATTGTAAAATTCAGTTAGAAATTAAAAAGTCACAAAATATAATTTATGAATCAAAAGATAAGGATACAAATATAGTTGTATATGATGATAATAATTATTACTCATTATCTGGTAAAAATATTGATTTTACAAATATTGATTTTTATAATGGCCTTTCTATGAGTGGAGATAACTATACTTTTAAAGCAAATACTAATAAAATAAATGATGATAAAATTGAGTTAGTTTCAATTTCAGGTAACAGCAGTGATTCAACAAATATAAATATTGATGAAAATAATAATGTTTGTATGAAATCTGATTCAACAGTTAACAATTTAAATGTTGAAGTATCAAATATAGAAGAAAGTAAAACAATTGTTAATAATTCCGATACAAATGGTTTTGAGTTATCAGAAGATAATAATATTATAATTGATACAGTTAAACCAACAGAAAACACAACAACGCCTGCTCAAACAGAAAGTACAACGTTAACCGACACGTCCGCTTCAACCACCCCGACAAAAAGCCCCACTTCAACTGAAACGTCAAAAAACACCACTAATACAACAAATCCTGTTTCAGAGAATATGCAGTATACATTTTACTACATTCCCGAATTGGTGGATGTAGTTAATGGCAATACATTTAAAATTAACCTTGAGGATATAAATGGAAAATGCTATACATATAGTTTTAAACCTACAGATAAAACAGTTAACGGTCAAAACGTCTATGTAGCTGAATTTGAATTACCTGAAAATATAATTATAAAAACAATTCAGTATCAGGTATATGACAACACAGGTATTGTATGGCAACACCAAAAGGAGTTTAAAAACATAGCTTACTTGTCTGACTATAACGCTAAAGTTTACAATGCTTCTACAGATACTCTTGAGGAGTTGATTTTCGACAGTCCGTCAATGACAGCTAACACTTCTGAAAATGAATCAACTTCAACTGAATCTAATGAAAGCACATCAGCTACAACACCATCCGAATCGACTAATTCGACTGAAAGTGTTACATCGACAGAGCCTTATGAAAGCTCATCATCAACTTCTCCGAGCGAAAGCACGACTATAACAGGGCCGGCTACAACCGAGTCTACAGAAAGCACAACTGTAACCAAGCCGTCGGCTACAACTAATCCTACTGAGAACACCACCGTGACCGAGCCGACTGAAACTTCGCCTAAGCCCGCAAAAACAACAGTTACTCTCAAAAAATCCTCCGCTACTGTTTATGTAAAAGCAACGGCGCAAATCAAAGCGACAGTTAAAAACGGCAAAGGAAAAACAACCTACAAAACAAGCAACAAAAAGGTTGCAAAGGTAAATTCAAGCGGAAAGGTGACGGGCATTAAGAAAGGCACGGCAACTATTACCGTAACAAACAACGGCGTGTCAAAGAAATTTAAAGTTACAGTTAAAAACCCGAAGCTGAACAAGAGCAAACTAACGCTGAAAAAAGGCAAATCCTTTAAGTTAAGTATTAAAGGAAAGGTTGGAAACGCTAAGTTTACCTCAAGCAACAAAAAGGTTGCGACCGTCAGCAAAAAGGGTAACATTAAAGCCAAGAAGAAAGGTAAAGCCACAATCACCGTAAAGACAAACGGTATGAAGCTTAAATGCAAAATTAAGGTTAGATAATTTGTTCAAACTTTTTGTAAATAAAGTTGTATAGATTTAGTTATCGAATTCGGCATGCAATTACATATTAATCATCACCGTGTAAAAGTACTATTGCCGAATGAGATAAACCTCTTAAAAAACCTATCGTGATATTGTTATCACGATAGGATGAGGCGAAGTATATATGGTGGGTGATAAGGATGAAAATAAAAATCCGGAAAAGTTTTTTAATTGTATTATTGTGTTTAGTTACTTTAAATGTAACCGCGCTTATTCCACAAAAAGTAGGCGCTGTTAAGATTGGTAAATATAAAACAGAAGTAAATCCGATAATAGATGAAACCGTTACAGGACCTGAAGTGAAATATGAGTGGAACAACAGTAACGGGAAATGGAGCTATACGGACGGTGAAAGTAAAAACTATAGTAATGGTATATTTACTATAGAAGGAGAGAAATATTTATTTGATAATAATGGATATTTATGTACAGGTATTCAGAAGAATAATGGAAAAATATATTATTTTTCAGAAGAAGGAGATTCACCATATAGCGGATTAGGAAGATTAGAAGCCTATATCGGCTGGAAAACATTAAATTCAGATATATATTACTTTAACGCCGACAATTCAATATCAACAGGTTGGAAAACCATATCGGGAAAACAGTATTATTTTTCAGATAACGGAAAGTTGCAAAAAGGCTGGACGAAAATAGGAAAAAATACTTTTTATTTTAAAAATTCCGGTAAATTAGGAGAAAAAGGAAAAATGCTAACAGGCTGGAGAAGAATCGCAAAAAATATATTCTACTTTTCTAAAAAAGGGAAAAAGGGTAAGCTTGTTACCGGAGTAAAAAAAATCGGAAAGAATAAATTTTATTTCAGGCCAAACGGAAAAGCGGGATATAAAGGAGCGTTGCAGACCGGCTGGAAGAAAATCGGTAAAAGCAAATATTTTCTGACAGTTTCGGGAAAAACCGGAGTAAAGGGAAAAATGGTAAAGAACCGGATAGCAGGAAACAAAAAGCTTGGATATGGTTTTGTTGACTCTAACGGAAAAAGAATAACAACGAAAGCGATTACCCTCGCGACAAAATTTGTATTAAAACATACATCAAAAAACCAATCTAAAAATGCCAAATTAAAAACCTGTTTTGACTATTTGTGGAGAAATTACTCATACAAACGGATTTATGGATTTCCTACCAAAAGCACACTATCAAAAGATTATGCTCAATATATGTTTACAAATAAGCATGGAAATTGCTTCTGTTATGGCACAACTTTTTCCTGTATAGCAAGAGTGTTGGGTTATAGGTCAAGAGTTGGTACAGGTTTAATTGAAGCCGCCGGCGGCGGAATGACTCCGCACGGTTGGTCTGAGGTGAAAATTAACGGAAAATGGTATATTTTTGACCCGGATATGCAAAAAAACATTCCCGGAATAAGTTCATATATGAGAACAAGATATAATTATCCTTATAGCCTTATATGTAATAATCACTATACACTAACATTTAAAAACTCAAAAACTGTTTGGATAAAGGGTAAATAAAAATTGTTATTCAAAACAGGAGATATAGAATGAAAAGAATTTCAATTTTATTAACGATATTAACTGTTTTATCTTATTTTACAATAATAAATATAAATACTGTAATTGCAAAAACATCTTTTGACAAATTATCCATAGATTCGGTACCGATTTCTAAAGAAAATTCAGACGTAACAGAATCATCAACAAGTAGTGATTCTCAACCTTTCGGATGGAGCTTTAATGACGAAGGTTGGAGCTATACCAACACTTCAGGAGAGGTATGTCGCAATAAAATTTATACAATAGAAGGCAAAAAGTATTTTTTTAATCAGAATGGTATAATGAAAACAGGAGTACATAAGTATGGCGGTAAATTATATTATTTCTCGGAAAGCGAAAGTTCTCCCGAAAAGGGACTTGGAGCAATGGCATTATATGTAGGTTGGAAAAAAATAGGTTCCTGCACTTATTTTTTTAACAGCAACAATTCATTGGCTACAGGGTGGAAAAATATTTCAAAAAAAACCTTTTATTTTAATGAAAATGGAAAAATGAAAATCGGCTGGATGTCTAAAGGGAAGAAAAAATTTTACTTTAAAACAACAGGAAAATTAGGTTTAAAAGGAAAGGCATATACAGGATGGAATATAATTAATAAAAAGAAATTTTATTTTTACTCTAAAGGAAATCCGGGAGTAAAGGGAAAAATGATTACCGGTATGAAGAAAATCGGAAAATTTAAGTACTATTTCAATCAATCGGGAGTTTTACAGAAAAAAGGTGTAGTGGGAACTAAGAAAATTGGATATTATTATGCGGATAAATCAGGAAAAATAAATCTGAAAACCCGAAAGGCGGTAATTTATAAAGGAAAGAAATGGAATATACTAAACGGTAAGGCTGTAAAAGTAAAAAATAATAAACAATTAACCTTATTTAGAGCACTAAAATTAGTTTCAAAGGTTACTAAAAAGAATATGTCCAAACCGAAAAAATTAAAAATATGTTTTGAGTATGTCAAGAAGTCATATGTTGAAAAAAATCCAAGAATACCGCACTACCATAAGATGAATTGGCCTGAGGTTTATGCTAACGATATGTTTGTTGATGGAGCCGGAAACTGTTTCAGTTATGCGGCAGCATTTGCCTATATGGCAAAGGCTATCGGTTATAATAGGGTATATTGTTGTAATAGTGGAGGACACGGATGGGCAGAAATAAAGGGTTTGGTTTATGACCCTGAATGGAGCAAACATCATTTCAGCAACGATTATTATGCTCTAAGTTACAATACAAAATTAGATCAGAACTACAAAGGCGCAATTGCACAGGGATACAAATGGATGCACATTAAATTATGACAGATTCGAAATAACATATTTTATTTAAAAAGTTGAGCATTTAATAGGTGAAAAGGATGAAAATAAAAGTCTGGAAAAGTTTTTTAATTGTATTATTGTGTTTAGTTACTTTAAATGTAACCGCGTTTATTCCACAAAAAGTAGACGCTGTTGAGATTGATAAATATAAAACAGAAGTAAATCCGATAATAGATGAAACCGTTACAGGACCTGAAGTGAAATATGGGTGGAACAACAGTAACGGGAAATGGAGCTATACGGACGGTGAAAGTAAAAACTATAGTAATGGTATATTTACTATAGAAGGAGAGAAATATTTATTTGATAATAATGGATATTTATGTACAGGTATTCAGAAGAATAATGGAAAAATATATTATTTTTCAGAAGAAGGAGATTCACCATATAGCGGATTAGGAAGATTAGAAGCCTATATCGGCTGGAAAACATTAAATTCAGATATATATTACTTTAACGCCGACAATTCAATATCAACAGGTTGGAAAACCATATCGGGAAAGCAGTATTATTTTTCAGATAACGGAAAGTTGCAAAAAGGCTGGGCGAAAATAGGGAAAAATACTTATTATTTTAAAAATTCCGGTAAATTAGGAGATAAAGGTAAGCTTGTTACTGGAGTAAAAAAAATCGGAAAGAATAAATTTTATTTCAGGCCAAACGGAAAAGCGGGATATAAAGGAGCGTTGCAGACCGGCTGGAAGAAAATCGGTAAAAGCAAATATTTTCTGACAGTTTCGGGAAAAACCGGAGTAAAGGGAAAAATGGTAAAGAACCGGATAGCAGGAAACAAAAAGCTTGGATATGGTTTTGTTGACTCTAACGGAAAAAGAATAACAACGAAAGCGATTACTCTCGCGACAAAATTTGTATTAAAACATACATCAAAAAACCAATCTAAAAAAGCCAAATTAAAAACCTGTTTTGACTACATAAAAAAGAATTATCCATATAAAAGGATTTACGGTTTACCGACTGCCAAAACACTAAGTCATAATTATGCTGAATATATGTTAAAAAAAAGAAAAGGCAACTGTTTTTGTTATGCTTCAGCGTTTGCCTGTATTGCAAGGGTTCTTGGATATGAGGTAAGAGTTAACGAAGGTTTTATAACTACGACGGCCGGGGGACCGGATACGCATGGATGGACAGAGGCTAAAATAAACAAAAGGTGGTATTTGTTTGATATAAGTATGCACAAACGATTAGGTGTTAATCTTTATATGAAAAGGAAAGGTAGTTATCCGCATAAATATAAATACAATCACCGTTATTCTTTGAATTTCTCTAATAATAAGGTTGTGTGGAAAGAGAGTTAAATAGTAAATTTTTAAGCTGTTTTTTGGGGGTTATATGGTTTTTTCTTCACTTGTTTTTTTATGTGTTTTTTTGCCAATTGTATATGTCTTGCATTTAATTATTCCATCAATAAAGGCTAAGAATATTATTTTGATAGCCGCAAGTCTGGCTTTCTACGCTTATGGTGAGCCGATATATGTGTTGTGTATGGTATTTAGTGCGTTAATCAATTATATTTGCGCCTTGGGTGTAGGAAATTTTAAACAGAGGAAAAAAATAGTTTTATTTGTTAGTATTTTACTAAATCTTGGAATACTTGTATTTTTTAAATACACAGGATTTATAGTTGAACAAATTGATGGATTGTTTGGATTATCTATTCCTGTTCCTCAGATAATACTTCCTATAGGTATATCGTTTTTTACATTTCAAGCTATGTCATATGTAATAGATGTTTATAGGGGAGATGTAACCGCTCAGAAAAATTTCGGTAAAGTATTACTTTATATATCGTTTTTTCCGCAGCTTATAGCAGGCCCTATTGTAAAATATCACGATATAAATAAGGAACTGGATAATAGAACTGTTACTGCAGAATGTTCGGCACAGGGACTCAGAAGATTTGTTTGTGGGCTTGGAAAGAAAGTAATAATTGCAAACACTATGGGACAAGTTGCGGATACTATTTTTTCTGCTCCCCAAGTAGAAATAAATGTAATTACTTCCTGGATAGGCGCTATAGCTTATATGTTTCAAATATATTACGACTTTAGCGGATACAGCGATATGGCTATCGGATTAGGAAAAATGTTTGGATTCCATTTTCTTGAAAATTTCCGCTACCCTTATAAAGCATTATCAATAAAAGACTTTTGGAGAAGATGGCATATTTCCCTATCTTCATGGTTTAAGGAATATTTATACATACCCTTGGGCGGAAACAGAAAGGGAAGGCTTAGAACTTGTATAAATAAAATTATTGTTTTCTTTTTCACAGGACTTTGGCACGGAGCTAACTGGACATTTATAATTTGGGGATTGTTCCACGGAATGTTCTTATTGTTGGAAGAGTATTTGCCTTATGTAAAAAAGATGCCAAAATTTATTATGCATATTTATACGCTTTTGGTTGTATGTGTGGGATTCGTAATTTTCAGGGCAGACAATATCTTACAAGGATTATTTATGATAGGTCAGATGTTCACAGGCTTTAATTTCTCGGATGCAGGATTAAGCTTAGCGATTTCACAGACAACACCATGGTTTATATTTGTGCTGATTGTTGCAATTTTCGGGGCGTATCCAATGAGATTGTTCTATAATACTATAAAAGTTAAATTATGTAGAGATGAATCAGCGATTTCGGGAAAGTGGAGAGTGTTCCAAATATCATTGTATGCTTTAACAGTTGTTTTGCTTTGCTGGTGTATGATAAGGCTATCAGGTGATTCGTACAATCCGTTTATATACTTCAGATTTTAGATTGGTAAGGAAATATGAATAAAAAATTAAGTATTATATTTGTTTTTGTTTGTATGGTAATATGTATCATACCTTTTGCGAGTATGACTTATTTTCGTACGGACTCAACTACGGAAAATAAAAAATTGAAAGAGTTACCGTCTGTTTATAGCGACGGCCTAAATGTTAATTATCTAAATAATATAGGAGAATACTTTGAGGACCATTTTGCTTTTCGTAATGAAATGGTGGATTTTGATTCTTTAGTTCAAAGCAATATTTTTAGTGTATCAAATATGAACACGATAGTTAAAGGAAAAAACGGCTGGCTTTATTATTCTGATACACTTGATGATTACCTGGGCAGAAATGTATTATCTAAAAGATGTATATATAATATATCTAATAATCTTAGTATAATTCAAAAATACGTTGAGGATAAAGGGGCAGATTTTGTACTAACGATTGCTCCAAACAAGAATTCTCTATATGATGAGAATATGCCGTATTATTATTCCAAAAAATCAAGTAATAAGAAAAATATTAATATGCTTATACCTTTGCTTAAATCGAAAAAAATTAACTATACAGATTTGTTTTCTCTGTTTAAAAAACAAGATGAAATTCTATATCTAAAGCGTGACTCTCACTGGAATAATAAGGGCGCTTTGCTTGTATATAACGAGATAATGAATAACTTAAATCGAGAGCACAATGATTATTCTTTGGTGAAATCGGTGCGCACAAAAACAGAGTACGGCGACCTTAATAAAATGCTCTATCCTGTGAGTGCTCAGCCGGAATGGAATTATTTTTATAAGTATGATTATGGATACAGATATATTTCAAAAACAAAAAGCGTCGAGGACGCTTGGATAGAAACTAAAAACGATTCCGCCAACGGAAAACTACTTATGTTCCGTGATTCTTTTGGGAATACTTTATTACCTTTTTTCGCGCAAGAATTTAAAAGCGCGTATTTCAGCAAAGTAACGCCTTATCCAATTGATGAATATATGGAAAGCTATAATCCCGACTGTGTTGTAATTGAAAAAGTAGAAAGAAATATTGATGAATTTGCTTATGCGCCTCCGCTTATGACAGGGATTGCCGTTAAAAATAATATGACGGTAAAAAAGGTTAAGTCAAATACATCTTTGGCTGTTAACAACACAGATTTAAGTTCATCATATTTAGCGATAAGCGGTGTTATTGATAAAAAGTTTGTTAAAACGAATACCAACATCTATGTCAGTGTTACTGTAAACGGAAATAAAACTACATATATCGCTTTTAACATTTCAGATAACGATGGAGATAACGGCTATATATTATATCTTCCCAAAGATAAATTTATGTCGGTTAAATCTATAAATATTGATGTTATTACCGATAATAACGGAAATCTTGCTAATGTAAAATCAAGCAATATTGATATTGGTAAGTTTAAATAAACGGGTGTTATTATGAAAAACAATTTTAAAAAGATATGTTGTCTATTTTTTCTTATAGTAACTTTGTGCGTATTGCCGGGTTGTTCTGAAAAGATGATTAGTGTAAAGATTGATGATATGCTTACACAAACTCAATTATCAAGCTTATCGGGTAAAACTGTCTGTGATATTTTAAACGAAGCGGAAATTAAATTAGGAAAAAAAGATAAAGTAACACCCCCAAAAGACACAGTTATTACAAAAGATACAACTATTACTGTATCGAGATATGCTACATCTACTGTTACATACAACGGCGAAACTAAAGAAATATCACTTTTAGGAGCGACTGTTTCAGACGCACTTAAAAAAGCTAAAATTAAATTATCAAAAAATGATTATGTAAATTTTAATCCTGCTGTATATATAAGCGACGGTATGGAAATTGTTGTAGTACGCAGATTGAATGTGGCTTTGACAGTTGAAGGTAAAACAAAAAAATATATAACGGATTCAAAAACCGTATCTGACTTTCTTAATGAACAGGGTATATTGATCGGGAAAAAAGATATAGTTATACCCAAGCAGTCTTCCAAGTTAAAGGAAAACTCAAAAGTAATTGTAAAACGTGTTGAGGAAAAGAAAATCACAAAAAAGGAAATAGCGAAATATTCAACAAAATATGAAAACTCCTCAAGTATGAGCGAAGGTACAAGCCGAGTGAGTGTAGAGGGTGTAAACGGAGAGAAAAAGGTTACTTATAGAGTTGTATATGTTGACGGAAAGGAAAAGAGCAGGAAGAAAATTAAAGAAACTATTCTTAAACGGCCTGTTGATAAAGTAATTATACAGGGTACCAAAAAATCTTCATCTCAAACTTCAAGTCAAAAACCTTCAAAATCAAACGGGAAAACAGAAGTATCAAGACAACGGGTAGATGATTGCGATGGCTCAGGTCACGGCTATTATATAATCAAATATGACGATGGTTCGGTGAAATATCAGGAATATTAAACTAAACTCAAAAAATTTTCACAAGAAACTTCACGTTTAAAATCAAAACGGATTATGAAAAAGCAAAACGTCCTGAATGTATGACATTCAGGACGTTAAAATTTATATTATTGCAAAGACAATTATTTTGTGATAAAATATAAGCATTATTATAATTTACATTAACTTTCAATTAATTCACTTTAAGGAGGAAACAGTATGAAATTTGAATCAAAAGCAAAAAAATCAGTCAGTCTGCTGTTGTCGTTTTTAATGATTATCAGCTTATTTACTGCTCTGCCCTTTACTGCGGGAGCGGTAAACACGGATGTAAATACAATATCTGAAACATACGGTGACTTTGAGTACGAAATTCTTGACGACGGCACGGCGAAAATTACATATTATCGCGGAAATGCAACAACTCTCGAATTCCCAAGCAAGCTTGACAGATATACCGTTACAAGTATAGGTGATTATGCATTTGCTGGTTGCGAAAGCCTTACAAGCGTAATAATTCCTAATAGTGTTATGAGTATAGGTGGGAGCACATTTGAGCATTGCGAAAGCCTTACAAGCATAAAAATAGGGAATAGTGTTACAAGTATAGGTGGGAGTGCATTTAAAAATTGCAAAAGCTTGAAAGATGTAACAATCCCCGACAGCGTTACAAGTATTGGAGATGAAACATTTGAATATTGTGAAAGCCTTACAAGCGTAATAATAGGAAACGGTGTTACAAGTAGTATAGGTAAGCATACATTTTATGAATGCAAAAGTCTTACAAGCGTAACAATAGGTAACGGTGTTACAAGTATTGGAGATAGTGCATTTTGGGATTGCACAAGCCTTGAAAACATAACAATCCCCGACAGCGTTAGAAGTATAGGTTGGGGTGCATTTTGTGGTTGCACAAACCTTGCAAGCATAAAAATAGGAAATAGTGTTACAAGTATAGGTGGGAGTGCATTTCATAATTGCAAAAGCTTGAAAGATGTAACAATCCCTGACAGCGTTACAAATGTTGGAGATGAGATATTTGAATATTGTGAAAGCCTTACAAGCGTAATAATAGGAAACAGCGTTACAAGTATAGGTGAGCGTACATTTTGTTATTGCCCAAGCCTTACAAGCGTAACAATAGGTAACGGTGTTACAAGTATTGGATATGGTGCATTTGCTGATTGCAAAAGCCTTACAAGCGTAACAATAGGCAACAGCGTTACAAGTATAGAAAATTATGCATTTGAGAATTGCAAAAGCTTGAAAGATGTAACAATACCAAATAGCGTTACAAGTATCGGTGAGCGTGCATTTGACAGTTGTACAAGTCTTACAAACGTAACAATGGAAAACGGCGTTACAAGTATAAGCGATTTCGCATTTTCCGGTTGCGCAAGTCTTACAAGCATAATAATCCCCGACAGCGTTACAAGTATTGGTGAGCATACATTTTATGAATGCACAAGCCTTACAAGTGTAACAATAGGAAACGGTGTTAAAAGTATAGGTGAGCGTACTTTTTACGGTTGCACAAGCCTTACAAGTGCAAAAATAGGAAACGGTGTTACAAGTATTGGAGATAGTGCATTTTGGGATTGCACAAGCCTTGAAAACATAACAATCCCCGACAGCGT
>CANRQA010000033.1 GCA_947632635.1 uncultured Clostridia bacterium | reverse complement strand
ACGGGCTATCAAAGTCAATAATGATTGTTGTCCTTCTTTTCCTACATTTCTTAACGCTAAATCTTGTATATATACTTTAAATGGATCTCTAATAAATAATATAATTATATAACCCAAGCTCATAATACTAAATTTTGGTATTATAGAGTTTCTAATAAAATATCCTAATATCATAAATATAATAGATGCACAAAGCAATATCGGTAAAATAACTCCTACCTTTTCCTTATATTTATTAGTTAATATTTATAACTTCTAAATCGTTTGGTACTATTACATTGCCATTAAAATAATTCTGTGCTTCTTCTGTATATAATTTTTTCTATTTTCTTTATGAGATTCTTCTGTATGATATAGAATTAAGTTTTTAACCTCTAATTTATTCATAACTTCACCAACACTTCTTGTCGTTGAGTGATTTTTTTCATAAGCGTGAAAAATATTTTCTTCAGAATCTAAACAAAATGCTTCGTACATAACATAATCAAAATTACTAATTCTATCATATAAATTAGGATTTAATGTTTCATCTCCTAAAAATGCTAATCTTTTACCATTTAAAGAACATTCAAACCCAAATTGTTTTGTTCCCTTTGCTTGAATATCAAAGAAAGTATAATCTACACCATTTATATTGTATTTATCTCCATCATTTAACACTTTAAAATCTACAATACTATAAATTGCAACCATAAGTTTTTCTGGAAGAATATATTTTGAAACTTCTTTAATTGTTTCAAATACAACATCATTACAATAAATATTTATTTTTCCTTTTATATCTTTGTGAATAATATTTCTACTGATTTTTTAAATAGCCAAAATATTCCTAATATATGATCTGTATGGCTATGAGATATAAAAATATGATGAATGGATTTATAATCAATATTTACTTTATTTAATCTTTTTATGATTTCAATACTTCCTCCTGTATCAACTAGGAAATTACCATTTTCATTTTGAATAACGAAACAAGTATTATACAAATCCATTGTTCCACCATTGCCAGTACCTAACATTATTATCTTATCCATACTATTCTCCTTTTAGTTTTAAAACTTCAACTGCTTTTTCTCTATGTAACTCTTTTATTATTTCTATTTTGTTTTTTGAATACTTTGATAATTCATCTATATTTGTTATCATTTCTGGACAATAATTATCATTACTATCTTGCAATGTTGCAGCATAAACAATTTTTGAAAATTCTTCATATAAGATAGCTCCCATACACATCATACAAGGCTCGCAAGACACATACATTATTGCACCTTTTAAATCTCCATATAAATTTTTATTCTTTGATGCACTTTCTATTGCTTCTAATTCTGCGTGAGAGTACATACTTGTTTCCATTAGAGTTTTGTCATCACTTCTACCAATTATTTTATTATTTTTAACAACAATAGCACCATAAGGATATTTAGCATTTTTACTTATTTCTATCGCTATATCTATGTATTCTTCATCTGTCATAATTAACCTCCTATGTTTTTATTTTCTAGCATTATTTATAATTTTAATTGCATTGATTGTATCTTCAAATGTTATTTCTTTAGCATAATCATAATTATTTTGATAATTTTCCCATAATTGCTTTAATTTCTTATTTTCGGATATTAAATTTATATAACTATCAGCTTCATTTATAAATTCATTAGTATCTCTCCTCTTTGACGTATTTTGAATTGCTTGTTTTAAAACATCTTTGGCTATTTCATTCCATTTAACATTAGTAAACATATACAAATCATAATAATCTTTCATTCTTGTATTATCAATATTTCTACTAATTATCGTTTCAAATTTTTCTGCAATTATTGTTTCATAGTTATAAGTCATAATATTAATAGTTTCATTATCAAATAATGTTTTGTAAGAATATTCAATTTCATTATATGTAATAACATCTCCAGTAGTTATATCTATTAACAAATTTGTTTTTAACCCATCAGACTCTGCTAAAATATTTACATTATAGCCAGAATATAAATCCTCTTGTCTTACATCTTTAATTGCAATTATTTGCATTTTAACATTATCTTGTATATCTATATTTATAATTTCATTTATTACTTTTTCAATAGTTTCTTTATCTAATGAGAAACCTTTTATAGTAGTATCCATATCCATTGTGCTTCTTAAATCCACGCCAAATATTGATGCTAATAATAGTCCTCCCTTAATAATAAACTTATCTTTATATTTTGATACAGATATTCTTTTTAGTAATGCTTCAAACATATAATTCTATATTATATACTTATTCGGAATATTAATTTCTTTTGATAGATTTGATGCTTTTGCTTTTAAACTATCTTTATTTTTTATCATTTTAACACCTCGAAAGTATTATCTACTTTTTCTTCTAATTTCATTTTTTTAGCATATTCATACAATTTTAGATTATTTTTCTTTTTACTATAAAAATATTCTCTGATTGCCTTATTAAAAAGCTCTGAATCTATTTTCTTTTTATTTTTAATCAAATCACAAATTGTTCTTTCTAAATCATAAATTTTTATTGTGTTTCCAGAATCCAATTTATAACTTGTAATTCCTAATTCTAATATATTTTTAGGGCAATAGAATAAATTAACATTGTCTGATTTTTGTAAAATTCCATTATAACCAACTGGAACAGTAATATCATATTTTATCGGAATTCTATTTGAAAAGCCATACAAATACAACGCTGTCATATTTGAAAAAATAGCATTTTTACTTTTGCTTTGTAAAACCACAAAATCATCTATAACAATATCATTTTTAGCATAAATTCCTCTACTTACTCTTTCTATTTTATTTTCTTTTAACAATCTTGATAGGTATATTCTAGGGATGTTATTTTTTACTACATCTTTAGTTTCTAAATACCCATTTTTAAAAAGTTTTAAAATTTTTTCTTCATATTTCATAATTCTTTGTTCCTTTCACGATTAAATTTTATCATTTATAATCGTGAAAGGAAATATTTTTTAAAAAATTTTTTATTTTTTGAAGAATATTCCCTCTACAAAATTTACGACATTGCCATTTCCAGTCTGCATCATTAGTAAACAAAAATGCCAACAATGAATGCTGACATTTATATAACTATTTCCATTAATTTGTCCACATATAAGTTTATGATTATATGAATATATTTAAAGTCATCAAGACTAGGAACTTTTGTATTTATAGTATCTGCATTACTTATAGTATTGCTTAATATAAATATTTTCTAATTAGTAAACATTGTTTGAATATGTTTACTAATTTAATTATACCATCTGTTATTTGTTAATTAAATCTATAATTTATAAATTCTATTTTATTTCTGGAAATAAATCATAAAGATTATATCCTAGTAAATTATCAAAGTATTCTTTTAGTTTCATTGTTTCCACAATATGATAATATGTTTTTTTATATATATTCCATGTCTTAATAATAAATCTATCATTCTCTTTTCTACAGTTAATGTTTTGGTAGTGCACATTAAATCACATAAATTTATTATTTTTTCTTCCAATGAATATTCTTTTTTTATATATTCTTTAAAAAAGTTGTAGTTAGGATTTGACTTGTCAGTTTCATCTCTATCATTCGATATACAATCAATATCATTATTTAAAAATGAATGCTTTATACAAATGCCTGCATATTCTTCATCATATCCTAATTTTTTTAAATATGTATATCCGTTTATAGCATGAGAAAATACCCCTTCTTGCTCATGAAACCTTTTTCCTATATCATGAATATATCCAAAAGTAATAGCTTTATCTATATTTACATTAATTACTTGTTCTTTTAAAGCATTGGCAATTTTTCCAGCTGTATTACCAACACAAATAGAATGATTAAGCCATCTATCATTTTCTTTTTTTGTTTATCTATATCTAATAATTTTATTGCCTCTTTACTAGTTAATCTCACTATTATCACCTAACTTCTTAAATAAGTCATTGTATATTTCTTTTCTGTTTATATCAGTTATAAATTTTACTTTATGATGATCTTTAGTTAGTTTGTAGGAAGTATCATCACTAATATAAGGTAAACTTATTTCTTTAAACTTAAACCAATTACTATTTATCATATAAGCAATAACTGATATATCCCAAATAACTCTCTCTTTTTGTATACCATGATAGCCGTCATTATAAAATCTATCAATTAAATAATTACATAATTCTGATTTATTAGTTAAATGTTCTTTTAAAGTGTTTATATCAATTTTTAATTTTGAAACAACATTTTTGCATGGTAATATTGTTAAATTTACTTTAGAGTTAAATACAATTTTTACTGCTTCTATATCTTGTTTAAAATTATACCCTAAATTATCTTTATAACCTAATTCATTACCGCCTAACCAAATTACTTCAATTTTATTAATTATTTTTGGTTCTTTTTTTATTGCAAGAGCTATATTAGTAATTGCACCAATTCCTAAAATATATGTTTTTTTATTTTTTAATGCTATTTCAATTATTTTATTAACTGCATCATTATATTCATCATAACCATTACAAACATAGTCTTTTGCGCCTTTAAAAACTTTATTTTTTGTATCAAAATTTAATAGGTTACATATTTTTAATATTTCATTATAACTTTTTTCTTGACCACTTATTACAGTTTCATTTTTTTCTTTATGTGAATAAGGTGCAACAGTTATTGCCTCAATATTAAATATATCCTGACTTTTAATCATATAGGAAAGTGCAAATTGGTCATCACACTCATTGTATGTATCTGTATCTAATATAACATTTATTTTTTCTTTTTTATAATTATTTATATAGTTAAATATTTCTTCCCAACTATTTATTCTTTTATATCTTGTTTCACTGTTATTATACTCAGTATTAAATAGCAAAGTTTTAATATTATTTTCAGCACATTTTGCACATACATTAACTAAGTCATCTATCATAATATCGATATTATTTTCTACACAAATATCTGCTTTTTCTTGATGACTATATGCATTAGTTAAAATAAATTTATCATATTGAATATTATATTTCTTTAACCATTTTGTAGTCATATTATATGGGTCAGAATATTCTCCATTATTTCTACCACTAATGATACATATATAATGTCCGTTATCTCTTAACTTTTTTATGTATTTAGAGCAATCTTTAATTGGCTTTAATAAATTTACTAATCTTTCAATATTATCATGATAATATTGCTCTTCTTCAGCTTTTGTCCAATCAAACATATCTCTTATATAAACATTATTTTTGATTATACCATTATTTCTTAACGTTTTATCGTGTTTAATATAATCATTTAATAATACTTCATTAAAATTTGATAAAACATTATCTATATCAACGCCAATACGCATTATCTCACCTCTTTAGGAATATTTAATATCTTTTTAAAAAATGTTTGCAGCCATTTACTAAAATCAGTATATTATATTTATTGATTAATTACTATTTACTACTTTTTAATTTAAATATTTTTACATTTCTGCATGCAATTAAAGAATATACATATAAATAAATTGCAGATATAGCTTGACCTATGTATGTACAAAATGCATTAGGTATAAATGAACATAGTAAACGAATTAGTCTTGACAGTAAGTAAAATACATTATGCTTTTTATTATTATCATTTATCTGTATATAACTTAATCTTAAAGTTTTTAATGGATCTATTAACATATCTATTATTTGAACCGATAATATTATTAATAAAATAATCAAGTCTGGCTTAAAATACCAATAAAGAGTTAAATTCATAACTAAAATGGTAATTATTAATATTGATAATAACTCATATGCATTTTTTCGTGACTTTCTATAATTAAATTTATTTTCAGCTAAATCTATTTTTGATGCTGTATCAACTGAATATAGCATATCCCATTGCGTATCGGTAGTTAGGCTTTCAAAATTTATTGCTGTTGCATATTTTTCACCAAACGAGAAACTATTACCAAATCCTATTCCATAAATTAAAAACATACCTAAATTTCTTAAAATATTAAATGATGTATATTTAATATTTTGTTTAATTTGCAAGCAAAATCTAGTTTTTTTATAATACTTCACAAATACAATTAGTACTATTAAAAAATCTATCACTAAAGTTATGATAATAGCAATAACATTTTTTAAAATACTTGTAAGCACAATTATTAAAATAAAGTTAGTTAAATTAAATATTATATTTATCTTATTAGATTCATTATTTTTATTATCATAATAAAGTTTTTGCATAATCATTTGCATAGCGAAACTTAAATACATCCAAATAATTGAATAAATACAAAAATCATGATATGTATTAACATTCATATTCATTATTTGGATGTAGGTATTTGCATTAATAACTAATATTAAAGTTAGTAATCCAACAATTAATAATCCAAATATCATATTAGAATAAACAACATCTTGATTATCAATTTTCTTTGACGTAATGTTAGGTCCTATTGCGAATAAACTAATAAATATCATATAAAAAAATTGTAATGGATAAGTAAGAGAAAAGACATTTGATATTTCCTTTGTTATAGTAAAGCCTAAAATTATCCACATAATTATGGGTAGTATAGAAATTAATAAAGTGTCTAAACTAATTTGTAAAAGTCTTTTCAACTACATCACCTCAATTAAAAATGTTTGCATTAGAATATTCCCTAATTTGCAAGGTCTTTATTCTCAATTTTGCAAACATTTAACTTTTTTAAACTACAATAAAATGATAGTACTATATCATGAAGTCATTAATTTGATTTGTATATTAAAAAAATTAATAATCTTTAGTATTTAATTTTCTTATTAATTTTTTATGTATAGGTCTAATAAAGTCGCACATTTTTTCATTAGTTGCCTCTTCAAATAGAATCCATTTTACCCCTTTTGATTCATCTTCTCTATAAACTAATGGTATTTTATCATCTGCTTCCATGATATATACCACATCTAAATGAAAGTGAGCAGAAACATATTTACCACGCTTAATATGACCTTTAACTGGAAGAGATTGGATAGAAAAAATATTTTCATCTAAAACTTTAACTTTTAATCCTGTTTCTTCTTCAACCTCACGAACTGCAACAGATAAAAAATCTTCTTCTCCATCAACATGACCACCTGGATAAATCCAACCATCATTTATTATGTGATAAACTACAACCATTTTTGTTCTTTCTTTATTTACAACAAAAGCTGATGCAGAAAAATGCCCAAAAATATTTTCTCGTGTTAAAACATCGGCATAAGTATCTATAAATTTTAAAAACTGTTCTTTATCTCTTTTCTCTTGTTCATTAAAGGGCACATAATTTTCTATTATTTTTTTAAAATTCATTATTTTCCTCCTTGTATAATAATTTTATCCATCCAAGTTCTAACCATAGATTAATTTCATCATAGCATCCTACATTCCTACTTGGCATTTTTAAAACTATTAATTCAATATCTTTATTATAAATCAACTTTTGAGTAAGTCCAAAAAGCAGTTCAGCATAAGTTTCATACCCGATATATCCAACTATATCATTTTTATCTTCGTTCATTATAAACAACACATCTGTTTTAGCAACATTTTTGAGAAATTCAATATGTATGTTTGGATACAATTCCATAAATCTTTGTCCTTCAATAGATTTTGGATAATCTAAAACTTCGTAATTATTTCTTTCAAAAAAATCTAACCACATATTTACTTCTTTTTGAAGTTTAGCACTTCCTGCAATAACTATCTTTTTCATACGATCTGCTACCTCAATTTAATTATTAGAATTATTTTTTACAATGTCAGTGTAATAAATAATTTCTTTATTTAACGATTGTGCGAATTCAATTTCACTTTTTGTACTACTTCCAATATATCCACCTACATTTACAACTAAAATTGCATCAGCTAGTTTAATTCTTTCTTTATGCATTTTATCTAACATTAAAGCCTCTTTTTCAGTAAAATCATCTTTATTTGCTCTATTAGGATTATATATAGGAACTAACATGCAATTTCCTTGCAATTCTATTTTTTCTGTTATTTCCATCATTTCTTTAAAAAATTTTAAGCTCCCACATACAGTTATAATCTTCATTAAGGTATCCTCCATTTCATATAAAATTATAGCAAAATTCGAGTTATTTTAACATATGTTTCTATTACATAAATCAACGCAAACGCTGATTGATAATGTTATCATAAAATATTTGCAAACAAAATGCAAACAATGTTTACATTCATTTTTCCTTATTATAACAAAAATGCCTAGGTGGCAGCGTACTTAACATACGCTTAGCATTTAGCTACCTTACCTAGGTCTTACTATAAATATTTTAACACACAAAAAATTGTATGTCAAATATTTTACTAATATTTTATGCTAAATCTTTATTTTTTATTCCTGTTATTTCGCGGAAATAAACTTACTCTAAAGTTTTTTGCTTTAACTGTTTTATTACATTTTCAACTAGTTTTATGTTTTTATAAGAATTATAGAATGTATTAACAGTTAAATCAGCTAATTGTATTCCATAATTTGTTTTAGAGTCATAATAAGTAATTTTAAAATCATCATCATATATACAAAATTCTGTCTTTAGATATGTTTCTAAATTATTTAATTCTCCTACTCTTATATTTCTATTATCTATGCTTATAATAAACTCTATTGGCTCATCATTTTCTTGTAAATTTAATTCTGGCAGTATACAATCTTGAATTAGAACTTTTACTGCATAAGTGAAGAATATATTTGAATCTACTATTTCTTTCCACATATATTTTTTATCAAATACCTTAACGCAACCATGAAAAGTTTCAATATCTTGAATTTTATTAAATATTTTTATTTTTTCTTCTTCGGTCATATCATATGATTTAATTTCAGTATCTAAATCTAGCTTCTTTTCTTTCTTTAATTTAAGATTTTCTTTCTTATATTTTGCTTTTATTTTTATTCTGTCTTCTTCATAAGAAAAATATCCCCCTACTGCAAAATATCTTGTTTTACTATTTTTATTAATTGATCCGACTTTCATCTAAGTATACATATATTTTCACGTTATATATCTCTCCTCTTGATTTTACAGCTTAATCATCCTTTTACCATCAACCTTTGAAACTTCAAATTTGTATTGATAGTATTTTTCTCTATTTTGAATTGTTACATTCTACATTTAAAATTACTCCTTTCCTTTTTCAAATGTAAACACTATCTCTCAAAAACAAAAAATGCTAACATGAATGTTAACATTTTTTGTATGTACTTTGTTTACAAGTTTATAACTCTTTATTACCAAGTGTTTTAGAATTTTAATTTAATACTATGAAAACATTTTGCAAACAATTTAGTATGTTTTTATATCTATGTTCACTAGTCGAGCCTCTAAAGACATTGATTTTATGCGTTTTTGCCACAGCAATTCTTGTACTTCTTACCGGCTACCGGCAGGGGCAGGGTTCATTTCTACCTATCTTTTTACTAGCTTTTACTGGCTCTCTTTTTGTTGCAACATTTCCACCTTCATTAGTAGAAATATTAGTTACATTTAACGTATTTTTATTTACAATACTATCATTTAGCTTGTTATCTTCACGAGGTCTAATTGAAAATACTGCTCTTGTTGCTTCTTCTTGAATTGTATCTACAAGATTTTCAAACATATCAAAACTTTCAATTTTATATGCTTCTAACGGATTTGTTTGACCATATGCTCTAAGTCCAATACCATCTTTTAATGCTGCTATTTGGTCTATATGATCCATCCAATTTTCATTAACTACTTTTAAAATTAAATGACGCTCAATTTTACATATAATATCTTCAGCATTTTGTTTTTTAGCCTCTTTATGTCTTTCTTCATAAATTTCTTTAACTATATCTTTTAACTTTTCAGCGATATTCTCTATATCTAAACTTTCAACACTTTCTTTTGGTAAAATATTTTCCTTACCAAATAAATTTTGTAATACAGCATTTAAACTTCCAAAATCAATATCATCAATATTATCGTCATTATTAAAGTATTGTTCTACAATTTTATCAATTTTAGAATTAGCAAGTTTTAAAACAACTTCACCAATATTTTCTGCATTTATAACATCCCTACGTTGTGAATAAATTATTTCTCTTTGTGTATTCATTACATCATCATATTCAAGCACATTTTTTCTTATAGAATAGTTCCTTCCTTCAACTTTCTTTTGAGCATATTCAATAGAGTCTGTAAGCATTGTTTGCTCTATTGGTGTATCTTCAGGAAGTCCTAACATTGATACTATTCTCATAGTTTTATCAGAGCCGAAAAGTTTCATTAAATCATCTTCAAGTGAAATATAGAAACGAGTTTCACCAACATCACCTTGACGTCCTGAACGTCCTCTTAGCTGATTATCAATTCTTCTTGATTCATGTCTTTCACTACCAATTATTTTTAATCCACCAGCTTCAATTACTTTTTTCTTGTTTTCCTCAATTTCAGGTTTTAATTTCTTTTCAATTTCAACTATTTCTGCTTTAGCCTTTTTAACTTCTTCATTATCATAAGCTATTGGAGTAATCGCCATTTCAATAACTTCTGATGAATAACCTCTTTTTTCAAGTTCATCTTTTACTAAATATTCTAAATTACCACCAAGCATTATATCTGTACCACGTCCAGCCATATTTGTCGCTATAGTAACAGATTTATATTTACCAGCTTGTGCAATTATTTCTGCTTCCTTTTCATGAAATTTAGCATTTAAAACTTGATGAGGTATTTTTTCTTTAGTAAGTAACCTACTTATTATTTCAGATTTATCAATAGATACTGTACCAACAAGTACTGGTTGTCCTTTTTCATAACATGCTTTTACATCTTCTACAATTGCGTTATACTTTGCTTTAACTGTTTGATAGATTACATCGTTATAGTCCTGTCTTCTAACTTCTTTATTTGTTGGAATTTCTATAACATCAAGTTTATATATTCCTTTAAACTCATCTTCCTCTGTTTTTGCTGTACCTGTCATACCTGCAAGTTTTTTATATAATCTAAAATAATTTTGAAATGTAATTGTTGCAAGTGTTTGACTTTCAGCTGCGATTTTTACATTTTCTTTTGCCTCAATTGCTTGATGCAAACCATCACTATATCTTCTTCCCTCCATCAAACGTCCAGTAAACTCATCAACTATAATAACTTGATTGTTTTTTACGATATAATCTTTATCTTTCTTCATAAGGCCATAAGCACGTATAGCTTGATTTACATGATGAGATATAGTCAAATTATCTACATTAGATAAATCTTCTATATTGAAGAACTTTTCTGCTTTTTTTGTACCTGTTTCAGTAAGTGCTGCTGTATGAGCTTTTAGGTCTACAATATAATCAAATTCTTCATCTGAGTCGTCAAATTCTTTATCGTTATTTTCTACTATAACTTTTGCTTTTAGGCCTTTAGCAAAGGTATTTGCTTTTTCATATAAATCACTTTGCTTATCTACCATACCTGAAATTATAAGAGGAGTACGAGCCTCATCAATAAGTATTGAGTCAATTTCATCTACTATTGCATAATTTAACTCTCTTTGTACCATAGACTCCTTACTCATTGCCATATTATCTCTTAAATAATCAAATCCATATTCATTATTTGTTCCATAGGTAATATCAGCGTTATATGCTTGTCTTTTCTCATCGGGTGTCATTCCAGAAACTACAAGTCCTACACTAAGTCCTAAAAATTTATATAATTTACCCATCCAAATACTATCCCTTTTTGCAAGATAATCATTAACTGTTACAACGTGAACACCTTTTTTAGTTAGAGCATTTAAATATACAGGAAGCGTTGCAACAAGTGTTTTTCCTTCACCTGTTTTCATTTCTGCTATTCTTCCTTGATGTAGTATAATTCCACCAATAAGTTGTACTCTAAAATGCCTCATATTTAATACTCTACTTGAAGCCTCAGCAACTACTGCATAAGCCTCAGGTAAGATATCATCTAAAGTTTCTCCTTTTTCAAGTCTTGATATAAATTCACTTGTTTTGCCTTTTAATTCTTCATCTGTTAAATCTTTCAAACCTTTTTCTAGTTCTTCAATTTTATCTACTATTGGTAATATTTTTTTTATTTCTCTATTACTATATGTACCAAATATCTTTTCTATTATTTTCATGATTTCCTCCTACTTTTGTCATGTTATATTATATCATAGAAATGTATGAATTTAAAGTATTTTTATAAACTTAATAAAATTTTGATTTCAATTAAAATCTCACTGAAAGCACTAGTTGACATAAACAAAAATCTGTGATAAAATATTATCAAATTAATTTATTAATCTGTATAAAATTTTATATTGGAGGTACAAATAATGGAAAAACAAACTTGCAAACGGATACCAAAAGCTGATTTAATAAATTTACTAATTGAATTTGTAAATATTTATGGTAGAGAACCTAAGCGACGTGAAAAATATAAAAATGTTAATATTGGGGGATTTCTTTCACGCATCAGACAAAATAGTACTGTATTATCTGCTGAAGATAAAACTTTACTTATAAATTCTGGTATTAGAATTACTGCAATCAATAAAAAAGATATAGTTCATGAAAAAGTTTTACTTCTTGTGGAATTTTTCAACTTATATAATAGAACTCCTAACCGAAACGAAATATATAAAAATGTTAAATTTGATGATTTTCTTTCAAATATCAAACGTGGTTATACAACATTATCTTTTGAAGATGAAAAATTACTTATCGATACAGGTATTAAAATAAATTCAAATAAAAAACAAGATGATAAACATAAAAAGGTTTTATTACTTGTTGAATTTTACAATTTATATCATCGTCAACCTAGGCGAAATGAAGTATATAAAAATGTAAAACTTGGTAATTTTCTTTCAAATATCAAACGTGGTGAGACAACATTGTCTTTTGAAGATAAAGAATTACTTATAGATTCTGGTATTAGAATTACTGCAATCAATAAAAAAGATATAGTTCATAGAAAAGTTTTACTTCTTGTGGAATTTTACGATTTGTATCATCGTACTCCTACACAAAATGAAATATATAAAAATGTAAAACTTGGTAGTTTTCTTTCAAATATAAAACGTAGTGATACAACATTGTCTTTTGAAGATAAAGAATTACTTATAAATTCTGGTATTAGAATCACTGCAATCAATAAAAAAGATATAGTTCATGAAAAAGTTTTACTTCTTATTGAATTTTTCAATTTATATAATCGCCTTCCTAAGCGAAATGAAGTATATAAAAATGTAAAACTTGGTAATTTCCTTTCAAATGTCAAATGGGGGCATACAAAATTATCTTCTGAAGATATAAAATTACTTATCAATACAGGTATTAAAATAACTTCAAATAAAATACAAGAAGATATACACAAAAAAGTTTTATTACTTATTGAATTTTATCATTTATATAATCGTATTCCTCAACGAAATGAAGTATATAAAGATGTAAATCTTGGTAATTTTATTGCAAATCTCAAACAGGGGCATACAAAATTATCTTCTGAAGATATAAAATTACTTATCGATACAGGTATTAAAATAACTTCAAATAAAAGACAAGAGGATATACACAAAAAAGTTTTATTACTCGTTGAATTTTACACTTTATATAATCGTATTCCTAAACGAAATGAAGTATATAAAGATGTACATCTTGGTAATTTTATTGCAAATCTCAAACGGGGGCATAAAACATTATCTTTTGAAGATGAAAAATTACTTATCGATACAGGTATTAAAATAGATACAAATAAAATACAAGATAATAAACATGAAAAAGTTTTACTTCTTGTTGAATTTTTTAATTTATATCATCGTCAGCCTAAACAACGTGAAATATATAAAGGTATTAATATTGGGACATTCCTTTCAAGCATTAGACAAGGTCATACGGCATTATCTACTGAAGATAAAACTTTACTTATAGATTCTGGTATTAGAATAACTCAAAAAAAAATACAAGATACCATACATGAAAAAGTTTTACTTCTTGTTGAATTTTTTAATTTATATAATCGTACTCCTAAACAAAACGAAATATATAAAGACATTAAACTTGGTACATTTCTTATGAATGTTAGAAAAGGCTATACGACATTATCTACTGAAGATACAGAACTTCTTATAACAACTGGTATTAGAATTACTACAAATAATAAAAAAACTTTCAAAAAAATTAAACAAAAAAGTTAAACTTATCTGAAATATTTACGACTTAAAAAGAATTGAGATACAAAAAGTCTCAATTCTTTTTGTTATTTTATCATAACTCTACTTTAAAATACGTGTTATACAAATTAAATAATCTCATATATTAAGTAGTTTATACTTTACATTTCAACGCAGATTGACATAATAATAATTTTGTGATAAAATATTACCATATTAATTTGTTAATCTGTATAAAATTTTATATTGGAGGTAGAAATGATGGAAAAGCAAAAAACTAGAAAGCGGATACCAAAAGCTGATTTAATAAATTTACTAATCGAATTTGTAAATATTTATGGTAGAGAACCTAAGCACCAAGAACAATACAAAAACGTTAATATTGGGACATTTCTTATGAATATTAGACAAGGCAATACTACATTATCTTCTGAAGATAAAGAATTACTTATAAGCGCTGGTATTAGAATTACTTCAAATAAAAAACTATATACTATACACGAAAATGTTTTACTTCTTGTTGAATTCTACAACTTATATCATCGTACACCTAAGCAAAATGAAATATACAAAAATATAAATCTTTACAACTTTCTTATAAGGATTAGAAGTGGTGTTACTACCTTATCCTCTGAAGATGAAGAATTACTTATAAATACTGGTATTAGAATTACTTCAAATAGAAGCCTATATACTATGCACGAAAAAGTTTTACTTCTTGTTGAATTCTATAATTTATATAATCGTACTCCTACACAAAGAGAAAAATATAAAGGATTTAATATTGGTGCGTTTATTGTTAATATTAGACAAGGTAATACTACATTATCTTCTGAAGATAAAGAATTACTTATAGATTCTGGTATTAGAATTACTTCAAATAAAAGACTATATACTATACACGAAAAAGTTTTACTTCTTATTGAATTCTACAACTTATATCATCGTCATCCTAAAGAACGGGAAATATATAAAAACATTAAACTTGGTCAATTTCTCGATAGTATAAGGCAAAATAAAACTGTATTACTTCCCGAAGATGTTGAATTGCTTACAAATACTGGTATTAAAATTACTCCAAATATTAAACAAACTATAATACATGAGAAAGTTTTACTTCTTGTTGAATTTTACGATTTGTATCATCGTACTCCTACACAAAATGAAGTATATAAAAATACTAAACTTGGTAAGTTTCTTCATAATATACGATACGGGAATACAAATTTACCTTTTGAAGATAAACAACTTCTCATAAATACTGGTATTAGAATTACTTCGAATAAAAGACAAGATACTATACACCAGAAGGTTTTATTTCTTGTTGAATTTTACAATTTATATCATCGTCATCCTAAACGAAATGAAACATATAAAAATATAAATCTTTATAACTTTCTTATTGATGTTAAAAGAGGTGCTACTACCTTATCTTCTAAAGATAAAGAATTACTTATAAACACTGGCATTACAATTACTTCAAATAAAAGGCTATATACTATACATGAAAAAGTTTTACTTCTTGTTGAATTTTACAATTTATATAATCGTACTCCTAAACAAAACGAAATATATAAAGACATTAAACTTGGTACATTTCTTAATAGTATAAGGCAAAATAAAACTGCATTATCTCCCGAAGATAAAGAACTTCTTATAACCAATGGTATTAGAATTACTCGAAATAAGAAAAAAAACTTTCAAAAAAATTAAACAAACTTATTTGAAATATTTATCGCTTAAAAAGATTTGAGACTTTTTGTAGAGGCTGCTGAAAAAGTAGCAGAAAAAGTAGTGAATTAGAAAATATTTTTTCTAATTCGCTATTTTTATAAACTAAAACTGTAAAAGATGATATAATTAATATAGTTAAAAGAGTTGGTATAGCTATATTAAAGGTTGATAATCAATTAAATTTTAGTTTAAGTGAACATGCTTCATTATACGACATATTAATAGATAAAAATAATTTTTGAAAACAAATAGAAGAAATGATAGATTTTTCTTTTGTATATGAAGAATTAAAAGACAAATACTCATTTACAATGGAAAGAAAAGCAGAATATGTAATAAGAATGTTTAAATATCTTTTGTTAAAAAATTACTACAAATTGTCTGATAGAGATTTAATAGCTAGAACA
>CANRQA010000032.1 GCA_947632635.1 uncultured Clostridia bacterium | reverse complement strand
TATTAACACTATTAAACTTATTCCTCTTTTTTTCATATATCTTTTCGCTCCTTTATGTATATATTTTTTACTATACCTCAAATTTTATACATTGTCACTGGAAATTTTTCCCTTTTTTAAGCACAAAACCAGCATTAGAATATTACCCATATTCTAACACTGGCTTTAATTATATTTTCATTTTCATTTTCTTTTTTTACAGTTTTTACAATTTTTTCCTCTTTTATTTTGCTACTATTTTCATTTTTTAGTGTGTAGTATGTATGTATGTATGTATGTATAGTGTTTTCATCTTTTCTACCTCTCTTGTTTACATAGTTTTTATTACTCTTTGCATCTTTATTCTACTATATTTCATATCTTTTTACAAGTATTTTTTTATAAATTTTTTTTAGTATTTATATAAAAAGTTACTACTATGTAATTTATTTTTTATATACTTATTTCTTCTCCTTTTATTACATGTGAACCGGTAGTCTTAGTATTTAACATATTATCCACTAGTTCTGATGTTTCCTTAGTATAATTTACTATTATTTGTGAATTTGACTCTGTTGCTGCATTATAAAACATATTAGAATATACAACATTATTGCTATTGTTTTTTATTGTTATACTTGTTGTTAGCTTTTTACATGCTTGAAACATCTGATACATATTTTCTACTTGACTTGTGTTAAATCCATTTAAATTTAGACTTGTTAAACTATTACATCCATTAAACATATTAATCATATTCGTTACTTGACTTGTATCAAAATTACTTACATCTATGCTTGTTAAACTGCCACACCAATAAAACATCCCTCCGCATATTTTTCACTTCATTTGTATCAAATTTACTTAAATCTAAACTTATTAATCTACTACAACCTAAAAACATGTAACTCATATTTATGACCTTACTTGTATCAAAATTACTTACATCTAAATTTGTTAAACCGCTACATCTATAAAACATACTTTCCATATTTATCACTTTATTTGTATCAAATTTACTTAAATCTAAATTTGTTAAATTATTACATCCCGCAAACATACCTGCCATAGTTGTCACTTTATTTGTATCAAAACTACTTATGTATAAATTTGTTAAGCCACTGCATTCTCTAAACATATCCTTCATATTTGTTACATTACTTGTATTAAAATTATTTAAATTTAAATTTATTAAACTATTACATCCATAAAACATTCTATACATATCTGTTACTTGACTTGTATCAAAATTACTTACATCTAAACTTATTAAACTATTACATTCATGAAACATACCATGTGTAGTTGTAACCTTACTTGTATTAAAATTACTTAAATCCACACTTGTTAAACACTCACATCCATCAAACATACTTATCATTTTTTTTACTTTACTTGTATCTAATTCTTTTATATTTATTTCCTTTACTAAAATGAAATTATAAAACATATTTGATGAATCTGTATTAGCTATTATTTTTGTATTTCCTCCTATTGTTAATTCATATCCATCTTCTCCATTACTTACTATCCACGCCATTACTCCACCATTATTTCCTGCTGATACATCCCATGACTTTATTACTCCATCTGGCACTTTGTTATTTGTTATAAATGTTATCTTTGTTATTTTAGTTCTACATTCTTCAGCATGAAAATCATCTTGTGAATCACTTGTCCATGCCCTTAATACTGCATCATTTGGATTTCCTATTATATATCCCATTTCTTCTGCTACCTTTTGTTTTTTCTTATCTTTTCCTAAATATGCTAGTCCTTCTTCACATACTTTTACTTCTCCTTTATATTTTTCATTTACTACATCTTCATAATCTTCTACTGTTATTTTTCCTTTATCACCTTTATATTTTAATATCAATTCCCCTGTTCTTAATCCATATGCCTCTTTCATTACTTGCAAATCATTTCTTAGCGTTGCTTCTTTTGCATTACTTATTGGATTATTATTTATTACTCCCATTATTATTACAGTAGATAATATTAATATTATTACTATTGTTAATATTAAAACTATCAAACTTATTCCTTTTTTCATTTCCTTATTTACTCTCATATTTTTTTACCTCCATTTTCTTTTTTAAACGCAAAAAACCAATGTTAGAACATTACCCATATCCTAACATTGGTATTATTATATTTCTTTTTAATTTTTTTACAGTTTTTACAATTTTTTCCTTTTCTAAATTTCTATACTTTTTTATTTTTAGTGTGTAGTATGTATGTATGTATGTATGTATAGTGTTTTCATATATTTTCCCTCTCTTGTTTACATAGTTTTTATTACTCTTTACATCTTTATTCTACTATATTTCATATCTTTTTACAATACTTTTTTCACAAAAAAATACTACTATGAAAAATTAATTTCATAATAGTATTTTAGCTCTCTGTTATTTTGTAAAATTATTTAATAGAGAAATTATTTTGCTCCCATACCTTAAAAATATCGACATAACAACTATATATACGACTATTCCAATTAAGCAAAGTATAAATAGTTTACTATATCCATAATAACATACAGAGGTAGTAGTAGATGCAAGTATTCCCCAAAATATACCACCTATAACTTCATGAGGAAGATGTCCAGACTTTATTTTTGTTAGTTTAGCTATTTCCTCAAAATTTTCTTGAATCCTTTGAGTAACATTATTGTCTTGTTCAATAAGCGTTAAAGTCTCCTTATTTGTTTTATTAAGTTTTTGCAAAGCATCAGCAAGTTTTCCAACACTTCTTCTTACCCCTAACGCGTCACGTATTACTATACATATGTGATTAATTGCAACAAACGTAACAATTAGTGTCAGGGCACAAAATTCATAACTAAAGTTATTTTTGATAGCCCATATTGAAAAAAATATGGCAATAATTCCCATTGAAACAGAAAAAGCCGAATGAGATGATGGGAACCCACCATCTTGTGTAAATTTTTTCAAATCAAACTGCCGAGTAGTAACAAAATTAAAAAATTTTTTAAGTATCTGTGAGCCAACAGATGATAGTATAAAAGTTATGGCAATATATACCACCATCGTTACAACGTCTTTAATATTCATTAAAAAACCCCCTTAAAATATACTTATATTTTTATTATTAAGTTTCACTATAATTAATTATACCATAAATTAAGCCTTTTGTAAAGCTATATAGTTTTACATAATTTTATGGAAATAATTGACTTTTTATTTTTTTTAATATATAATTTTAATATAACGAAATTATTTTAATATAATTTTATATAGGATGTGTTTTTATGTTTATTTTATATTTTCTATTAATTTTTTTAATAGTCCTTATTACATTCATAATAATATCGACATTAATAAAATTTTCATTATTTTGTACAACAAAATATAAATATAACTATGGAATTTTAATTGTACCATCTATACTTACTCTTATTAACCTATTTACTGTATTTTTTATTTGGTACTTATTAATGAATAAATTAACTGAAACGGATTTATTTCAATTAATATTTAATATGATTATAAAAATTGGAAACGTACCAGGAAATATATTTGGACTTTTACTTATGACAATAGGCTTTTTAGTTGTAGGTGTAATACTTGAATCTCTTGTATTTCTAACTGTTAATATTGATTATACTAAATTAAGTGGAAAAATTAGAATGTTATTTAATAGCAAATCAAGTCCAAAAGAAAGTGTTATAAATGAAGATATTATAGAAATAAAAAAGCCTAAAAGACTTTCATTTTTAAATGCTCTTGCATCAAGTATCTTTTTATTTTCTATTGTATTTTTCTCTACAATTGCATTGTTTTCACTAGGTAAGCTACTGGGTGCAAAAATATTAAAATAAAAAAAATAATTCTTAAGTAGATTTTTACTTAAGAACTATTTTTTACCTATTTTATAGCATATATAAAACTACTCTAAAACCTACAATATCTGTTGGAGAATTAAAATTTGTTTTTGTTATAGAGTGTATATCATTATATGTTCCACCTACTGCTTCACAATAACCCTTTCCATATCTTGTTGTAAGCTCATGTAAATTACCAAATAAATCATATATATTGTTTGTTACATTCTTATCTGCTGCTCCACATGAAAGTATTATATTTTTTACCGCATTTCCTTTTTCTTGTTTTACACTATTTTTTTCTATATTCTCAGCATACTCGTAATTTTCACCATTATCTTTTGAATATAGTCCAGTAAATGTAAAGTTTAATGAATTGTTATAGTTACCAAATTTATATGAAGCATTTAATTCATATCCAGTATTTTCTAACCAATTTAATACCGCATTATATTCTGCATTTGTAAGAAGTCCACTTTTTAAAGTGTTACTATTATACATACTTTCTGCATTTTGTTTTGCTTTTTTATACTCTATATAGTTCCAAGGTCTAACGCCTTTTTTACTAACAGGGATTCCTATTTTATTATTTACCATAGTTGTTATGTTAGTATTTGTTTCTTGCATATCTTCTGCAACACCAGCCTCATATCTTGCAATATAAAAACCACCATATTTTGCAATTTGTGATTTTTCACTGTTTATCCCCTCTGGTAAATTATCATCCCATACATTTTCCTCTAGCTTTTCAATAGTATAACTTGCTACTTTATTATCAATAGGTACCCATACAAACTGATTTCCTTTTTCATCTTCTATTACAAGTCCCTTATCATAATCTGTAACAAAATCATCTTCACTTTCCCATTTGGCAGTATCAGTATCTACTTTTTTAAAACCAGCAGGAACAACAGGATTTTTTGCTCCCTCTATATTAGTTATTATTGTTGAGCCTAAATTTCTATATTCTTCTATTTTTTCATCTGTTGTTTTTTCTGTTGATAATAACTCTAACTTTATTTTTTCATCATTTATTTCCATAATATTAAAAGTAAGAATAACATCACAATTTATTTCATTTCCATTAACATTACCATAATCTTTAAAATAAGAATTAGTAAGTTCTCTTGGCACTACCATAAAAACTGCTCTTACAATTCCATTTGTTTCATTTATTTCTTCTATTTCCTTTATATCAAAGGAAGATATTCGCATATTGCCTTCTTCCTTTGTTGTCACATAATTTTCTAAATAATAGTTTAAATAGTTATTAGCATATGTTGTTATTTTTTCTTCTTTTTTCATTTCTACAATAGGCTCAAATTGTGATGTAGGCTTTAGTATCTTATACATTGTTAATGAAAAAGCTGATAATATTATAACGCCTAATATAACTAATATTATAACAAGTGTTAATTTATTATTTTTTTTATTATTAATAGTTTTACTTTCAATATTTTCTTTTTCCATAACTTTTCTCCTTAATTTAGATTATTACATAACCGTTTTAATTTTTTTCAAGAACTTTAAATAATAGTTCAAATTCTTCTTCAGGAACTAATATATCAGGTTGTTTATTTATTAACATTTCCTTAAATTTATCATATGGTACATACAATATTTCAGATATTTCTTCAGTTTGAAATTTCATCTCCTCTATTTTTTTATCAGTTCTTAAAATATACATATCACAAAATTCATTATCTATAAATGTGGGAGATGGTTTTGCACATTCTTTTAATGTTTCTATATATTGAAGATCTTTTTTCGTTGCATCTAAATCTAATTCTTCTTTTATTTCTCTTATAGCACTCTCTATAGATGTTTCACCCGCATCAATATGCCCTGCACATGATATATCTAACATATTTTTATAACTATCTTTTTTTTCACTTCTTCTTTGTAATAAAACGTTACCTTGTTCATTAATTATCCAAATATGAACTGTTCTATGCCAGTCACCATCTCTATGAACTTCATTTCTTAATTTCTTTTTACCTGTTTTATTTCCCTTTTCATCTAATACATCAAAATATTCTTCCATATAATATTCCCCTTCTTAAACTTTATACTTAAGACTATATACTATACTTAAGTTTTATCATTTGTTACAACTCTATCAAGTCTATCTCCTAGCCTACTTAATAATTCGTTTGTAATTGTATTTGATTTATTTGCAACTTCCTCTGCAGATATATTTTCATCATCCCCTATTAGAGTAACTACATCACCTGTTTTTACATTTTTTATTTCTGTTACATCTACAATAAGTTGATCCATACATATTCTACCAATTATATTTGCATATTCTCCATTTATTTTTACTATTGCACCATTATTTGATAGATTTCTAGGGTAACCATCAGCATATCCTATACTTACTGTTGCAATTTTCATAGCTTTATCTGCTACAAAAGTTCTACCATAGCTTACACTTTCGGCTTTTTCTATATTTTTTACAGTTACTACTCTAGCTTTTAATGATAATACAGGTTTTAAGTTTAATTTAGCTTTAGTAATTTTTGCCTCTTTACTACTATATACTCCATACATTATAATGCCGGGTCTTACATAATCACATTTCAAATCATTATAATTTAATATTCCATAACTAGCTTGTATATGTATTTTTCCTACATCATATTTTAAACTTTTTAATTTATCTATACAGCTATAAAAATTACGTATTTGAGTATTTGTAAATTCTATATCTTGTTCATTTAATGTATCTGCTGAACAAAGATGAGTATATATTCCACAAATTTCAACATTTTTTAATTGATACATTTTAATAATGTTATCTATATTTGTATAACTTTCACCTATTCTATTCATTCCAGTATTAATTTTTATATGTACTTTTATTTTATCATTTAAATTTATTTCATCTAATTTTTTTGCGTATTCATAATCTAATACTGTTTGCATTAGGTTATATTTTTGTACATATTTTATATTTTCTATATCTGTATAACCTAGTATCAATATATTTCCAGTAATATTAGCTTTTCTTAAAGCAATACCCTCTGATAAAGTTGCAACGGCAAAGTCTTCTACTCCTATTTCATTTAATTTTTTTGAGATTTCTATTATACCATGCCCATAAGCATTTGCTTTAACAACAGCCATAACCTTTGTTTCAGCTGGAATAACAGATTTTATCTCATTTATATTATTACTTAAATTATCCAAATTAATTTCTATCCATGCTCTATTTTTCCTTAAATCTTCTTCCACTTTTTCTCCTTTTGATTTTTCAACTATCTTTTCCTTTATTTTTTCGTATATAACGGCAAATATTACAGAACATATTACTACTAATAAATAATGAATTATACTATTATCTACCATTAAACTTTCAAGATGTATTACTTTAGCAACTCCTCTAACAAAAACAATGAAAAGCGGATGAATAATATATATTATAGTTGCTATATCCCTTAACTTTTTATTATTTGTATTATTAACTTGTAAAAGTACATTAAATAAAAAGAACATTACAGGAATTAAGAAAAAATACATACTATAATGTCTTTGTAATTTAAAATGATATAATACTAGTCCCTCAAATAACATTAATAATATTGAGATAGCCATAAAAATTAAACTATTTCTTTTACTTATTTTGTAATTTGTTTTGCTAAAACTATATCCTAAATACAAAAATATTGGTACATAAAATAATCCATTTCTTGTATAATCAAAAATTGCAAAAATACCTTTGTATATATTAGAAATTACTGAAATATTTTCACAAATTCCAAAATAGCTATCACCAAGGATTCCAATTACATATAACAGAAAAACAGAAATTGCAACAATTTTTGGCTTACAATATTTAACTAAAAAATAAGTTATCCATATTCCTAAAATTAATGCAGGAAAATACCATAAGTGATAAAAAGTTCCATTAATGAATATATCTTTTATGGCTTCTATAATAGTTACATCCTCTAGCTTACCCGCATAAATATTAATTGGTAGATACAAAAACATACATACTACATATATTTTTATTATTTTAACAGTATAATTTATTAACTTTTTCCTATCTTTTAATGCTTTTGGTAAGATAAAAAAGCCTGTTATCATTAAAAATATTGGCACACCTATCCTACATAAGCAGTGTGTGAATAAAAAGTCTAGTGTTTCATTTATAGAAAGTAAAGGATATGTATGTATGGCTACTACTAAAATAGCTGCTATTATTCTAAATTTATCTATATTTATTTTACTTTTTACCATTTTTTCTCCTTGTTACAATTATTCCGTCTACATTATTTCCAGATATTGTTACTTGATCTTCATCATTTATTTCTATTTCTTTTATATCATCATCCATTTTTATATATGAAATATCGTAATCTTCAAATTTTAGATAATTATTTCCAAATCTAAAATCTCTTAAAAAATCAATATATTCTTCTAAGCATAAATCTCTTTCTTTCATTATTTTTGAATGAGGATAGCCTACATATCTAAAATGCCACTCTTCACTAGAAATATTTGTAATTTCTTCTTTAGCTTTTGTATATCTAGAAATAAATCCATATTCTGTCATATTTTCTCTAAATTCTTGACATATTCCATTATACGGAAAGGCAGGACATATAAAATCAATGTTTTCTTGATTTAATGCTAAATCTATTGCAAGTCCTGTTTGATGTTCGCTACAATTTGGATATGCTACATATTGTTTTGTAAATTTTTCTCCATTTTCTTTTAATGAATCATCCCAAATTTGTTGTTGTTCCTCTAAACTCCTATATGCACTTACTGGTACAATGCCATCTCCAGATTTTATTTTATCTAAAAGTTCTTGTAATTTTATATTTGCATTTGTATCAAATAATATATTAGAATAAGCATTACTAAATGGTACTAACTGTGATTTTTCTGTTATTTTATTTATACCATATTTTCTATTTACTAATATTAAGTTTCCTTTAAAAATATATTCTTTTTTTAATAACAAATTTTTCATTTTATATCTCCAAACTAATTAATTTATCAACTAACTTATCAAAGTTTATTCCAATTTCTTTCATCATATTTGGATACCTGCTATGTGAAGTAAAGCCAGGTATTGTATTTATTTCATTAAAATAAATTTCACCATCTTTACTTAAAAACATATCTACTCTTGCAAAATCTTTGCATTTTAATATTCTATAAATTCTTTTTGCTATTTCTTTTGCTTTTTGTGAGGTCTTCTCATCTATTCTTGCAGGGCAGTATATTTTAGAAGTTTTTAAAGTGTATTTTTCTGTATAATTAAAAAATCCGTCTGCTAGACTTATTTCATCTATTTGACCAGTAAGTAACTCTTCATTTCCTAAAATTGCACATCCTAATTCTATTCCGTCTATATTTTCTTCTATAATAACTTCTACATCATACTTAAGAGCTTCTTTTACAGCTTTATCAACTTCTTCAAGTTTATATACTTTTGTTATTCCAAATGAAGAACCAGCTCTAATTGGCTTTATAAATAAAGGAAAAGTAATTTTTTTTAATTTTTCTATTAGTTCTTCTTTACTTGTTTTACTATCTATTACGATATTTTTAGCTACTTTTATTCCATAACTTTCAACTAGTTTATGAGATAAATACTTGTCCATGCATAAGGCAGAGGAAATTAAATCACAACCTATTAATTTTATTCCTGCAAGTTCTATTAGGCCTTGTACAGTACCATCTTCCCCGTTTTTGCCATGTAATACTGGAAAAATAGCGTCTAATTTTATTGTTTTTGGTTTATTATCTACTATTTCAATAAGGCCTTTATCACTCATACTACTTGATAAAATAACTTTAGTACAATCTTTTTCATTATACCAACTGTCATTTTTTATGTTTTCGACATTTCCATTATATTTAAACCAATCTCCAAATTTTGTTATTCCTATTAATATCACGTCATATTTTTCTTTATTAATATTTGTAATAACACTATATGCAGATTCTAATGAAACATTATATTCAGGGCTACAGCCACCAAATATTACTCCTATTTGCTTTTTATTCATGTTTCAAATTCATTCCTTTCTTGCATTTTATATGTAACATAATACCACAAAAATCTATTCTTTACAATAGTTTTCGACAAAAAATTCCAACCTAATATAATTAGTTGGAATAAATTTTTATATATGTTTTTTATCTTTTATAACTTTTTAAACTATTTTTAATTATAGGTAAATCTTCTCATAGTACCGTAAGCCTCTTTAGTTTATATATCATAAAGCAGTCTTTAATTTCCTAGCATACAAATATTAATTGCAATGTTTATATAAAAGCTTTATATCATCAAAATTATATTATTAAATATAATTTTAGGATGTTATAACTCATATTCTTTCATTTCACAATTGTTTAGCCCTCGATTTAAAAATCTTCCGTCTTTAATTCCTTCAAAATATCCACTAAAGGCTTTAGATACTCCGCTATGAGCAACTATTAATACATTTTTATATTCTTTTGTTTTTAGTTCATCTAAGAAAGAAAAGACTCTTTGAAAAAAGGTTTTTATGTTTTCAGATGTACCATATTGTAATGTTGTATTATAATTCCAATATTCTTCTCGATTTACAAAGTCTAATGGTTTACCACTTAAATTACCACAGTCACGCTCCTTTAATCTATCATCAAATATAACATTAGTATTATTTGCATTAATTATTTCTGCTGTATGTCTTGTTCTAACAAGTGGAGAAGAAATAATAATATCAAAATTAATATTATTAATCTTATCTTTAAGATTACAAGCCTGTTTTATTCCCAAATCTGTTAAATCTTCATCTGCTATATTATATTGTTTTAAATCATTATGAGGTACTTGACCATGTCGTACTATATATAGTTTCATGTTTTTTTCATTACCTACTTTCTAAAATTTATATATATTTATATATTTTGTTATACTTTTCTTTTTTATTATAAAAAATGCAACAAATAGTATTTAATCTATTTTATTCTTCATCATATACATCAATATGCAAATTCAAATCTTCTTCAGTTGGTAGCGCATTATGCGACCATAGAATTTATGCAGACACCATCTGCACTTTTTCATTTATTTTTTTCTTGACAAAATTATCTGTATAATAAAAAGTGTTCTTATAAAACATTAAATTCTATAAGAACATCAAGACTGATGTCGAAAGTGGGACTTGAACCCACTACATTTGCTGTTTTACAATAACGAAAAAATTTTTTAGCCTTAGATTTAAAAATATTCTACTTTTTTTAATTCTATTTTTGCTTTATATTCTATCTTTTTTTACCAACTATTTTAAAGATATTTGTACAAAATCTTTGTTATAATTCATATTTACCTTTCTATTTAACAAACTCATAATTATCAGTAGGTAGTTTTGCACCACTTCTTTTTAATAGTTCAAACTCATCATATTCTGTCATCCCATAAGTAGCTAAAATTTCTTTGATTTCAGGTCTTGTAGCATCTGGCAACCTTGTTGCAAAAGTAGCAAATAATTTTGGATTATCATATAATGCATTAATTTGAGGAAATGCAATTAACAATTTAAAGCCGTATTTTTTTGCCTCTTTAACATTTTCCAAAATATATCTAAAATAATATATTCCATTTTCTTTATATAATGTAGCAACTTTATATTTATTTCCTGTATTTGTATCTTTCCAAACTAAATATACTAAATCTTTTTTCATTTTCTTTTACACCTCGTCTTTCAAATTATATATATCTATTATTCTTTTCTTTCGTTCTAAAATAAATAATTTTATTAAATCTTTCATTCTTGAACTAATTATATTGTTATCAAATTGTTCTAATATGTTTCTAACACTTTTTTCGTTTATATTTTCATATATACATTTAATAAAGTCAATAGTTAAATCATAATAATTATCTTTAATATTTTTCAATAATTCAAATTGTCTAATTGGTCTTGTATTTTCCCAACCTATTGCAGATTTAGATTTTGTATTTATCAGTGCTTCAAATTTAATTTTATCTTTAAAAAATATTTCTATATCATTATTATCTTCATATGCACATAAAGATGAGCCATTATCGTATAGAGGACATAGTCCATCATATAATTCTATTGAATTATTATATTCATCTTCTATAATTCTATAATTAATCCCCCAATTACTATGATGTCTATCGCTATTTCCAATTAGTATATCAAATATTACCATTTTAAGTATTTCTTCGAATTTTATAATTCCTTTTAAACTATTATTTATCATTTGAATAGAATATTTTTTCCAGTATAAATATCTTCTAATATATCCTTATCATAATATGGATATTTAGACTGTATAAATTCTATGCCCTCTATAAATGAATGATTTTTATCAGACTTTATATTATAACTCATTGACCCAATTCTTCCGTTTATATGTACCAATATCAACTCTAGCACATTCTACACCAATTAATTTCCCAATTTCCGTAGCAAGTTTTTCTGCCCAATATTCTCCTGTTATTATTCCTTTTTTCTTATCTTTTACTTTTGGAAATTTAAAAATTCCTTTTTCGTTCGTTTCTGGATTGATAAGCCATATTTTTTCACTAGCACCACTACCAAACTTACCAGAATTTTTGTCTTCAATCCAAATGTCAAATTTTTTTACTTCAAACATATAATTCCTCCAATCTATACTTACTTTACAAAATTGAAATTTAAAATATGCTAAAATATAAAAATGAAATATTAATTTTTATATGGTTGTATACATATCTTTTTAAACCTAATATAAATTTTCTATTGTATAAAAAGTGTTCTTATAAAACGTTAAATTCTATAAGAACATCAAGACTGGTGCCGAAAGTGGGACTTGAACCCACACGGTATTGCTACCACTAGATTTTGAGTCTAGCGCGTCTGCCAGTTCCACCATTTCGGCAAAAAAGTGTGTACCTTAACTAGCACACACTTATTATACATTAAATTAATATAAAAATCAATACATTAAGCCTAACTTTTACGCGTTCTTTATAACTTCAAGATTTTCATTATTATCTTTTACTTTTGAATAATCTTTAGAATAATCTATTTGAGTTACATCTACATCATCTTTTTTTCTAAACAACTTAAATTTATCTTTCATATAATTTCTTCTATCTTTTTCTTTTATTTTAAGTATTTCCTTATCATGTAAATATTTTTGAATTAGACTTTCCATAGGCTTAAAAATATACTCTTCCTTTGCACTTTCAATATATTTAGGGTCTAATTCTATAGCATATTCTAATGAACTCATTGCCTTTTCATATTCTTTTTTAGTAGCATAAACTATCGCTATTTTATAATATGCTTTTTTACCATATACACCAGAATTTAGTATTTTTCTATATTCTTCTATTGCTCCGTCTAAATCACCTTTTAAATAATTTATATCACCTAAATTATAAAAAGCGGTATATAAATCAGGCTTTATTCTTCCAGCATTTTCAAATGCCTCTTTAGCACTATCATAATCTCCTAATTCCATTTCTATTATTGCTATATTATAATATAACTCATAAGAATTAGTAAATTTTTCCAACGCCTTTTTATACACACTCACTGCCTCGTTAAATTTTCCCTGTCTTGTTAAGCATATTCCTAGTGCCTCATGTGCCTCATAAAAATCAGGTTTTATTTTAATTGCTCTATTAAACATAGCAAGCGCTGTTTCTTTTTTATTTGTTTCATCAAGTATTAACCCTAATTCATAATATGATTTATAATCATTTTTATCAAGTTCTATTGCAAGTGCAAATGAATCTCTTGCGTTTATAAAATCATTTAAGTTTTTGTAACATTGCCCTAAAATATATAAATATTCTCTCTTTCTTCCCTCATGTGAAACTAATTTTTCAATATAGGAAATAGTTTTTTCATATTCTTTAGAAAAATATGCATATTTCATTTTGTAGTATAATATTTTTCTAGTTAAAACAATATTATTATATTGTAAGATAACTGCATTTATAGGTAAGATTATGGCAAACACAAAAATTAAAGTTTGAATTAAAATTGGTATATATATTCCATTTATAGTAAAAAATATATACATACAGCTAAAAAAGGTTGTAAGTGGAATAATTACTAGATTTTCTGGAGCATATCTTTTTATATATCTAATACTTAATAAAATTACTAAAACTACTGCTATAAATATTATTGTAGCCTTTTCAACTATCATACATCTATCCTCCCTAAAAAGCATTATATACTATAATAATATTTGTTTCAAGTATATATTATTTTATTTGACAACATTAGACAAAACTCGTGCAATTTGACTATAAATTTCACAAAAAAATTGACTAATATACGTTTTTTTAGTATAATTTTTAATAAAGAAAAAGGATGGGATAAAAATGAGAGAGTTTGAAGCTCTAAAAAATATAAAAAAAGTTCATATGATTGGTATTGGCGGAGTTAGTATGAGTGGAATTGCTATTATATTAAAAGAAGCTGGTATTGAAGTTACAGGTTCTGATAAAAATGATGGCGATATGATAAATATATTAAGAGAAAATGGTATATATGTATATATAGGTTCAAATGCAGAACTTGTAAAAAATGCTGATATTGTTGTTTATACTTCCGCTATTAATCAACATGACCCAGAATTTGTACGTGCTAAGACTTTAGGAATTCCAACTTTTGAACGTGCAAAATTTTTAGGATTACTTTTAAAAAGTTATAAAATGCCAATATGCGTATCAGGTACACATGGTAAAACTACAACAACTTCTATGATTGCTTCTATATTTTTAGACGCAGGACTTGACCCAAATATACAAATAGGTGGTAAATTTAAAAAATTAGATAATAAAAATTATAAAATAGGTAATTCCGAATATTTTATATTAGAATCTTGTGAATATGTAGATAGCTTTTTAAATTTTCCACATCAAACTGCTACAATTTTAAATATAGATGAAGATCACCTTGATTATTTTTCTGGTATCGAAGATATAAAAGCATCATTTAAAAAATTCATACTTATGCTTCCAAAAGATGGAATATTAGTTATAAATAAAGATGATATAAATTCTATGAATGTATATGAAGAAATTAATGATGACTTAAGAAGAAATAATATAAAAGTATATACTTTCTCTATAAGTGACCCTACAGCTACTATATTTGCAAAAAATATATCTTGTAATATAAAAGGTTTCTACTCATTTGATGTAGTTAATCCTGATAATTTGAAAAAATATAGCTTTTATCTAACTGTACCGGGAATTCATAATGTATATGATGCACTTGCTGCAATTACTACTGCATATGCACATGGAATCTCATTTCCTGTTATGAAGAAAAGTCTTAATGAATTTTGTGGCGCTAAACGTAGGTTTGAGTTAAAAAAGGAACTTGATAATAATGTTCTTGTTTACGATGATTATGCTCATCATCCAACAGAAGTTAAAGCAACTCTTGCTGCTGCAAGACAAAAAGAACATAATAAAATTATAGCTGTATTTCAACCTCATACTTTTTCAAGGACTAAAGAACTTTTAAATGATTTTTCAACGTCTTTTTCTGATGCTGATGTTGTAATACTTGCTGATATATATGCTGCTCGTGAAGTTGATGATAAGTCTATTTCTTCAAAAGATTTAGTAAATTTACTTAAGAAAAATAAAGTAAATGCTATTCATATACCAAAATTTGAAGATATAGCAAAATACATTAAAGAGATAATTGAACCAAATGATATAGTGCTTACTATTGGAGCTGGGGATATAACACATTTAAGTGATTTGTTATAATAATCTAAATAAGGGAAATTGTTTTTAATAAACTTTTCCCTTATTTTTTAATCAATTATTTCATCCCACAAAATACCGTTATCTATTATTAACGAAGATTTCCTAGTTGAATATATATCATATTCTCTTAAAATACTATTTCTATCTAAATTAAATTTATCTAAAATATATTGTATCAGTGATTTTAATATTTTTCTTTGTTTATTTGACATACTATATATTTTATCTCTAATTACACAAATACCAATATAATGTTCATTTAAATATATTTTATCACTATGATATGCCATCTCAAAAGTTGGTATAATATTTATTATATTTGATTTTTCACTTATTATATAATGGTATGATAAATATTTATCAACTTCTCTTTTGCTTTCTTCTATTTTTTTTAGTAATTCTTTACTTGTTCTTATACTTTTTTCACAAGTATGAATTATAATTCCCTCTATTTTTAAAATTTTTTCTCCACTTCTTGTTTTTTCATTTATACCAATATAGCTTTTTTGTATATTCATTTTCTTCACCATATTGTATTTTATTAATAAACAAAATAATAAGTTACAAACTATTTATATTTAACTATTATACTTAAATAGCTAATTTTTGCATATAGTTGCATTTGCAAAGAAAAAAGGATAATAAGTAAATATACCTACTATCCTTTTTTAAGAGTGTATTATCTATATGTATATATTATTATTTTTAAGGTAACAGCATTAATTTTCCAGATTTATCCATAGCAAATTTAAGTGTTAATATAGTATTTTCATTTTCCAAACCATCTGCTTCTTCAAATATAACTGGAATAACTTCTTCTCCTTTAGTATTAATAAAACCACATTTATCTCCTGATTTTACTTTTGCAAGTCCATTTACAAAATTCCAAACATAATCATATTTAATAGGTGCTATTTCTTTACCAGTAGTATTGATAAAGCCCCATTTATTATTA
>CANRQA010000031.1 GCA_947632635.1 uncultured Clostridia bacterium | reverse complement strand
CCAAATACTAACCAATTTTAAAAAAATTAAAAATATATAAGTAGGTAATTATTATATTTTTTATGCGGTCGCCCTAAAATTTGCTCTAACAGTATTGCAATTTGCATAATATCATGGTATAATATATAAAGTTTTGTACTTTATACAAAACGTTATGTATGAATATTTATACATTATTACACACATAAATGTAGTCTTACGCTTCTTCCATTATGGATGCAATAAGGCGATGATATTTATGGCGGATTTAAGAAGGAGGAAAGAAAAATGGCAATTATACCTATGAAATCATTACTAGAAGCCGGTGTACATTTTGGACACCAAACTAAAAGATGGGATCCTAGAATGGCTCCATACATCTTTACTGCAAGAAATGGTATATATATACTAGACTTGCAAAAAACTTTAAAGAAAGTACAGGAAGCATATAACTTAACAAAAAGAGTAGTAGCTGACGGTGGACTTGTTTTATTTGTTGGTACAAAGAAACAAATACAAGAAACTATTAAAACTGAAGCTGAAAGATGTGGTATGTACTATATCAATAGTAGATGGTTAGGAGGAACACTTACTAATTTTGCTACTATAAGAAAAAGAATAGCAAGACTTGTTGAACTTGAAAAAATGGAACAAGACGGAACATTTGAAATGTTGCCAAAAAAAGAAGTTATTAAATTAAGAAAAGAAATGGAAATCTTAAATACTAACCTTGGTGGTATTAAAGAAATGGAAAAACTTCCATCATTAATATTCTTAGCAGACTCAAAGAAAGAATATATTTGTACTAAAGAGGCTAGAAAATTAGGAATTCCTACAATAGGACTTATAGATTCAAATTGTAATCCAGATGATGTAGATTATGTTATACCTGGAAATGATGATGCAGTTAGATCTGTTAGTTTAATCGCTGGAAAAATTGCTGATGCTATCATTGAAGCAAAAGAGGGTAATTTAACTGAAGTTGATTCTGATGATGTTGAAGAAACAATGGAAGAGCTTGTAAAAAAAGAAGGCGTAGATAAAATAGAAAGAAAGCCAAGACAAAATAATAGAAAAAATAATTACCAAAAAAGAGAAAAAACAGAAAGACAAGATAAAAAAGAAAAGACTGAAAAAGTAGAAGAAACTCATGAAGAAGATAAAGAATAATTGGAGGCGTTTTTTATGGCAATAACAGCTGAACAAGTAAAAGAATTAAGAGATAGAACTAGTGCAGGTATAATGGACTGTAAAAAAGTTCTAGTTGAAACTGATGGAAATATGGATAAAGCAATTGAACTTTTAAGAGAAAGAGGAATTGCAAAAGCAGCAAAAAAAGCTGGAAGAGTAGCTGCTGAAGGATTAGTTGAAGCATATATTCATAATGGTAAATATGGTGCTTTAGTTGAAGTAAACTCTGAAACAGATTTTGTGGCAAATAATGATGATTTTAAGAGCTTTGTAAAAGATATAGCTATGCATATAGCTGCTGTTGGACCTAAATATGTGAGACGTGAAGATGTACCAGAAGCAGTTGTTGAAGCAGAAAGAGCTACATTAAAAGCACAAGCCTTAAATGAAGGAAAGCCAGAAGCTGTAGTTGAAAAAATGGTAGAGGGAAGACTTAATAAATTTTATGAAGAGATTTGCTTACTTGATCAAAAATTTGTTAAAGATCCTGATATTACAGTAGGAGAACTATTAACAAACCTAATAGCAAAAATTGGAGAGAATATAGTAATAAGAAGATTCGCTAGATTTGAAAGAGGCGAAGGAATTGAAAAAGAAGAAACAAATTTTGCTGAAGAAGTTATGAAACAAGTTAATGGTTAAGATTTAATTAAAGAGATATACTCGTACTTAAACTATTTAGGTACGAGTTTTTTATATATAAAATGTTTCATACTACTCATATTAATACATAGTCATATTAATAATTTTTTCAAATCTATTGACTTTTTAAAGTAATTATTGTAAGCTATAAATATATTAAAGTTACTTGTTTTTATTGTAATATAGTTTGATTTTTGTAATTTTACAATTAATTATAAAAGCTAATTAATGTTTATATTTTTTTAAGGAGAAATTTTTATGGAAAATTACCCACCATATAATATAACAGATAAAATGTTAAAATATATTTCAAGCATAATGGAAAAAGTTGGCGAAATAAATATATATACAAATTTAAATAAAATGCCAGAATTGAGAAAACAAAATAGAATTAATTCTATTCAATCTTCTTTAGCTATTGAGAATAATCAATTGTTATTATCTCAAGTAGAAGATGTAATTAATGGGAAAATGGTAATTGGGGATAAAAAAGATATACAAGAAGTAAAAAATGCTTATGAAGCATATGAGAAGATAACACAAATAAATCCATATTCAATAGAAGATTTAAAGAAAATACATGGAATAATGACATTTTTAACAGTGGAGAGAAATGGAAAGTTTAGAAATCATGAAGAAGGAGTTTATGACCAAGATAAATGTATATTTATGGCCCCTCCAGCACATATGGTGCCTGAACTTATGGAAAGATTATTTAAATGGATGAAAGAAGCAAAAGATAAAGTACATCCATTAATTCTTTCTTCTATATTTCACTATGAGTTTGTTTTTATACATCCATTTTCTGATGGAAATGGAAGAATGGCAAGAATATGGCAGACAGCTATTCTTTCAAAATGGAAAAATATTTTTGAATATGTGCCTATTGAAAGTTTAATAAAAATATATCAAGAAGAATATTATACTGCAATTAATAATTGTAATAATAATGGAAATTCAAATGAATTCATAGAATTTATGTTAAAGATGATTGATGAAACACTTGATAAGTTACTTAAAGATTCACAAGATATAAATTTAAGTAAAAAATTCGGTAAAAATTTATATGAACTTAATAATACTGAAAGATTAGTGTTAGATTTTATTACACAAAAAGAATTAGTTTCTACATCTGAAATAGCAAAATATATAAAAAGGACTGATAGAACAGCTAGAAGAATTTTATCAAAACTAGAAGAAAAAGGATTAATTACATGGGAAGGAAAAAATGAAAATGACTCAAGTAAAAAGTATAAAATGTCCTAGTGATGTCCTAGTGATGTCCTAGTAAGCATGAAAATTTAATGATTAACTATAGATAAATTAATTTAATAAAGCTAAAAATTTTATATTAAAGTGATATATATGTATATGAGGTAATAAACAATGCATGATATTTGGAATCCTTGGCATGGATGTAAAAAAATAAGTGAGGGCTGTAAAAATTGTTATATGTTTTATCTTGATAAAGTGCGTGCTGAGGCTGATGGGAGTGTTATATATAAAACAAAAACAAACTTTAATTATCCCTTGCAAAAAGATAGAAATGGCAAGTATAAAGTAAGGCCCGGAGAACAAATTAGAATATGTATGACATCTGATTTCTTTTTGGGAGAAGCAGATAAATGGCGTGATGAAGTGTGGAATATAATAAAAAAAAGAAGTGATGTTAAGTTTTTTATACTAACTAAACGAGCAAGTAGGATAAAATCTAATTTACCAAAAGACTGGGGTAGTGGATATGAAAACGTAATGCTTAATGTTACAGCTGAAACGCAACAAAGGGCAGATGAAAGAATTCCAATATTACTTAATATTCCTGCAAAGCATAGGGGTGTAATGGTTGCACCATGTATTGCAAGAGTAAGTCTTGATAAATATTTAAAGACGGGTTTGATAGAGCAAGTTATATGTCGGTGGTGAAAATTATTATGGCTCAAGAATATGTGATTTTGAATGGGTAAAACTATTAAATAAGGAATGTAAAGAAAATAATGTAACGTTTTCATTTATTGAAACCGGCACAAATTTTGTTAAAGATGGAAAATTATATCATTTAAAAAATAAAAGTTTGCAAAGTGTAATGGCATATAAATCAGGAATGAATTTTATAGGTAAAGAGATTAATTATAATTTATTTGATAGTTTAGGAAATAAACTAAAAAAAGATATATATACTCCTTATTTTAAAGAACATTGTAATACTTGTGGAAGTAAAATAATATGTAATGGTTGTAGCAATTGTGGAAAATGTGGAAAATAAATAGAATATTTTGACTTTATATAGCTAAAATATTCTATTTTTATATTATTTTAATTTTATTCCAATTAATTTTATAAATTCTAAGGCTTGATACTCATTCATAATAGAGCCTTTAATGTCATTTTGATATACAGTTATTCCAGTTATATCAGAATTACTAAAATCTATATTATTTAAACTTGTATTACTAAAATTTGCAAAGGAAAGATTTGCATTATCAAAATACACATTTTTAAATTTAGAATCTGTTATATCAGCATAGATGCAATTAGAATCTTTAAATAATGTATTAGCAAATAATACATCATTAAATGTAGAATTACTAAGATTTGAAGTGTTAAAAGTTACGTTTTCAAAATATGTGTTATTAAGATTTGCATAAGTTAATTTACAATCTTTAAATTCAACCTGTTTAAAAGTCGATTTTTCAAAATTAGTATTAGAAAAATCAACATTTTCAAATATAACATCCTTAAAATATGATTTTGGAAAGTTACAAGAAATCATTTTACAAGATTTTATAATAGAATTGTTTATTTCAATATCTTCAAAAGTTAAATTATATATTTCTTCGTTTTTAGCATATTTATTTATAAATACTTGATTTTCATTTAATGCTATATTCAAATTACTTTCCTCAATATTTTTTGTAATATTTGGACTTATTATCATAAATTTACCTCTAGGAATTTTTAATATATAAAAGTTCTGTATGAAAAAATACAGAACCAGAAAGTAAAGGATAAAAATTTATCACATATTTATATTATAATAATTAAATACAAAAGTCAAGCGAAAATTTACAATAAGTTTGATGTTAAATGAATTTATTATATTTTTTGCTAAAATTTATATAATTTTTGTTGTATTTCTTTTACCATATATAAATCTTCTTAATTCCATAGTATTACCAATAACTACATAAAATATAATAAAATTTCCTATATATATACGGTAATACGGATACCTTCTTTCTTTTATTGAATTATACTTTTCATATGCAGTAGGATTTTTAGCTCTTTGAATGATTGCTTTTTCTACATTATTTAATAATGATAATGCAGCATTTTTGTTATTTAATTTATACAATATGTATTCTATAACGTTATCTAAATCTCTTTCAAATATAGGTAGGTATTTTATATTATATGTTTTATTTTCCATTTATTTTCCTCCTTATATTTGAAAAGACATCATCATGTGAATATCTTGTATCGGTTATGTCAGCTTCTTTTTCAGCTTCATCTAATTTTATTTCGACATCATCAGTAAGCTTACAGTATTTATCTATGCTCATAACAACCATTGAACCATATCCGTTTTTAGTTAAATATACTGCCTCACCCTCATTTAAAACTAAGTTTTCAATTTCAGGATACTTATTTCTTAAGTCTGAAACAGGTCTTATATATTTCATTTTTTCACCTCACTTATCTTAATTTTATCATAATATTATCATAAATGCAATAAAAAAATAAACTGTTTATAATATTATATGAAATTTTAAATATTTTACTTAAATTAATTGAAATTGAAGAAGTACCATATAATGACGAAGATATAAAAAAGATTATTAAATATGTAAATGAAAATAAAGAGGAAAAATATAACGAAAATATAAATAAAAACTATATAATGTTAACTAGCAATGAAATGAAAAGAGAGCATGAAAATTGTGTGAAATTTGTATATGAAAATATAATAAAATATAAAGAGCATTAATTCATTTGAATTAGTGCTTTTTATCATAAAATAGACATTAATGTCATATTATTTGTTATATTAAATAAATTTGCTTATGTAAAACAAATATGAAAAATACATTGACAAGTAGAGAGAAAAGTTGTATAATATTTTCACAATAAAAAGGAGTATACAATATGTCATATATAAAATTTGAAAATGTTGTAAAAGAATATATAATGGGTGAAACCAAAATAAAAGCCCTAGATAATGCAAGTTTTGAAATAGAAAAAGGTGAGCTTGCAGCAATTGTAGGTCCAAGTGGGGCTGGTAAAACAACTGCATTAAATGTACTTGGCGGTATGGATAATGTTACATCTGGTAAAGTAATTGTTGATGGCAATGAAATAAGTGGATATAGTGGTAAAAAACTTATATCATATAGAAGAAATGATATAGGTTTCGTATTTCAGTTCTATAACTTAGTTCAAAATTTGACTGCACTTGAAAATGTAGAACTTGCAACTCAAATATGTAAAGAACCACTTGATCCAAAAACTGTTTTAGAGCAAGTAGGACTTTCATCAAGACAAAATAACTTTCCATCTCAACTATCAGGTGGTGAACAACAACGTGTTGCAATAGCAAGAGCAATAGCTAAAAATCCAAAATTATTACTTTGTGATGAACCAACAGGAGCACTTGATTACAATACAGGAAAGCAAATATTAAAATTATTACAGGATACTTGTAGAAAAAATAATATGACAGTTATAATTATTACACATAATCAGGCTATTACACCTATGGCAGATAAAATAATACGTTTTAAAAATGGTAAAGCAGATGAAACAAGTATAAACAAAAACCCTGTTGATATTGAAAAAATCGAATGGTAATATATAAAATTAATAAATATATAGTTAATGGAGGTGAGTTTTAATGAAGAAAGCTATGTTTCATGATATGTTACAAGAAATAAAAAAGTCTAGAAGAAGATATTTATCAATACTTTTAATTATTTTACTTGGTGCAGGTTTTTTTGCTGGAATAAAAGTAATATGTCTAGATATGAAAATTTCAGCAGATAACTATTATGATAATGTATCGTTTATGGATTATAGACTTATATCTACTTTAGGATTTTCAAAAGATAATATAGAAAAAATAAAAGAAGAATCAGGGATAGATGAAATCATGCCTACTATTTCTAGCGATGTAATAGTAGAGGGAGAAAAAAGCGAGTATGTATTAAAACTTAGTACCTATCCATTTCTAAATAACGAATATAATTCTTTAAATAAACTTGAGGTATCTAGTGGTAGACTACCTCAAAAAGATAATGAATGTGTAACTGAAGAAAAAGTTTTAACAGCCCTTAATTTAAGACTAGGAGATAGTATAAAAATTTCTTTAGATTCTTTACAAGATGAAATGAAAGATAAATTTAGATATAGTGAATTTGTTATTGTTGGAACTGTAAAATCTCCAATGTATATGTCTATATCTAGAGGGAGCACAACACTTGGTAATGGCACTGTTACGGGCTTTTTGTATATTGATAATTTAGCAGTAGATACAAATCTTTATACAGAGGTATATTTAACTTTGCAGAATGCTAAAGCGTTATATTCTTTTAAAGAGGAGTATGAAAATCTAATAGATGATAAAAAAGAGGATATGGAAGAATTATCTGATACATTAAAAGAAGATAGATATAACGAAATATATGAAGAGGCAAAAGGAAAGATTGATGAGGCACAAGATAAACTAGATAAAGCTAAGGAAGATGCACAAAAGGAATTTATAGATGCATCAAATAAAATACAACAAGCAAAGAATGAATTAAATAGTGCTATAAATACTTTAAGGGCAAATGAAAGTAAAGCAAATGCTGAATTTGCAAAAGCAGAAAAGGAAATTTCTAATGCATATTTAATGCTTGAAGACGGTACGCGTAAGTACGAAGAAAATAAAATAGAAGCAGATAATGCAGTTAAGGAATTAAACATAAAAGAAGAGGAATTAAACAAAAATAAAAGTTTAATTGAAGCTGGTATTTTAGAGTGTGATACAGGACTTAATGAATTAGATTTAAATCTTGCAAGTATTGATGAGAAACAAGAACAACTTGAAAAGGCGTTAGAATTAGCAGAAACTGAAGAAGAAAAACTTGAAATTCAAAAAAATTTGGTTATCATTTCTAAAGCAAGAGATGAAATTTTAAAAAATATTACTCTTGCAAATGAGAAAAAAACGGAGCTTACAAAAAATAATGAAGATATAGATAAGTATTTAAATGAGATGGTATTGCAAGTAACTACAATAAATAACTCACTTAAAGAGGCAAGTGATAAGTTAGAAAGCTCAAGAAAAGAGATTAATACCAAAAACTATGAGTTTACTGTATATAAAAATAATACATATAATACTTTAAATAATGCAAAATATGAAATTGAGCTTGCAAAAAATGAAATTTATTCAAATGAAGCAAAATTAAATGAAGAAATAAAAAATGCTGAAGAAAAATTTACTGAGGCACAAGATGAAATAAATGAAAATTATGCAAAACTTGCTGACATTGAAAAACCTGATATTTATGTACTTGATAGAAATACAGTTGAATCAAATGTTGGATATTTTGAAGATGCTGATAAAATGAGCGCTATTGCAAGTGTATTTCCCATTATCTTTTTTATAGTTGCAGCTCTTGTATCACTTACTTCTATGACTAGAATGGTAGAAGAGGAAAGAAGTGAAATTGGTACTTTAAAAGCACTAGGATATACTAAATTTCAAATAATGGAAAAATATATTTATTATGCTATTTCAGCAAGTTTAATTGGAAGTATTATTGGTATTATAATTGGAGTTAATTTACTTCCAAGAATAGTATTTAATGTATATACAATATTATATGATATGCCAGAACTAATAATTTCATATGACCCTACATATATAATTCTTGCAATGGTATTTTCATGTTTATGTACAGCAGGTGCAACTATATTTTCATGTACTAAAGAATTACATTCATCTCCTGCAGTTTTAATGAGACCTAAAGCTCCTAAAGCGGGTAAAAGGGTATTACTTGAAAAAATACCTTTTATATGGAATAAACTTAATTTTACACAAAAAGTAACTGTTAGAAATTTATTTAGGTATAAAAAGAGATTTTTAATGACTTTAATAGGTATAGGTGGTTGTACAGGACTAATTCTTGCTGGCTTTGGACTAAAAGATTCTATAATGGATATCGTACCTAGTCAATATGAAAATGTATTTGATTACGATATGCAAATAGCATATAAAGATAAGAAAACAGATGAAGAAAAGGAAAGTTTTGAGACTTCTTTAAAAGAGATTAATGAAATTAAAGATTATATTAGACTTAGTGAAAATTCTATTACAATAAAAGGTGCAAATCCTGATGAAAAAGATGTAAATCTTATTGTTATACCTGGTAAAGCTGAAATTAATGATTATATAAAATTTAAAGATAGGAAAACACAGGAACAATATACTTTAGAAGATAATGGTATAATTATCACAGAAAAGATTGCTAAGCTACTAAATATAAATGTAGGAGATACTATAACATTAAAAAAGGATGAAGTAGAAGCACAAGTTTTAGTTTCTCATATTACAGAAAATTATATTATGCATTATGTATATATGAGTGAAGATTTATATTATAGTTTATATGATGATGATATAAATTATAACGTGTTATTTGTTAAAACTGATGATATAGACAAAAACAAAGAAGAAGAAATTAGTAATAAAATACTTGATAATGATATTGTTTCTTCTGTAAATTACATTAGTAGTATTAGTAGTAGATTTGCAGATTCTATGAATAGTTTAAATTCAATAGTTGTAGTACTTATTGTATCTGCAGGACTTCTTGCTTTTGTAGTACTATATAATCTTTCAAATGTTAATATTAGTGAAAGAATAAGAGAACTTGCTACAATTAAAGTATTAGGCTTTTATGATAAAGAGGTTTCTGAGTATGTTTATAGGGAAAATATTATACTTACAATTTTAGGAATAATACTTGGGTTATTTATAGGATATTTTCTTAATTCGTTTATAATAACGACTTGTGAAGTTGATATGGTTATGTTTGGTAGAAATATTAAGTTTTTAAGTTATATTTATTCTATAGCTATAACTGTAATATTTACAGTTTTTGTAAATATCTTAACCCATTTTGCACTTAAAAAGATTGATATGATTGAAGCACTAAAAAGTGTTGAATAAAAAAATAAAAAGGATAATAGGAAAAAGCACCTACTATCCTTTTTTTATAGTATTTATTTTTATTTTATTAATTAGATTATTAAATGGAAGGAAATTTCTAGTCTAACTTTCCTTGCATAGAAGTAATATCAACTGCATCAAGATATGCATCAATATCACCAGAATTTTTCAAATTATCTCCATTAACTGATGTTATTGGAAAAAATTTACCACTTTCATTAATAACTCCAAATATACTATCAAGCCTTACTTTAGCATAGCCATTTGCAAAATCATAAGCGTCATCATATTTAATTTCAGTAATCTCATTGCCATAAGTATCAATAAAACCATATTTATTATCAATCTCTACTATAGCAAAACCATTTTTGAAATCATAAGCAGCATCATATTTTATGGGAGTAATTTCCTTCCCTGTAGTATTAATAAAGCCGCAATAACCATTAATTCCTACAATGGCAAATCCGTTTTTGAATTTCTCAATATAATCATATTTAATTGGTGTAATTTCCTTACCGCTAGTATCAATAAAACCATACTTATCTTTGAGTTCTACCTTAGCAAGCCCATTTTCAAAATCATAAGCATCATCATATTTAATTTTAGTAATTTTGTTGCCGTTTGCATCAATAAAGTCAAATTTATCTTTAAGCAATACTCTAGCAAAGCCATCTACAAAATCATAAACAGCGTCATATTTTATGGGAGTTATTTCTTTCCCTGTAGTATTAATAAAGCCGCAATAACCATTAATTCCTACAATGGCAAATCCGTTTTTGAATTTTTCAATATAATCATATTTAATTGGTGTAATTTCCTTACCGCTAGTATCAATAAAACCATACTTACCTTTGAGTTCTACCTTAGCAAGCCCATTTTCAAAATTATAAGCATAATAATATTTAAATTTGCTTATTTCTTTGCCATAAGTATCGATAAAACCATATTTATTATCAAGTTCTACTATAGCGAAACCATTTTTAAAGTCATAAGCATAATCATATTTAATTTTAGTTATCTCATTTCCAGTAGTATCAATAAAACCATATTTATTATCAAGTTCTACTATAGCAAAACCATTTTTAAAATCATAAGCATTATCATATTTAATTTCAGTTATTTCGTTACCACAAGTATCAATAAAACCATATTTACTATCAATAAAAATATTTTCTTCACTTTTAAACCTTACTCTAGCAAAACCATTGACAAAATTATAAACATAATTATATTTAATTCTAGTAATCTCGTTGCCATTAGTATCAATAAAGCCATATTCATTGTAAAGTTTTACCCTAGCAAATCCATTTTTGAAATCATAAGCAAAATCATATTTAATTTTAGTAATCTTGTTGCCATTAGTATCAATAAAGCCCCATTTATTTCTAAATTTTACTCTAGCAAAACCATTGACAAAATTATAAGCATAATTATATTTAATTTCAGTTATTTCGTTACCATTAGTATCAATAAATCCCCATTTGTTATTAATGCATACTTGAGCAAAATTTTCATGAAAAGTACCAACATAATCATATTTTTCATTACACATTCTTTCTACATCTTTGTTTATAAAGCCTTTTTCAGCCATTTATTAGTCCTCCTTTAAATTATTTTATGGATTTAAAATTTAATTTGCTAAATTATATCATACGTGCTTTTACAAATCAACATTTACTATTAAATTTGATGTTAAAAAAGGGTTAAGATAATTTTATAATAGAAATTATTTGTTTAGTGTAACTTTATTTAGAAAGTTTTACAGTAACCCATTTTGCACTTAAAAAATTGATATGATTGAAGCACTAAAAAGTGTTGAATAAAAAAGTAAAAAGGATAATAGGAAAAAGTACCTACTATCCTTTTTATAGTATTTATTTATTTTTTTAAATTTATTAATTAGATTATTAAATGGAAGGAAATTTCTAGTCTAACTTTCCTTTCATACAAGTAATATCAACTGCACCAAGATATGCATCAATATCACCAGAATTTCTCAAATTATCTCCATTAACTGATGTTATTGGAAAAAATGTACCACTTTCATTAATAACTCCAAATATACCATCAAGCCTTACTTTAGCATAGCCATTTGCAAAATCATAAACGTCATCATATTTAATTTCGGTTATCTCTTTACCACTAGTATCGATAAAACCATATTTATTATCAATCTCTACTATAGCAAAACCATTTTTGAAATCATAAATGTTATCATATTTAATTTCAGTAATCTCGTTGCCACTCTCATCAATAAAACCCCATTTGTTGTTAAGGCATACTCTTGCCAAGCTATTTACAAAATCACTAGCAGCATCATATTTAATTTCAATTATCTCATTGCCATTAGTATCAATAAAACCCCATTTATCGTTAAGGCATACTCTTGCCAAGCCATTTACAAAGTTAGAAGCAAGATCATATTTGAATGTAGTTATTGCTTTACCAAATTTGTCAATAAATCCCAATTTATCATTGAGATATACTATAGCAAATCCATTTTCAAAGTTATCAGCATCATTATATTTAAGCTCAGTAATCTCGTTACCATTAGTATCAATAAAGCCCCATTTATTGTTAAGACGTACCCTAGCAAAACCATTTTTGAACCTATAAACATCAGAATATTTAATTTTGGTTATTTCTTTGCCACTAGCATTGATAAATCCCCATTTATTGCAAAGTTTAACACCAGCAAATCCATCTTCAAAATTATAAACAAAATCATATTTAATATCCGTTATTTCATTACCGTTTTCATCAATGAAACCAAATTTGTAGTTAATATATACCTTAGCAAAGCCATTTTCAAAATTCCAAGCATCATCGTATTTAATATTCGTTATTTCATTACCATTAGTATCAATAAAGCTGCATTTATTGTTAAGGCATACTTTAGCAAATCCATGTACAAAGTCATAGGCATAATCATATTTTATTTCAGTTATTTCGTTGCCACAAGTATCAATAAAGCCGTATTTATTGTTAAGTCCTACTACAGCAAGCCCACTTTCAAAATAATATGCTTTATCATATTTAATTTTAGTAATTTCATTGCCATTAGCATCAATAAAGCCAAATTTATTGTTAAGACATACTTTAGCAAGTCCATTTGCAAAATAATAAGATTTATCATATTTGATTTCAGTTATTTCGTTACCATTAGCATCAATAAAACCCCATTTATTGCTAAGACATACGCTAGCAAATCCATTTACAAACTCATAAGCATTATCATATTTAAGCTCAGTAATCTCGTTGCCACTCTCATCAATGAAACCCCATTTGTTATTAGTGCATACTTTAGCCAAATTCTCATGAAAAAAACCAATATAATCGTATTTTTCTTTACAAATTCTTTCTACATCTTTGTTTATAAAGCCTTTTTTAGCCATTTATTAGTCCTCCTTTAAAATTATTCTATGGATTTAAAATTTGATTTGCTAAATTATATCACACGAACTTTTACAAATCAATATTTACTATTAAATTCGATGTTAAAAGGATAACTTTAATTGCAAAACTAAAATCCAGTTTTAAGATAAATATAGATTTACTCTTGAGTTAAATAAAAGTATAAAAAATATATAAAGTATTGACAGTACGTAAAAAATCGTGTTATACTTTATTTGATAATTTGAAATCTATGTAACTTCGATTAAAAGGGTTTTTAACCTCAAATAAGACAAAGTTTCAACGTTTTTCTATATAGATTGGAGATTAGAAAATGAGTGAAAAAGTATATTCAATTAAAGAAATAAAAGAATTAATATATGATATATTAAAAAAATATGGAGTTGAAAAAGCATATATTTTTGGTTCATATGCAAGAGGTGATGCAGACAAGAAGTCAGATATTGATATTATGATAAAAAAAGGAAAATTAAAAACACTTTTGCAATTATCTGCACTTGCCTATGAAATAGAACAAGCCTTAAAAAAGCAAATAGATATTGTTATAGAAGAAACCTATACTAAAGATGTAAATTACGATAGTGAAACAATAAAACTTGCTAAAAAAATATTTTATAATGAAATAAAGAAAGAGAGATTGAGTATATATGAGTAATTTGAATAAAGATTGAACAGTATTATTACATATGAAAGAATATCGTGAACAATAGAAAAAGCACTTGATATGTTTGGAAAAAATATAGGAGAATTTAATATTAATGTTGTATTTAGAAATGCTATTTCTATGCCTATATTCCAAATAGGTGAACTTGTAAATCATTTGACAGATGATTATATTTTAGCAACGCAGAATGATATAAATTGGAATGAGATAAGAGGAATGAAAAATCGTTTTGCACATGGATATTATGATATGGATTATAGCATTATTTTCGATACCGCAATAAACGATATACCACTAATAAAGAAATTTATCGATAAAGAAATACATAAATTAATGGGATAAAAATAATTTATAATAATGAAAATATATAAAATTAAAGCAGAGCAAGGTTGTTCTGTTTTTTTTGATTCCCTTTTGTTAATATTAGTGAGAGAATAAGAGAACTTGCTACAATTAAAGTGTTAGACTTTTATGATAAAGAGGTTTTAAAGTATGTTTATAGGGAAAATATTATACTTACAATTTTAGGCATAATACTTGGGTTATTTATAGGATATTTTCTTAATTCGTTTATAATAATGACTTGTGAAGTTGATATGGTTATGTTTGGTAGAAATATTAAGTTTTTAAGTTATATTTATTCTATAGTTATAACTGTAATATTTACAGTTTTTGTAAATATCTTAACACATTTTGCACTTAAAAGGATTGATATGATTGAAATGCTAAAAAGTGTTGAATAAAAAATAAAAAGGATAATAGGAAAAAGCACCTACTATCCTTTTTGTAGTATTTATTTTTAATCGTTACTATTAGAATTATTAGAAAGTATGAAATTACTAATAATATCAATTGGACCAGAATATGTTATTTGTGTAGAACCACCATTAAAGTCTTCTGCACATTTAAATATAATAGGAATAATTTCTTTGCCAGAAGTGTCAATAAATCCCCATTTACCATTAAGTTTTACTCTAGCAAGACCATTTACAAAATTATAAGCATTATCATATTTAATTTCAGTTATCTCATTTCCAGTAGTATTAATAAAGCCCCATTTGTAATTAATGAATACTCTAGCAAACCCATCTTTAAAATAAAAAATATCATCATATTTAATTTCAGTTATCTCATTGCCACAAGTATCAATAAAACCCCATTTATCATTAAGGCATACTTTAGCAAATCCATCTACAAAATCATGAGCATTATCATATTTAAATTCAGTTATTTCGTTGCCACAAGTATCAATAAAACCCCACTTGCCGTTAATATATACCATAGCAAAACCATTTTTAAAATTATAAGCACAATTATATTTAATTGGGATAGTTTCTTTACCGAATTCATTAATAAATCCGGTTTTATTATTAAGACGTACCATAGCAAGACCGTTTTCAAAATTCCAAGCATCATCATATTTAATTTCAGTTATCTCGTTACCACTAGCATTAACAAATCCATATTTATTTTTAAGTTTTACTATAGCAAAGCCATTTTCAAAATCATAAGCACTTTCATATTTAATTTTTGTAATTTCGTTACCGTTAGTATCAATAAAACCGTATCTACCTCTAAATTTTACTATAGCAAATTCATTTGCAAAGTCACAAACATCAGAATATTTAATTTTAGTTATCTCTTTGCCACTGGCATTAACAAATCCATATTTATTTTTAAGTGTTACTATAGCAAATCCATTTACAAAATTACAAGCATTATCATATTTAATTTCAGTTATCTCGTTACCATTAGTATCAATAAAGCCCCATTTACCGTTAAGTTTTACTCTGGCAAATCCATTTTTAAAATTCCAAGCATCATCATATTTAAATTCAGTTATCTCGTTACCACTAGCATTAACAAATCCATATTTATTTTTAAGTGTTACTATAGCAAAGCCATTTTCAAAATAATAAGCATAATCATATTTAATTTTAGTAATCTCTTTACCATTAGCATTAATAAAGCCACATTTATTTTTAATGCGTACTTTGGCAAATCCATTTTGAAAATCAGAGTCAAGGTCATAAACATAAGCATCATTACAATCGTATTTAAATTTAGTTATCTCGTTGCCATTAGTATCAATAAAACCGTATTTTTTGTTAAGACGTACTTTAGCAAAACCATTTTCAAAATTAAAAATAACATCATATTTTTCTTCACATATCCTTTTTACATCTTCGTCTATAAAGCTTTGTTCTTGGTTATTCATCTGTTAGTCCTCCTTTAAAATTATTTTATGGATTTAAAATTTGATTTGCTAAATTATATCACACATACTTTTACAAATCAATATTTACTATTAAATTTGATGTTAAAAGGGTTTGATATGATTTTGCTATCGATATTATTTGTTTAGTAATTTTTTTAGAAAACTTTGCATGAACAAATTTTTCGTTAAAAATTGATATGATTAAAGACTTAAAAATATTGAATAAAAAATAAAAAGGATAATAGGAAAAAACAGAGGCTGCTGAAAAAGTAGCAAAAAAAGTAGTGAATTAGAAAATATTTTTTTCTAATTCGCTATTTTTGTGGACTAA
>CANRQA010000030.1 GCA_947632635.1 uncultured Clostridia bacterium | reverse complement strand
TTTTATATGTATTATTATTTTTATAAAATCCAGTATTCTCAACGATTTGCTGTTTGGTGTCAATAAATTATCGGCACCCCTGCACCACTTCCACCACCAAAAGGAAGTTTTGCATTTTCTGAAAATTTATTTAATTTATTCGTATTAAACTCACTTCCACCAGCTGCAAAGCCAAAACATACTTTTGATACTGGAATAATTACTGTACTGTCAGGAGTAGTTATCATATCTCCCACTATTGTATTTACATCAATCATATTTTCAAGTGAACTCATAGCTGTCATCATTAAATTTTCTATTGGATGTTGTTCTGCCATTTTTCTTTTCCACCTTTCTTAACTTAAAGATAATTTTTAATATTATAATAATAGTATTAACTAATTTTAAATTAATTATACTATCTATTTGTAAATTTAAAATTTCATTTGAAGTATATGTGTTATAGCTTGTTTTTTCTAAATTAAATTTTTCAATATTTTTTGCAATATACATATTTATAACTGCATTAAGAAAGGCTATGATATATGCATTTACAATATAATTTTTTAGATTAACACCTATATTTATATAGATACTTTTAAAAGAAATTGCATTATTTACTTTTTTTAACTCTTTTTTATTAAGCAAGGCTTCATCAAATTTTTTGTAGTTTAACATATCTAATAATATTTTATATATTGTATCTAATATTACTTTTCCTTTTGAATTTTCTTTTATATTACTATCACTATTTGATTTTTGTTTTTCTGTTATATTTATTCTTTTTATTTTTATAACACGCAGAATATATATATCAATATAATTTGAAATATTAATATTTTCTGCATTTGATTTATTATCAAAATTTGTTTTTATTTTATATTTTATTACTATTTTTAATGGTATCAAAATAATAGTAATAACGCTAATTATAACAAATAGTATTATTCCTAAAATGATATAATAAATCATAATCTCACCTATTACTATTATTTCCAATATTTTCATATATACACATATTTTTAAAAATTACCCGTATTATATAAATACGAGTAATTTTATATTATCTAATTTTAAAAATTCTCATAGCATTTATAATTGTAATTAATGCTACACCAACATCTGCAAATACTGCAAAAAACATTGTCATTTTTCCTATACTACCTAATATTAAAAACATAACTTTTATAACAATTGCAAATGAAATATTTTCTATTACAACTTTTCTTGTTTTTCTTGCAATTTTTAATACTGTTTCTAATTTATTTAATTCCTCTGACATTAAAACTATATCGGCTGTTTCTACTGCAATATCTGCTCCATTTCCCATTGATATTCCTATGTCTGCGGCTGCAAGTACAGGAGAATCATTAATTCCATCTCCAACATAAGCAAGTTTTTCTTTTTTTCCTAAATTTTCTTTAATTTCTTCAACTATTTTAACTTTATCCTGTGGTAATAAACTATCATATACCCTGTCAATCTTTGCCTCTTTAGCAATTTTTTCTGCAATAAGTTTTGTATCTCCTGTAAGCATAATAGTTTTTTTAATTCCATATTTCTTTAAATTACTAATACTTTCTGCATCAGTTTTTAATGTATCTGCAAGTGTAATATAACCTATATATTCACTATTAATTGCAACATATACAAAAGTTTTACCCTCGTCATCTATATTTCCATTAATATCACTTACATTTACTTTTTCATCTTCTAATAATTTTTTATTTCCAACTAGTATGTTATAATCATTAACAATAGCTTTAATCCCTTGACCTGCTATTTCTTCATGAGAACTAACATCAAATGTAACTTGATTTTTATAACTATCTACTATAGATTTTGCAATATAATGATTAGAATATTTCTCACAGGCTACAACAAGAGTAAGCAATTCTTCTTTTGAAAATTTATTATTTTTTAAATAAACTCCTGTAATCTCAAACTTTCCCTTAGTAAGTGTGCCAGTCTTATCAAATGCAATAACATTTATATCATTTAATGCATCTAAATAATTACTTCCTTTTACAAGAATTCCAAACTTTGAGCTTACACCTATTCCAACAAAAAAGCTAAGTGGAACAGATATAACAATAGCACAAGGGCAAGATATTACAAGAAAAGTAAAGGCTCTATGTAAAGCTACCCTAAAAGTAATATTACAAAATAATGGTAGTAAAACAATAATTAAAGCTATAAATATTACAATAGGAGTATATACTTTAGCAAATCTAGTTATTAAATTTTCTGTTTTTGATTTTTTATCAGTTGCATTTTCAATTAAATCAATTATTTGAGACACAGTTGAGTCCTTAAAGGCACTTGAAACTTTTACATAAATTGTACTACCAATATTTATAGCACCAGATAAAATATTATCGTTTTCTTTTATACTAATTGGCTTACTCTCGCCAGTTAAAGCCTTCATATCAAGACTTGTATTACCTGATGTAACAACTCCGTCTACTGGAACTTTTTCACCGGTTTTAATTATAATAACATCTCCAATATTTAAACTTTCGGGGTTTACCTTTTTTATTTTTTCATTAATTACCAAATTAGCATAAGGTGCTTTAATATTTAATACTTCATTTATTTTCTTTTTAGAATTTTCAACTGCTTTATCTTGCAAAAATTCCCCAATTTTATATAGTAAAATAACAAGTATAGCTTCAATATATTCGTTTATAGCAAAAGCACCAATAGTTGCAATAACCATTAAAAAATTTTCATCAAACATATCTTTTTTAAACAGTTTTTTTATTGCTTTTAAATAAATATCATATCCTATACAGATATATCCTGCTAAGTATAACAAGAAAGAAACAGACTCGATTTTTGAAAAATGTGCAAATACTGAAATAATAACTCCAATTATTATAAATAAAATATTTAGTTTTTCGTTTTCCTTTTCTTCATGCTCATGTTCACACATTACACTTCCCCCTCTTTTACATGCTCCATTACAACATTTAAAATTTTTTCTATATGTTCATCATCTAAAGAATAATATACAACTTTTCCTTCTTTTCTTGCTTTTATTAAACGTGCTGTTCTTAATGTTTTAAGTTGATGAGATACAGCAGACTGTGACATTGAAATTTTATCAGCAATATGACAAACACATAACTCACCGTCCATTAGACTATATAATATACTTATTCTAGTAGGGTCTGCAAACACTTTAAAAGTTTCAGAAAGTTCTAGTATTAAGCCTAAATCGTTAATTTTGTTCTTGTTATTTATATTACATTTATCTTTTTCTATATTCATTATATTCAACTCCTTTTAATATATGAATAGTTGTTCATATATTCATATATTATCATATAAAAAAATATATGTCAATATTTAATTTAGTAATTTTTTTACTTTTATTTGGAAAATAATGGGATTTTTATAAAATAATAATTAAAGTATTGACTTTTTTATGTAAATATGTTACAATATAAATACAGTGCTATTAAGCTTCAAAATAATTATTTAGGAGGAATCACCTATGGTATATAATAAAGAGTACGCTAACCGGAAACTTGTAGAGCTTCAAAATAGTGAGCTCATAGAGCTTAAAGAGGAGTTGCAGACTGCAACTTCAAGCGAAGACATTTTGAACATATTTAATATGCTGACAGAAAATTTTACAAAATACCACTGTCAGCCCGGACGCAATATGCTTGCAAAGCTATTGCGTGCAACCCTAATGAAAGATCAAAAAAAAGCCGTATCGGAAATTATTATGGAACTTAATAATTTCCTCATGAGGTCGCAACATCTTTAACAATGAATTAGTTGCCTAGTAAAATTATTACTGGGCAACTTTTCTTTTTTTATTTTTTCTTTCTTTGTTTTTTTCTTTTATATTAAATTATCAATATCTATTTTTCTATTATGTTTAATTGGCTCCCATATATATTCTTTTTTACTTAAACAAGTTATATTTATTGGCACCCAAGTAAGCATAAAAAATGCAAGTGTAAATACTCCCTTAAACGCTTTTTTTAACTCTTTTTTTTCAGCAAGTATAACAAAAATTGATATTAAAATTGTAGCAAAATATCCTAAAATAATCACTAACAGCACATTATTTCCAAAAAGTGATAAAAATAACGGTAAACTAATGTTACATATACTACATATAGAAAGTACTACAAAAAAAGCAAAAGAAATAAGGAGTACTATTGGGGCTGTAAAAAATATTGCCATATCAAAACATTGTGGAATTTGCTTTTTAATTGATGTTTTTATTAATTTAATAAAATACTTATTAAGGCATTCTATTGTTCCAATAGACCACCTCTTTCTTTGTTTCCATGATTCTTTAAAAGTTAAAGGTTGTTCATCATAAGTTATAGCATCCTTTACAAAGGCTATTTTTACTCCGTTTAGCGCACATTGAGCTGCAAATTCTATATCCTCTGTCATGGTAACTGTATTAAAACCATATTTTTCAATTATATCTTTTGATACCATAAAGCCAGTACCATTAATTGATGATGACCAATTCATATTCATCCTAGCTTGATTAAAAAAATAATTTTGTATAAAATAAAACAAAGTATATGAACTAGATATCCATGTATCAGCTGGATTTTTACTATCCCTATATCCTTGTGCTACTTTAAAACCTGAACATAGTGTATCATTCATTCTTTTAAGAAAATTAGGATGAACTATATTATCTGCGTCAAATATACAATAAGCATCATAATTATACTTAGGCGAATTTAAAACATCAAATCCATATTTTAAAGCCTCACCTTTTGTTTTTATATTCTCTTCTACCTCTATTACCTTTGCACCTAAACTAAGTGCTATATTTTGAGTTTTATCTACACAATTATTTGCAATTACATATATATCATATAACTTTTTTGGGTATTTTTGTTTATTTAAACTTTCTATTAAATGTGATATAACATTTTCCTCATTTCTTGCTGGAATAATAACTGCAAATTTATATTTTGCTTTATAACTTTTTATAACATTTTTCTTTGAAAAAAATGTAAATATTCCTGTAATTACATAGTATAAAATATATATGATTATAAATATATTTAGAAAATTATAAAATATACTTAATACAAACTTTATTAATTCAAATAACATATCTTCTCCTTTTTTAAGGATTATATATATGCTTTTAATAAACACATATATATTAACTATATGTTATTTATAACTATTTTATACAAAAAAATAGTAGCTATTAACTACTATTTTTATATTTTATATTTTTTTATTTTAATTCAATATGTATAGGGTTAGAATAATTACCTGCATTATCAATAGCACATATTGTAACAACAGATTGACCTGCCTCAACTGGTATTACATCTCCCTCTACATCTTTTCCATATGATTCCATCGTACTTTTTAACTCACTTGATTCAATTTTACCATAACAATATCTTTTTTTCTTTACTCCACTTATTCCATCTGTTGCGACCACATCTTTTATATACCATTTAATATTGCTATTTATATTAGTCACATTTATTGGAGTGGTAGTAGCTGTAATAACTGGAATTTCCGTATCTATATTTTCTACTTTATAATTTGCCTCAGTATATGTAGAATCAGATGACTTTAATTTATATTTTACATTTATTGTTGTATTTTGAGTTAAAGTAATATTATAAACCTGATATCCTGTTTCAGTAGAAGTCGAACTAGATGATGGTGTTACAGTTACACTTGTAAATGTAGTTGGTACTTTAACTTTTACTGTAATACTACTATTTGTCCATTCAGTAGTACTTGTGTCAAATATAACTGCATCATTAACATGTTGTTCGTTTTTTCCACTATTATAATTTAAAATATTTTTTAATTCATCTGTAACAGTAAAATATCTTGCACTTCCTATCTTTAAACCTTTAGCATAATATACTTTACCTGTTTTTTGTGATATAACATAAATATCGTTTGTTCCATTTGATAAATCTCCATATTTTAAATCAGTAAGTCCAACTAAAGAATAATCTATCTCATATACGGATATTTGATCATTTGTAATTGTTTCCCCAGAAAACTGTGCTTTATCATTTGATGTTAAATCACTTAAACTTATCTGCATAGCATTTTTAGAAGGATATACATTATTTTTAGTATAATATGAATTTACAGCATCTTGTACCATTTGTATTTCCATAGCAAATGCTATTTTTTTTGCATTATTTGCAGTATTTATTCCTGATACAGTAAGTGTAGTTATTAATGTTAAGGTTATAGTTATAATTACTACTAAAGAAACTAGTGATATACCTCTTTTCACTTATATTTCCTCCTTTTATATAGTTATATTATTTACAACATTATTTCCAGCATTATCTTCTACATAAATTGTAATATTTTTTATACCTGCTGGTATCTCTACAATATCATTTTGTACAGGTACACCATTAGAACTAAAATATGTTGGCGCGTCAGTTGCAGAGATATTTTCAGTTTCATATTTTATATATTTTATACCACTTAAATCATCACTTGCTTTATTTATTTTTATATACTTTACACTATCTTTATTTAAACTATTTTCTTCAACAGTTATCACATCACTTATCTCAAATATTGGTGATGTTACATCCACATTTGATACTGAATAATTTTGTGTATAGCTTATATTATTCTTTTTATATGATACTACAACTGTATAATTGCAAGCTTTTGAATTTGAAGGGTCTGTTATATTAGTTATATTATACACATAATACCCATTACTTGTACTTGTTATTGATATAGAAGTACCATTAGCTTGAACGCTATTTACGGTATATGATGTTGGAATATATACTGTTGAATTTACTACACTATTTGACCAATTTTTAGTGCTTGGATAAAATATTATTCCATCCTTATTTTCAACGTTTCCCATTATTCCTGTATAGTCTATTAAGTCTTTTAATTCATCATTTAAAGTATAATATAACTTACCAGAAACATTTATACCTGCCATATAATATACTATGCCTGTGCTTTGAGATACAGCATAAGCATCATTGTTATTATTTTTATGTCCATATTTTGTTTCAATATTACCTAATTTTTGCATATCAATTTCATATAAAGTAACTTCATTTGATGTTTTTGGTTCTACTGCAAATTGATTTGCAACACTAGAGCCAGTAATATCAACAGTATAACTATTACTTAGCAATGGATATGAATTATTCACTGCTTTATAATTATTTACAGCGTCTTGAACATATGAAAGTTCAATAGCAAACTCTTGCTTTTTAAAATTATTTGATACACTTACACCTGATATAACTACAGTTGTAGAAATAATAACTAAAACGACCACTGTAGTAACAAGCATAAGCATGGAAATTCCTTTTTTATTATTCTTCATATAAAATTATACCCCTTTTAATTAAGACCAACTGACTTTTTTAAATCATCTGTTAATGTATAATATATATTACCACCTATTTCATATCCACTAACATAATATACTTTTCCTGTGTTATCTGCGACAACATATATATCACTTGAAGTAGTACCTAGTCCTTTAGAAGTTTCCTCTACACCTGCTTCATATAAATCAAGTTCTGAATATGTTCCAGATTCACCTTGAAAACTTGAATTTAAAGAACTTGGTGTGACCTCTCCTGATTTTACAGGATATTTATTATTCATAAATTTATAATTGTCAACCAATTTTTGAATAGTATATATTTCATTTGCAAATTCTTTTTTTTGAGTAGATACTAAAATATTATTATATGATACTATAACAACAGAAGCTAAAATAACCATCATTAAAACCGTTAATATTAATGTAATTATAGTTATTCCTTTTCTTTTACTAAAACAACTATTCTTCATGCTATCATCCTCTTTTTCTTACTATTTTATTTTATATTAAACCAAAACTTTTGTCAACTATAACACATTAAAAGAATTTAATAATTACTAATATATTGTATATATTATTTATTGCATAAATTTCTTTTTTCTTGTCGAAACTTGCGATCGATTTTTCTTGACTTTTAAAGCTTTTAAAGCTATAATATAGTTGTAGTTAATTTAAGGTTATTTTTTCAAGATGTTTATTTCTATTTATGACTATTTCATAATTTAAAATTTCATTTATATAAAACCATTCTATATAACAAAATAATATCCCTTAAAAATAATTTAGATAAAAAAGAAAGGAACCCCTAATATTCTTTATATAATAAAGTGTGAACGAAAAAAAATTAATTATAAAAGTTTAATATAAAAATTGAAATGTATAGTTTTTAGTAAATATAATCTTTCTAAATTAACTTTAAATTAACTATATTTATTTTATCTCTTTTTATGAGATAAATACCTTTCCAGTTTGATAAATTCAAACTTCCTATTTAAAAATACACTTTATTTAGTAAATTTTAAATAAAGTGTATTTTTTATATACATAAAAAATGATTGATAATTTCCATTTGGAAAAAATCAATCATTTTTTTGGGCTTAACGAATTTGGGTTATAATTTTATTTGCAAAGCCAAACTCTATAGCCTCATTTGCAGTAACTACAAAATCTTTCTTTTTTATCCTTTTCTTTATTTCCAAAGAAGAAAGGTTAGAATTTTTAGTCATTTCCTCAACAAACATTTTGTAGTCCTTCTCAGACGAGTGAATATAGTCGAATAATCTAATGAACTTTGTACTCTCGTACGAAAGGAACTCCAACTCCGAGCCAGGCATCACATACCGTTCATCGCCCTGCAAAAAGAGTATTGCAGAAGAACTACAAGAAACTCCCATATTAACAGTTACAATTTTTATCCCTGTATTTTTTGCAACCTCTATTGCTCCCATTATCGTTTGCAGACCGCGTATCGAGCCTCCAAGTGAATTAATTAGGATAGCAATTTTGTTATTACTATCTCCCTTTACAGCTGTAATATCATATGCTCTTTCAAGGATTTGCTTTGCAAAGATACCTCCATTTTCCAATGTGATATTTTCGCCTACATAGATTTGATGATACAAAATATTACCTCCTTAAATTTATTTTGGTTTTATTAATATTACATAAATATTATATCATATATATTGTGCAAAGTCAAATTTATGTAAATTTTATACTAGATTTTATAGCTGATTTGTGATAATGTTTTAAGTACTCTATTTAATACAGTATTATTATACCACCTTTAGCTAGTTACAAGGCAAGCATTAGAAAATTATACCCATAGATAAAAATTACCCCTCTGTTATTACAGAGGGGTAAGATGTAATTTTTCTTACCTATTAATTATCACCATAGCAAAAAAGCAACCAGCCAAAGAATTAAGGAAAAGATTCCAGAGAGTAATCCACACCAAAAAAATGAAACATTTCTGGGGTAAATACTAATTCCGTTTGGAATTGTTACCGAAACGCCAGACTCTCCGCCATCTGTCAATGTTTCTCTTAGCTTCATGAGCGCATTTGACCTTTCAAGAGAGGTGGCATCTTCAGGAATATTATCGAGCCCAGAATACGACTCAACCATGTTTTTGTACCAATATCCTATATCGTTTATAGGCTGATGCAAGAATACCGATACAACACCTTCTGTTAAGTTGTTTTCCTCTGCATAAGAAATAGCTTTTGCAAGTTCTTCCTTTGCAGTTTCGACAGTGTTTGCATCAGCTGCTCTTTTGATGTATTGAGTGCAGTTCATATCAAACTGTACGGCTTTTTGAATCCGCACAGTCGACCATGCACCAAATACTATTGTTGCTATGATAGCAAGCACCATAAAAATTTTACTCATTTTTTTAACCTCCAATAAATTTTTTTGGAATAACCTCATATGCTAAAATTTTTCAGCATATCAGCTTTAACCTATAATCTTATTGTATCACAATTTACATAAGAAGTCAAGTGAATGAAATATTTTAGTATTAATTTATGTTAATTTCATATTTAACCTGCAATATTTAACTTAATTTCGTTATAACTACCAAGAATATTCCTATTTCTATATGCATTTTATTACTAAAAAGTTGCAATTTAGGAAAAAAAATTATATAATAATCATATGAAAACAATTTTTGTAGAAAAATGTAATAAAAACACTACTGCTTCAAAATATATTTTAAATATATTTCCAAACCTTAATAGGTCTATACTTTTTAAGGCGTTAAGAAATAAAGATATAAAATTAAACGAACATAGAATTTCAAAAGATGTATTTGTTAATATAAACGACAAATTAGACATATACATTGCAGATGAACTTTTATATAACTTACCAAAAAAACTAGATATAATATATGAAGATGATAATATTTTAGTAGTATATAAACCTCAAGGGATACTCTCAAATGATAATAACAACAAAAATAACGAGCCCACTTTAGAAAAATTAGTAAAAAATTATTATAACGAAGCAAAAATTTGTCATAGACTCGATAGAAATACTGGTGGTTTACTTATTTTTGCTAAAAATGACAATTCATATAATGAACTACTTATAGCTTTTAAAAATGAGTATATTAATAAAAAATATATTGCATATGTTAATAATTGTTGTTTTAAATCAAAGCATGAAATTCTTAAAGGATATATTTACACTGATAAAGTAAAGGGAATTTCAAAAATATATGATAAGAAAGATGAAAAGTCAAAAAATTTAACTAACTTAAAAGAAATAATAACTGAATATAAAGTTATATATGAAAATAAATTAAAAGACTATGCAGTTTTAGAAGTTACAATACATACAGGAAAAACTCACCAAATAAGGAGTCACTTAAATTTCATATCTCACGCTTTAATTGGTGATTCAAAATATGGAAAAAATGAGGTTAATAAGAAATTTAAAGTATATAAGCAGTTACTTTTTGCATATTCTTATTCATTCAATTTTCCAAATTCTAGTATATTAAATTATTTAAATAATGTAACAATAACTTTAGATGATAAGTATTATAATAATAAACTGGGAAGTGATATTTATTATGGAAACAGAAACTAATAATGAAAAAAAAGTAAAAAAAGATGAAAAAATAAAAAAACTTTCTAAAATAAAAGATAATGCAAAAAATAGTATAAAAAAGGCTAAAGATAAAATTGAGTTCAATGTAAGATTTGACCGTATTGAACAAAAGCATAGATCATTTTCTGATATGGTATTTATTTTTACAATTTGCTCTTTTCTTGGCTTTCTTATAGAAGTAGGATATGTATATCTTGTAGTTGGAAAATTTGTTAATAGAGGTGTACTATATGCACCTATGTGCTGTATATATGGCTTTGGTGCAATTATATTATATATGTTATTTTATAACGTAAAACCTACGAAAGTAAATATACCTTATACTTTTATAACGGCCTCATGTGTACTTGGTGCTTTTGAACTTTTGTGTCGGTCTTGGTTTTAAATATATATTTGGAATTGAAATGTGGAATTATGATGGGTATTTTCTAGAAATACTAAATTATACTACTGTTCCTATCCTTATTGGTTGGGGAATTCTTGGAACAATATATGTATTTTTAGTGCAACCTTTTTTAAGTAAAATAATTTCTTTTATACCTAAAAAAATCGAGAAAAAACTTGCTCTACTTATTGTATGTTACCTATTAATTGATTTTACTTTTTCAGTTATTAATTTAGCGTATAACCCGGAAATATTATATAAAATGGTAGATCCAAGTTTATAATAAATAATTGATAATAAGTGATTTTGCTTATTATCTTTTTTTATAAAAAAAATGTAGAATTTTATCTGTTAATCGTATAATTAATTGGTATTTTAATATAATTAAATGAGGTGTTTTTTTATGGTTAATTGTGCAATTGTTGGAGCTACGGGACTTGTTGGCTCTACTTTTTTGAAAGTACTTGAAGAAAAAAAATTACCAATCGATAATTATGTTTTACTTGCCTCTTCTAAATCAAGAGGCAAAAAAATACATTTTATGGATAAAGACTATGTAGTTGAAGAATTAAATGATGATAGTTTTAACAACAAAAGATTTAATTATGCCCTATTTTCTGCTGGTGGCAATGTTAGCAAATATTATGCACCTATTGCAAAAAGAAATGGATGTATCGTTATTGATAATAGCTCTACTTTTAGAATGGATAAAGATGTACCACTTGTTGTACCTGAGGTTAATAGAGAAAAAATTTTTGAAAATAAAGGTATTATTGCAAATCCAAATTGTTCTACAATACAGGCTGTGCTTCCACTTAAAGTATTAAATGATATTTATGGAATTAAAAGAATTGTATATTCTACTTACCAAGCTGTATCAGGTGCTGGTATTAAAGGAATAGAAGATTTAGAAAATGAAGAATGCCATATAAAACCAAAAAAATTCCCACATCCAATATATAATAATTGTCTTCCACATATAGATATCTTTATGGAAAACGGATATACAAAGGAAGAAATGAAAATGATAGAGGAAACTAAAAAAATACTTGATAATGATAGTTTAAATATAACAGCAACTGCTGTTAGAGTACCCGTTAGAAATTGTCACTGTGAATGTATTAATGTAGAACTTAAAAATGATTTTGAAATAAGTGCATTAAAACAAGAATTAAATAATGCGGAAAATATTGTAGTTTTAGATGATATAAACAAAAATATATACCCACTACCAACTTTTGTAAATGGAAAAGACGAAGTTTTTATTGGTAGAATTAGAAGAGATTACAGTATAAAAAATGGTGTTAATTTATGGGTGGTAGCAGACAATATTCGTAAAGGTGCTGCAACTAATGCTGTTCAAATACTAGAAGAATTACTAAAAAGCAAGAGGTAACTTACTACCTCCTGCTTTTTTACTTTAATTTTATTTTCCCATTTCTTGTTTTAAAAGTTCTCTTATATCTTCATAATTGTACTCTAAAATTATTTTATCTGTACAATTTGGAGCTTTTACTTCTGGTACCCAAATTTTTAAACTTTCTTCAAGCCAACAAGCAACTATGTGTCTATGACAAAACTCATATGGCTTTTCATAGCAAAGTAATATACACCCATCCAAATCTCTATACACATCTATAGGATCTAATTTTGATAATACTTGACTATAATATTCATGAATATAATACTTATCACTTTCATATTTTGAAACTTTACCTAAATTTTCTTTCCAAATTTTCCAAAAATTACGTTTTGGTGCAAGTTTTATATATGACCTACCACAAAATCCTGCATCTTTTCCACTATTACCTGAAATAGATACTCCCCTACTATCTTTGCAATTTTCATAACTTGATGTGCAAATCATACTCCCACTCCTTTATTAAAATTTGTGCCATAAAAAATATATTTTTCAGTATATCATAATCTTATGATTTTTTCAACAATTTATGCATACTTTTCTAAGTTCTGTTGCATGTTCTAGCGAGGATTTTGTTACCTCGCCTGTTGAAATTCTTGCAATTTCTTCTATTCTTTCTTCTTCATTTAAAAGTTTTATTTTAGTAGTAGTACTTACCTTATCTGTAATTTTATATACCATATAATTATAGTCTGCTATTGCCGTTAAAATCGGTTGATGTGTTATACAAAATACTTGATGATTTTTTGAAATTGTTTTTAATTTCTTACCTACCGCTTTTACTGTTACACCACTTATTCCCGTATCAATTTCATCAAATATCATAACCTGCACTTTATCAACATTTGAAAGTATTGTTTTTATACTTAACATTACTCTTGCTATTTCTCCACCAGAGGCTATTTTTGATAATGGTTTAAAATCTTCACCAATATTTGTTGATATCATAAACTCAATTTGATCTAAGCCGTTATCCTTAAATATATTTGTATCATATTTTATATCTACTTTAAAACAAGCATTTTTCATTTCAAGTGATTTAAGTTCATTATTTATTTTTTCTTCTAATATATTAGAATACTTAACTCTTATATCATGTATTATACTACCTATATTTACAAGTTTTTCTTCTACTTCTTTTTGCTCGACTTTTAATTTATTATTATATTCTTCTAAATTTTCTATTTCTGCTATTTGCGTTTCAATACTATTTTTATATTCAAGTATCTCTTCTACTGTGCTACCATATTTTCTTTTTAATGAAGAAATAAGTTCAAGCCTTTCTTGTATTTTATTGTTTTCTTCTTCGTCAAATTCAACATTATCAATTATGTTTGTAACGCTATCAAGTACATCTGCAAGTGTATAGTATGCTCCTTGTACCTGTTCTAAATATGTACTATATTCTGTACTTAATTCTGCTATTTTTGAAAGAGATATAATAATTTCATCTATATTATCTATTACATTTTCACTTAATTTATATTTTGTAAGTTCTAAATTTTCAGATATTTTTTCACTATTTTGTAATAATTTCTTCTTACTATTTAAATCTTCCTCTTCCCCCAAGACTAAATTTGCATCAGTTATTTCATTTACTTGATACTTTAACAGGTCTAATTTTCTTTGTCTTTCAATATCATTACCATAATTTCTTTTTAATTCTTTTTTTATTTCATTATATCTATATAAATACTCTTTATACAGACTAATATGTTTTTCAATATCATCTTTAGAAAAAGCGTCAATAAATTTAATATGTTCTTTTGGATCCATTAAATTTTGATTATCATATTGTCCATGAATATCCACAACATCTTTCATAAATGCCTTTAGTTCTGTTACTGTTACAAGTCTTCCGTTAATTTTACACAAATTTCTTCCATTTTGGAAAATCTCTCTTGATACTACAATATCCTGTGAATTACTTTCATCAAATATACATGCTTCAACAAGTGATGATTCTTGATTTTTTCTTATTGTATCTTTTGAAAATCTACCACCTGATAGAATATCTATTGATTTAATTATAAGGGACTTACCTGCACCAGTTTCACCAGTTAATATATTAAAGCCCTCATGAAAGTTTATATTTATATCTTCTATTATCCCTATATTTTTTATATGTAATGTTGCTATCATACTCCACCTCTTAAAAGAACTTTTGTTCTTGATATAATTTTAACAAATATTTTTTTGATTGTCAACACTTTTTTTAAAAAAATCGAACAAAGGTTTTATAGGTTGAAGAATATTAACGTTTTTACTTAATTTTCATGATTTTTTTCATCATTTATACAATTCTGATAATTTTTTGAGTATTGGATATCCATTATTTTTATTTTCTGTGTCCATTGAATATGCCTCTCCTAGCATTTTTGCAAACTCTTCACTTTTCATAAAATCTTCATCTACTAATTTATTATTTTCTAATTTTTCACCTAAATAATACGAATTTATTATCTCCCCTTGATTTTCTTTTGTTATATAATTTCCAACATATTTATCTGACTCAAATACTTGACCTATATTATAACAATTTTCTATTATTCCTATATTCGTACAGACTATTCCACCAATATTAAACCTATCAACATAATGGCTTACATTTCCTACATTATAACAGTTTTTAATTATAGCTCCTTCAGTAAAACTCCCAGCTATTCCAGCAGCCGAGTAACATCCATAAATATCTCCAAAATTTATACAATTTTCTATATTTACCTGAGCTCCTCTATCTACAATTCCAGCAGCTGAATTACTATTAGATCGTATATTTCCATAATTTATACAATTTTTTACTATACCTAACACATTAGAATTACTCCCTCCTAAAATACCAGCAGATCCATAAGCTTGACCATTAACATTACCATAATTTATACAATAACTTATTTCACCATTTTTATTATTTGCCCCCGCACATATTCCAGATACGTAATATCCGCCAGATATAGCGCCATAATTATTACATTTTTCTATTATTGATTTATTTCCTCCAAATTTCTCTCTGTTAAAAACACATATTCCAGCAGTATCCATTCCTCCTTTTGACGTTATATTTGCTCTATTTTCACATTCTATTATACTACCATAATTATACACACATACTGCAGCTGTAGAATTATTTGTACTAGTAATATAATTTATTTTTCCTATTTTTACTTTTTTAATTATACCATTATTTATATCTATAAGTGCGTTACCTGGTTCTGTTGCATTTATATACATCCCTGATATTGTTTTTCCACATCCATCTAATATTGTATTTTCTGGTATACTTGTTATTGGTATCCATTCTTCTCCCTCCAGCAAAATTCCTTCCTCATTCCATTTTGCTCCTAAATCTAAATTCTCTATTATATATGCTTTATTGTGTTTTCCTTGATAACCACTAAATTCTCCACTTGTTATTTTCTCCTGCAATTCTTTTAATATTATTACTCTTTCATCTTCTTTGTATTTTTCTTCTCTCGTTTTTTCATTCATTATTATATAATATTTACTTTCTTTTTCTACTCCATTTTTTTCTAATATTTCCGCTTGTTTTTTATTAAACGCCCCTTCTTTATATACTGGCTCATCATTTTCTATTGCAAATTTATCTTTGTATATTTCATAGTTTTCTCCTAGCATTTCTACTTCTCCAAATAGCTTATTTTCTATTTCTCCTACTATTTCTTCTCCTTTTGCTCTATCTATTATATTTTTTCCTTTTTTTATTTGTATCCCTTCCCTTAAGTTTCCTATATCTGTTACTAATTTTGCTTCTCTTGCATTATCTACAGCATTGCCTCTTGCCATTGTTACTATTACTGCTACCGCCAATATTATTATTACTACTATTGTTACTACTAACACTATTAGACTTATTCCTTTTTTCCCACTTTTCATAATATTTTAACCTCTACTTTCTTCTTTTTTACGCAAAAAACCAATGCTAGAACATTACCCATATTCTAACATTGGTTTTATTATATTTTTCATTAATTTTTTTACAGTTTTTACAATTTTTTCCTCTTTTAAATTTCTATACTTTATTATTTTTAGTGTGTAGTATGTATGTATGTATGTATGTATAGTGTTTTCATAT
>CANRQA010000029.1 GCA_947632635.1 uncultured Clostridia bacterium | reverse complement strand
GGCTTACCGTCGTATATTACAGCAACCTCCCATAGCCCTTGTGGACCTCCATCGCTTGTACTGTGCCTTACGACACTTCCAGTATAGCCGTTTGGAAAGGTAAACCGTAAGGAATAGCCATCATAAATAGGTCCCTCGCTGCTTAAAAACTCTTTATTGTTAAAGTAATCGTACATTTTAACTCCTCCTTAAATATTAAAATTTTAATAAATATCATCATTATTACCTAATATTTATTATATCATATTATTCATATTATGTCAACGCTTTTAAAAAATTATGTAATATTATGATTATTTTTCACTTAATTAATTATTACGGTTATATAATAAAACATTATATAACAAAAAGAAAAAATCAAACATATAATGTAATATATTATATTTTTTAGGAGGAAATGACATATGGAAAGAATAATATACTGTGACCATAGTGCAACAACACCAGTAAAAAGAGAAGTATTAAATGCAATGTTACCGTATTTTTGTGATAATTTTGGAAATGCCTCTGCGACATATTCAATTGGAAGAAAATCAAGAATTGCAATTGAAAAATCAAGAGAAAATGTGGCAAAAGCAATAAAAAGTGAAGTTAATGAAATATATTTTACTTCAAGTGGCAGTGAAGCAGATAACATGATATTACTTGGAATTGCAAGAGCAAACAGGAAAAAAGGAAAACATATAATAACAAGTAAAATCGAGCATTTGGCAGTCCTTAATACGTGTAAAGAATTGGAAAAAGAGGGATTTGAAGTTACATATTTAGATGTAGATAGTAATGGTGTAGTAGATATAACAAAGTTAAAATCAGCAATACGTATAGACACAATATTAATATCTATAATGTTTGCAAACAATGAACTTGGCACAATACAACAAATTGATGAAATAGGGAAAATAGCAAGAGAAAATAATATATTATTTCATACAGATGCAGTACAGGCTATTGGAAATGTAGATATTAATGTAAAAGAATTAAATATAGATGCTTTAGCAATGTCTGCACATAAATTTTATGGTCCAAAAGGTATAGGAGCAGCATATATACGTTCGGGAATAATTTTTGACCCAGTTATAATAGGTGGACATCAAGAACATTGCAAAAGGGCAGGAACTGAAAATGTTGCAGGTATAGTAGGGCTTGGAAAAGCCATTGAAATTGCTACAAGTAATATAAATATGCATAACAAAAAGGTATCAATGCTAAGAGATACACTTTTAAATAAATTAGAAAATAGCATAGACAATATAATAGTAAATGCAAATATACCAAATAAATTACCCTCAAATATAAATATAAGTTTTCCACGGAATAGATGCAAAAAATTTACTACTTATGCTTGATATGAATAATATATGTGTTTCAAGCCGGAAGTGCTTGTAATTCAAGTGTATCATCACCATCTCATGTACTAGAGGCAATAGGTTTAGATAAAAATACTGCACTTTCAACAATTAGAATAACTTTAGGAGAAGAAAATACACTACAAGAAATTAATTATGTTTCATATGTAATAAGTAATATTGTAAAAGAATTAAGAAAATAAAAAAACTACCAAAACTCATATTTATGGGCTTTGGTAGTAATTAATGTTATTTTTTAGTATACCATTTTGCAAATTCTGACATAGCAGAAACCGAGTGATTTATATCTCTAATTTTTTCTCTATTTGCTCTTTCTTCATCAGTCATTTCTGCTAGAGTTTTTTCATATCCATAGGGAATAAAAATATACCACAAATTAGACCACTTTTTGTTGGTATCACTGCCAAGTATTTTTTCTGCTAATTTACCATCATGATGACCTTCAAATTGATATAGTTCTTTTCCATCATAGTAAGATAAACTTTCAGTAAATTTACAGTTCCTATTAGTAACTCCATCCATTAGCTTTAAAATGCCAGAAATACCTATTGTTTCCAAAGAAAAATTAACAAATGCTTTTGGAAATCCATTTAATGCATCAATAAAAAAGCCAGAATCAAGTGAAATACAAGGTGTTTTTACAAGTTTGTATGCCTCCATTACTTTACATTTTGATATATATTTTATATCATCACTTCTTGGTTCATCTAAATCATATTCAAACACTCTAAAATTTACGCCTTTTAATTGTTTGTTTGCAGAAGCAATTTTACCTTTATTGTGTGTTACAAATACTATTTCATTCAAAATAATCATCCTTTCTAATTAGTAAAAAAATATAATAATTTAATGGACTAAAATATTTAATGTATAAAAATTATATCATAGCAAAAATTTAATGTCAAGATAAAAAATTATGTATACTATTGCAGCTATAATTACTTTAAATATTGTAAATGTATTTTATAGTAAATAAATTATGTATTATGGAAGTCAAAAAAATCAATAAATTTTTTTAAAAAATTTAATAAAAAGTATTGATTTTTAATTTTTTTTATACTAAAATAGGAGTAAGTGGTACAAAGTGGTATAAAGTGGTATAAAGTTGGAGGTGATAAAAATGTTACTTGGAGAATATAATCATAGCCTAGATGTAAAGGGAAGAGTAAGTGTCCCATCAAAATTTAGAGAAGATTTAGGTGAAAAATTTATCGTAACTAAAGGGCTTGATAATTGTTTATTTGCTTATTCAAAGCAAGAATGGGTAACATTTGAAACCAAACTTAAATCATTACCATTAACTAACACTAATGCAAGAAACTTTGTAAGATTTTTCTTTTCTGGAGCAACTGAATGTGAAATTGATAAACAAGGAAGAATCAATATACCACAAAATTTAAGAGACTATGCAGGTATTACTAAAGATGTTACAATAGTTGGAGTATCAACAAGAGCAGAAATATGGGATAGAGAAAAATGGGCAAATTATACATCTCAAGATAATATGGACGTTGATGAAATCGCAAGTCAAATGTCTGATTTAGGCATTTAACATATCAAACAAAAGATACAAAAAACAAAAGCTAAAACTAAAATAAACAAAAGAAAAATAAAATTATAAACAAAAGATAAAACCTTAAGAAACAAAAGATAAAATCCTAATATAACGGGAACAAAAGAAAAAAAATTAAGAAACAAAAGATAAAATAATTAAATGTATTAGGAGAAAAAAATGGAATTTAAACATAAATCAGTATTATTAAATGAATGTATAGAAAATTTGAATATAAGAAAAAATAAAATATATGTTGACGGAACACTTGGTGGAGCAGGACATTCATATCAAATATTAAAAAAGTTAGATAATACTGGAAAATTAATAGGAATAGATAGAGATATAGAGGCTATAAATGCTTCAAAAGAAAAACTAAAAGAATATAACAATGTAATATTTGTTCAAGATAATCATGCAAATATTATAGAAATATTAAAGAAAATAGATATACCAGCAGTAGATGGAATATTACTTGACCTTGGAGTATCTTCATATCAACTTGATAATAGTAAACGAGGCTTTAGTTATATGCAAGATGAAAAGTTAGATATGAGGATGAACCAGCAAGACTCCTTTAGTGCATGGGAAGTAGTAAATAATTATAGCGAAGAAAAACTTATACAAATATTTAAAGAATATGGAGAAGAACGATATTCTAGTAGTATTGCTAAAAAAATTTGCAAATATAGAGAAGATAAAAAAATAGAAACAACATTAGAACTTGTAGATATAATTAAATCAGCGATACCAAAAAAAGCATTAAATGAAAAACAGCATCCAGCAAAAAGAGTTTTTCAAGCAATTAGGATAGAAGTAAATCAAGAATTAACAAAATTAAAACAAGCAGTAATAGATTCAGTTAAAAGTTTAAATAATGGTGGTAGACTTGCCGTTATAACTTTTCATTCATTAGAAGATAGAATAGTTAAACATACATACGAAAAGTTAGAGGGAAAATGTACTTGTCCTAAAGATTTTCCTGTTTGTGTTTGTGGAAAAGTATCATATGGGAAAATAATAACAAAAAAGCCAATTATTCCTTTATCACAAGAAATTGAAGAAAACCCAAGAGCTAGAAGCGCTAAACTTAGAGTTTTTGAACGTGTATGTGAAAATTAGCAAAAAATGTAGAAATATATAAGAGGTTAAAAAATCAGGCAAAAAAGAGGTGAAAAATTAAATGCCGGCAAGAAAGATATATGAAGACTATTACGAAACTGGTAGTACTGCAAAAAAAAGACAACTTGATACAATTTATGAAGAAAAATCAAATAGGAAAACAGGAAAAAATGTAGTTAACAGACCAAAACAAAAACGAAAAAGTAACATATTAATTTTTTCATTTATATTAACAGCATTTGCAATGACAATGTTAATTACATATCGTTTTAATGTAATAAGCGAAAAAAATCTAAAAGCACAAGAATTAAAAGATGAATTAAATAGTGTAGAAGCAGCACTTTTAAATTCACAGATAGATGTAGAGCAAAATACCAATTTAGATGAGATTGAAGCCTATGCAAAACAAAAACTTGGAATGCAAAAACCTGATAAAAACCAAACAGTATATATAAACACATCAGATTCTACTGCTGAGGTAGAAGAGGGTGAAAGTTTAAATTTTATTGAGAAGATTATAGAGCAAATTAAAGATTTTATAAATAAGATATTTTAGAAAAAAAGGAATAACCAAGGCAAATTATAAGTATTATTTAGTATGACTATAATTTGACTTGGTTTTGTTATTAGTATATGATATAATAAAATAAATCAAAAAGAGGTGAATGCAAGTGGCATATATGTCTTTAAAGAACCAAAAAAGAATAATGATAGTATTAAGGTGTTGCGTAGCTATAGCTGTTTTACTTGCTATAAGGCTTGTGTATATACAAATTGTAAAATCAGAGCATTATACTCAAATGGCATATGAACAACAAACAAGACAAAGAAAAGTCGCTGCAAAAAGGGGAACAATATATGATGCAACTGGCTCAAAAGTACTTGCTCAAAGTATATCAGTAAATGTAGTAAGTGTTGTACCAAATAGTATAGACAAAGAAGATAAAGATAAGGTTGCAACAAAACTTGCAGAAATACTTGAATTAAATAAAGATGATGTCCTTGCAAAATTAAATAAAAACTCATCTAGTGAAACGATAGCAAGTAAGGTTGACAAAGATAAGGCAAATCTAGTTTTGCAATATATAAGTGATGAGGAAGTATCAGGAATTAGAGTTGATGAAGATACAAAAAGAGTATATCCATATACTGAACTTCTTGCACAAGTATTAGGTTTTGTTGGTACAGATAATCAAGGCCTTGAGGGCTTAGAGGCATATTATGATAAAGAATTATCTGGAATACCCGGAAAAATTGTTGGAAGTACAGACGGAAAAGGTAGAGAAACACCTTTTACAAATGAACAATATATAGCTCCTGTTGACGGAAATGATATAGTGCTTACAGTAGATGCAACAATTCAGTCAATAGTAGAAAAATATTTAGATAAAGCGGTAAAAGAAAATCTTGCAGAATATGGTATGGCAGTAGTATTAAGACCAACAACTGGTGAGGTTGTTGCTATGTCTACTATGCCAACATTTGACCCAAATGAGCCTTTTACCCCATATTCAGATGAATTAAAAGCAAAATGGGATACTTTAAGTAGTGAAGAAAAAAGCAATGAATTAAAGAAAATGTGGAGAAATAAAGCAATTTCAGACACACAAGAACCAGGTTCAACTTTTAAAGTAGTAACAGCAACAGCAGCCCTTGAAGAACATGTAACAACTTTAGATGCACCAGGTCAGTTTAATTGTAGTGGTAGTATGAAAATAGGGACTTGGACTATAAAATGTTGGAGATATCCAAGAAGTCATGGAAGTGAGTCTTTAAGAGAAGGTATAATGAATTCTTGTAACCCAGTATTTATGCAAGTAGGAAAAAGAATAGGAATAGATACATATTGTAAATATCTTTCAGCATTTAATTTAGATTCAAAAACAGGAATTGATTTACCAGGTGAGGCATCAGGTATAATGCACGACCCAAAAACAATGACAGAAATTGACCTTGCTACCACATCATTTGGGCAAACTATCCAAATTACAACACTTCAAACAGCAGTAAATTATGCAGCAATTGCAAATGGTGGATACCTTGTTCAGCCTTATGTTGTTAAAGAAATAAAAAGTGGTAGTGGTAATTATGAAAAAAAGGTAGAATCAAAAGTATTAAAACAAATAATGTCAAAATCTACCGCAGATGATATACTTAGTGCATTAGAAAGTACAGTAACTGAAGGAACAGCAAAGTCTGGTGCAGTACGTGGATATAGGGTAGCTGGAAAAACTGCAACAGGTGAAAATGGTAGAGGTGAAAACTTAAAATATTTAGCAGGTTATGCAGGTATTGCTCCTGTTAGTTCGCCAGAACTTGTAGTTGTTGTTAACTTATTTGATTGCAAAGGCCCATCAGGACATGGTGGTGCAACAGTTTGTGGCCCAGTTGTAGGCTCAATACTTGATGAATCTTTAAGATATTTAAATGTACCAACAGATTATACATTAGAAGAAAATAGTATTAAAGAAAAGGTAATACCTGATTTAACTTCAAAAACAGTAGCAGAAGCAAAAGAATTACTTTTAGCACAAGGCTTTAAAATTGCAGCAGATGTAGATTTAAAAGATGAAGATATAATTAAAGACCAAATACCTAAAGCTGGAGCTTCTTTAATGGATGGCTCAAGTGTTAGGGTATATATTGATGATAACGAAAAGCAAACTGTTCAAGTACCAGATGTAAGAAATAAATCTTCAGAGGTTGCTACAAGGTTATTTAGAAATGCAGGACTTAATGTAAGGATAGTTGGAAACGGTTATGTATTAACTCAAGACCCATCACCAGGTACAGTAATTGAAAAGGGTTCAATTGTTACAATAAAATGTGTTGATACAATTGATTTACCGTAAGATTTATACATAAATGTGACATGAATGTAATATAAAAATAATAAAATAATAATAGATGTAGGATTTAAAAAATAAAGTAGAATAGGTCCTATTAATAGTATAAAAATTAGTATTTACAAATGTTTAAAATATGATATAATTATATATATTGAAAAATTTTAGGGAGGGCAAAATTATGCTTTTGCAATATTTAATTGAAGATTTAGCTGAAGATAAAGAAATTACGGGAAGTACAAATATTGACATAGGAAAAATAGAGTACGATTCTAGTAAGATACAAAATAATGATGTGTTTATAGCAATAAAAGGTTTTGAATTTGATGGCAATGATTTTATAGAAACTGCTATTGATAAAGGTGCTATTTGCATAATAATTGAAAAAAATGTAGATATATCAAATATAGAGGAAAAAATACAAGAAAAAAATATTACAGTAATAAAAGTTAACTCTACACGACGTGCACTTGCAGTAATGTCAGCAGTATATTATGATAGCCCAGCAAAGAAACTAAAAATCATTGGAATAACTGGAACAAAAGGAAAAACAACTACCGCGTATATGATAAGAGATATACTTCTTGCATCAGGTAAAAAGACAGGTATGATAGGAACAATATATAACACATATGGAAATGTACAAATTGAGGCAACTAGAACATCACCAGAAAGTATAGACTTACAAAAATTATTAAAAGATATGGTAGATGCAGAAATGGAATATGTCGTTATGGAAGTTTCATCACATGCACTTGCTTTAGATAGGGTATATGGAATTAGATTTAGTGTAGGAGTATTTACAAATTTATCTGAAGAACATTTAGATTTTCATGAGAATATGGAAAATTATTTAATGGCAAAAGCAAAGTTATTTGAAAATTCAGATTTTGCAATAATTAATGGTGACGATATATATGCACCTAGACTAAAAAAGATGATACCTTGCAAGATTGCAACTTATGGACTTGATAATGAAGTTAATTTAACTGCAACAGATATTAGAATTAATGCTGATAATGTTGAGTTTAAAATGTATATAAATAAAATGCTTGAAACAATACATATAAATATACCTGGAAGATTTACAGTATATAATGCTTTAGCAGCAATAGCTGTATGTAGTCTATTTAATGCACAAATGGATGCGATACTTTTAGCTTTTCAAAACGTAAAAGTACCAGGTAGAAGTGAAATTGTTCAAACTGGTAAATCATTTACTGTTATGATTGACTATGCACATACTCCGTCAAGTTTAGAAGCTATTCTTACAGCAGTAAAAAAACACGCTAAAGCAAGAGTTATATGCGTATTTGGCTGTGGTGGAAATAGGGATACTTTAAAACGACCTATGATGGGAGAAATTGCAGGAAGACTTGCTGATTTTACCGTAATTACAACTGACAATCCTAGAAATGAAGAACCTATTAAAATAATGAAAGACATAGAAGAGGGAATTAAGAAAACAAAAGGACTATATAAAATTATAGAAAATAGGCGTGAGGCTATTCAGTTTGCAATGAGAATAGCTTGGAAAAATGATATAATAATACTTGCTGGAAAAGGTCATGAAACATATCAAATATTGAAAAACAACAAAAAGATAAAATTTGATGAAAGAGAAATTGTAAAATCTATTGCTGAAAAAATGGAAGAAAAAAATATATAATACAGTTTAAAGAAGGGGAAAAATATGAATATACAAACGCTTAATTTACTTATTTCTTTTGGTGTTACTGTACTACTTGGCTTTATTATAGTACCAAAGTTAAAAAAATTAAATATAGGTCAGGTAGTGCGTGATGACGGTCCAAAATCTCATTTAAAAAAGAATGGTACTCCAACAATGGGTGGACTTATTATTCTTATAGTTATGACTTTAATACTTGGGATATATTCGGTTAGGTATCATGAGTTAATTCTTGCAATTGTTGCAATACTTGGCTTTGGAATAGTTGGATTTATTGATGATTACAAAAAACTTGTAAAACATGATTCAAAAGGTCTATCTCCTATGAAAAAGATTTTGGGGCTTTTTATTATAACAGGTGTTTTTATAGTTCTATATTTAAATGTATTTAAACTTGGAACAGATATAATAGTTCCATTTGTAAATCAACCACTTGCTTTATCTTTAGGTGTATTTGTAGCATTTGCAGCGTTTATATTACTTGGAACTGCTAATGCAGTAAATTTAACTGACGGACTTGATGGGCTTGCAGCAGGTGTGGTAGCTATAATAATGACATTTTTTACAGTAGTAGCAATAAAAGATAATAATACAGAAATGATAATACTTGGAAGTGTTAGTGTTGGAACTTGTTTAGGCTTTTTAATATTTAATTTACATCCTGCCCATGTATTTATGGGGGATACTGGCTCACTTGCACTTGGTGGTGCAATCGCAGCTATTGCACTTATGACTAAAATGCCATTATATCTTGCAATTGTTGCATTTGTTTGTATAATAGATACTATTTCTGTTGTAATACAAGTAATATATTTTAAATTAACAAAAGGAAAACGCTTATTTAAAATGGCACCTTTTCATCATCATTTAGAACTTAGTGGAATGAAAGAAACAAAAATTGTTTTAATATTTTGGATAATCACAGCAATTTGTTGTGCTGTAGCATATTTTATATAAAAAATTTACTAGAAAGGAGAACTGTTTTTTGTATAAAAAACAGGTAAAATATGAGTAAAGTTAAAGGAATTAGTAAAGAAAAGAATAGTATGGATTTTAGTATGCTCATTACCATAATAATTCTCTTGTGTTTGGGGCTTATTATGGTTTCTTCTGCTAGTTCATATTATGCTTTAAGTACATATGAAAATAGTAATTATCTTTTAACTAGACAATTATTTTTTGCACTTGCTGGTATTGTTGCAATGTTTGCAATATCAAGGATAAATTACAGAGTATATTTAAGGTGGAGTTATTTATTTTATATACTTGCTTTAATTTTGTTAATCGCAGTTTTAACACCACTTGGTGTTAGTGTTAATGGAGCAACAAGGTGGTTAGGTTTTGGCTCTTTTAGATTTCAGCCATCTGAAATTATGAAGATTGCTCTTGTAATGGCAACTGCAACATATATTGCAAGTAATTACAAAAAGATGAACAATGTAAAAGGGTATATTGTGCCAGTCATACTTCTTGCTATAGTTGTTTTAGTAATGTTTTTACAAAAACATATGAGTGGTACTTTAGTTATGGTTGTTGCTTCAGCTTCAATTATTTTTGGTAGTGGAATAAAAGTAAAAGCAAAATATATTATTGCATTAGTGCTTATTGGAATAATTGCAGTTGGTGCATTTGTAATAGCAGAGCCTTTTAGAGTAAAAAGAGTATTATCTTTTATGAATCCTGAAGAGGATATAAAAGATGGTAACTGGCAAGCTGCCCAAAGTTTATATGCAATAGGTTCTGGAGGACTGTTTGGTAGAGGTTTAGGTCAAAGTAGACAAAAATATTTATGGCTTCCTGAGGCACAAAATGACTTTATATTTTCAGTGCTTGGAGAAGAATTAGGACTTGTTGGTACAGTAGGGGTGTTAGGACTTTTTGTATTTTTCATATATAGAGGCTTTAAAATAGCTATGACTTGTAAAGATATGTATGGCTCACTTATAGCAACTGGAATAACAAGTGTATTTGCATTACAAATAATTGTAAATATTGCTGTTGTTACTTGCTCAATGCCAGTAACAGGTATGCCACTTCCATTTTTTAGTTATGGTGGTACAGCTTTATTTATAAATTTATGTGCTATGGGGATACTTTTAAGTATTTCAAGAAATTGTAAACAATAATTTTAAGAAATGAGGAATTATATGAGAGTTGTATTTGCTTGTGCTGGAACAGGTGGACATATAAATCCTGCAATAGCAATTGCTGAAATTATAAAAATAAATAGTCCGTCATCTGAATTTTTATTTATTGGAACAGAAACAGGACTTGAAAATAAACTAGTAAAAAATGCAGGTTATGATATTAAGCATATTAGGACACGGAAAAATTACTCGTTCATTTACTTTAAAAAATATAACTGCATTAATTAATGCATATAGGGGTATTGCTGATGCAAAACTTATATTAAAAAGTTTTAAACCTGATTTAGTAATTGGAACTGGTGGTTATATTTGTGTGCCAACAATGTTTGCTTGTAAATCATTAAAAATACCATATATTTTGCATGAGAGTAATTCATATCCTGGTATGTCTGTAAAACTTTTTGCAAAATCTGCTGCTTGTGTAATGACAGGCTTTGAAGTTACAAAGGATAGATTAAAATACAAAGAAAATGTTGTATATACTGGAACACCTGCAAAATTTAATAGATATGATATTTTAAATCTTGACAAGGAAAAATGCAAAGAGAGTATGGGACTATCTAATATAAACAAAAAGATTATACTTGTTACTTGCGGAAGTCAAGGTGCTATGTTTATAAATAAAACAATACTTCAAATGATAAAAGAAAAAAGATTTGAAGATGCATATATTATCCTTGTTACAGGTGATAAAAACTATGATGAAATTATAAAATTAAAAGCTGATATAGAAACAGAACTTCATATAGATTTATCTAGTTATTTAAAAATAGAAAAATTTATATTTGATATGGAAAAGATGTATAAGGTAGCTGATTTATGTATAACAAGGTCAGGTGCTATGACTATTACAGAGTTAAGCCTTGCAGGAAAGCCCTCTATCCTTATACCACTTGCAATAGCTGCTGAAAATCATCAGTATTATAATGCAAAAATATTAGAAGATATAGGTGCAGGTAAAATAATCGAAGAAAAAGATTTAACACCTACATTGTTATATGATACTGTAGATGAAATGCTAAAATCAAATCTTCAAAGGAAATCACAAATAGCATCACAAATTATAGTAGAAGATGTAGAAGATAGAATATATAAGTGTATTTTAAGTGCATTAAAAAAGTAGGTGATAAACTTGAAAAGATTAGAGTACAAAACTAGGACAGGCTCTAAAGCAAACTCTAATAAAAACTCTAAATCAAAAGTAACTAAACAGAAAGCTCTAAAAACAAAAACGGTAGATATACCTAAAACAGATGTAGCAAAAAAGAAAATGAGTTATAACAAAAAAAATAAACGCAAGAAAATTAAAACAGTAGTATTTATTCTTGTATTTTTAGTTTTTCTAATAGTATCATACTTGTTATTTACTCTTTCAACATTTGATATATCAAATGTTGAGGTTATAGGAACAGATAGATATAAACAAGAAGAAGTAATTAGTAAGGCAGATGTTATAATTGGTAGAAATATATTTTGGCAGATGTTAAAAGGGGTTTCAAAAACAGTAAAAGAACTCCCTTATATAAAAAGTGCTAAATTAAAAGCTACATTACCTGGTAAAATTACTATTGAAATAACAGAAAGAACGTCAAAATACTTTGCATATGATAAGGAAAAAAATATATATTATAGAATTGATGATGATGGAGTTATTATAGAGCAAGTTGATATAAAAGATAAAACTGCAGATGAATTATTAACTTATGGCTTTATATTTGATGACGAGGTTGTATTTGCAACAAAAATTAAGGATATTGATATGGATAAATTAAATGTCTTTAAAAACATCCTAAAAGAATTTGAAAAAAGTGGTATAAATGGTAGTTTCACTCAGGTAAATTTTGAAAATTCCTTGACAACAGCTACTTTAAATGATAAACTTAATATAATCTTTCCAAATGACACAAATATTAAGTATAATATGAGTGTATTAAGGGAAATTATAGCAAAAATTGGAGAGGATGCGACAGGTTTTATAGACCTTACAAAGTCAAGTCCTACATATTCAAGTTTTTAGATTAAGGAGGGAAAATACGTGCCAAAGGAAGTTGACAAAAAAGAAGAAATTAATAAGACAAATGATAAGGCGTTTGTAAAGAAACTAAAAGTTATAAAAGAAAAAGTATTTACATTTTGTAAAAATAATTTAGTATTACCTTATACTATAATTGGTATAACGTTATTTTTCCTTAGTTTATTGCTTGCAGCACAGATGAAAAGTATGAGTGAGTCTGAAAGTGTATTACAAGGTAAAAGGGAAAGTGAACTTGCAGATGAGCTTGTTACTTTGCAAAGAAAATATAACGATTTGAAAAATTCATATGATGAAAATGTAAAAGTTGTAGAGGAGTATCAAACAAATTCTGCTACAAATAATGAACTTATTAGTTCAATGAAAACTCAAATTAATAATTTAAGTGCATTAGCTGGTACTACTGATTTAAAAGGCGAGGGCATAATTATTACTTTAAATGATGGCACAGCTTTAGCTGATGATACAGTAAGGGCTGATACTTTAGTGCATGATAGTGATATTCTAACAGTTGTAAATGAATTAAAAGCTGCTGGTGCAGAGGCTATTAGTGTAAATGGGCAAAGAATAATTACAACCTCTGCTATAAGATGTGTAGGGCCAGTTATACAAGTTAATTATCAAAAAATTGCTGCACCTTTTGAAATAAAAGCTATAGGTAATGCACAATACTTAGAAAGTGCTATGACAATAAAAAACGGAGTGGTTGATTTACTAAGTGAGTATGGAGTACAAGTAACTGTTACAAGGCAAAGTGATATTGTAGTTGGAAAATATGAAGGTACACTTTCATTTAAAAATGCGATAGTACCAGAGGATGATGAGTAAGGGGGAATAGAAGTTGGTTGGCATAGTTATAATAATTATATTTATACTTGCGGGTATATTTACAGGCTTAAATGTTGCAATACCATATTCTTATTCACAGTATATTGCAGTTGCAATACTTGCTTGTCTTGATTCTGTATTTGGTGCATTTTCTGCAAATATAGAAAAGAAATTTAGCCTTACAATATTTTTATCAGGTTTTTTTGGAAATGCTTTAATTTCAATATTTTTAGTATATATTGGAAGTAAATTAAATGTTGATATATATCTTGCTGTTGTAATTGTATTTACAGGTAGATTATTAAATAATTTTACTGCTATAAGAAGGGATTTTATATCTAAAATAGATAATAAAGTAAATAAAAAAGAAAGTAATAAAAAGGAAACAAAGACTAAAAAAGCAAAAGTAAATTAAAAAATAAACAAAAGAAGAGGTGAAATTTATGAAAAATTTTGAACATAAAAAAAGTAAATTATTTGTTGATTTGTTAGCATGTATTACAGGTCTTGTAGTATTGTGGTGTATTTTTTCATATATACCAATGGCAGATTTTGAAATGTCTGTTGCAAATATGAAAATTTTTCAAAATTTACCAAGTGATGTAATAGAAACTTGTTTTTATCTTTTTATTGCAATTATTAGTTTACTTGGGTTTTCACTAGGCTTTTTTAGCATAAAGAAATTGTTATATACAACAGATGATTTTATACATGATGAGATAAAAGATGAAGTGGAAAAAGAAATAGAAGAAAATGAAGAGCCTAAGACTTAATTCTTAGGTTTTTCTTTTAGGAGGGAAAAAAATATGATTTATACAGACTATCATGTACATAGTACGTTATCACATGACGGGATTTCTACAATGAACGAGCATATAGAAAAAGCAATATCTCAAGGATTAAAGGAATTATGTTTTACTGAGCATTATGATATTTATGACGGAGTAAAAAGTAATTTAAAGACAATTGATGTTGAAAATTATAACAATGAATTTTTAAAATTAAAAGAAGTATATAAGGATAAAATAAACTTAAAATTTGGCATTGAAATTGGCCTACAACCAGATATTGAAGAAATAATAAAAGGCATGGTAAAAAAATATGATTTTGATTTTGTAATAGGTTCATCTCATATTACATGTAAAAAAGATATATCAAAAGATATTAGCTTTTTTGAGGGAATAAGCAGACATCAGGCATACATGAAGTATTTTAATGAGGTACTAAAAAATATTACTATTTATGATGAATTTGATGTTTATGGACATATTGATTACATTGTAAGGTATGGGGGATATGAAGATAAAACATTAGAATATGATGAATTTAGTGATATATTAGATGAAATTTTAAAACTAATTATAAAAAAGGATAAGGGGATAGAAGTAAATACATCTGGTATTAGATATGGTTTAAATACACCTCATCCAAATGTAGATATTATAAAAAGATATAAAGAACTTGGTGGTAGTATTATAACAATTGGCTCAGATGCACATAGATGTGAAGATTTGTGTTCTAATTTTGAAGATGTTAAAGATATGTTAAAAGATTTAGGCTTTACATATTATACAATTTTTGATAAACGTAAACCAATATTTATTGATTTGTAGGTGGTAAAAATGAATTTTGATGAAAATATAAATAGATATAATACAAATAGCTTAAAATACGATTTTAAATCTGCAAAAAATAAGCCTAATAATGTATTTCCTATGTGGGTTGCAGATATGGACTTTAAATGTTGTGAAGAAATATTAGAGGATATGCATAAAAAAATTGAACATGGAATTTTTGGATATTCTAAAGAAGATGAAGAATATTTTAAATCAATACAGAAATGGTACATAAATAATTTTAATATTAAACTAAAAAAAGATTGGTTAATAACAACTCCAGGAGTAGTATTTGCACTTGCTACAGCTGTTAAAACTCTTACGCTTGAAAATGATTATGTAATAATTAATAATCCTGTGTATTATCCTTTTACAGAAGTAATAGAAGATAATAAAAGAAAAGTTATAAGCAGTGATTTGGTATTAAAAGATAATCATTATGAGATAGATTTTATTGATTTAGAAAATAAAATTAAACAATATGATGTGAAACTATATTTGTTATGTTCGCCTCATAACCCTGTTGGTAGAGTTTGGAGAAAAGATGAATTAGATAAAATAGTTGAGATATGCAAAAAGTATAATGTGTATATTGTTAGTGATGAAATTCATAGTGATTTTGTATGGAGTGGAAAGCATATATCTATGCTAAATTATGAAGATTATCAAAATAATATAATACTTTGTACTGCACCTACAAAAACATTTAATTTGGCTGGTTTGCAAGTATCTAATATATTTATTCCTAATGAAAAAATAAGAAAAGAGTTTCAATTACAAGTATGGAATACGGGATATAGTTTAATAAATATAATGGGGTTAACAGCATGTAAATCAGCTTATGAAAAAGGACAAAAGTGGCTAAATGAACTTAAAAAGTATTTATTTGATAATATAAATTATGTTGATAATTTTCTAAAGAAAAACTTACCTAAAATAAAATTAATATATCCAGAAGGAACATATCTTTTATGGCTTGATTTTAATGATTTGAATTTATCAGATGATAAGATTGAAGAATTAATGCTTAATGATGCTAAATTATGGCTAGATAGTGGTAAGATTTTTGGAAAAAAAGGAACTGGATTTCAAAGATTAAACATTGCCTTACCAAGACAAAAATTAAAGTGGGCTATGGAACAACTAGAAAAAACTTTTAAAGAATATTAAAAGGAGCATATCAGTGAAAAAGATAAAATTATTTTTGGCATCGTCAATAAGAGAATTTAAAGATGAACGTAATTTTATAGGCGATTGCATAAGAAAAATACAGGACGAAGTAATTGATTATGGAATTAGAATAAATTTATTTGAATGTGAATTTTTTGATAATTCAATATCAAAAAATGGAAGAAAACAAGATGAATATATTAAAGAGTTAATAGATACCGATATATTCATTGCACTTATTGGAAAAACAGTAGGTGAGTTTACACTTGAGGAATATAACAATGCTAAAAAATATAACGTACCACATATATATTGTATTTTTAAAAGTAGTGTATCACATGATGAAAAAGTAGAAAATTTAAGTGTAGATTTAAAAAATAATAATTATGCGAAATTTACATATACAACTTGGGATGAACTGGAATTTGTTATAACAAAAATAGTAAAAGAATTGGTATAGTAAATAAAATTTGACTTTAAAGTAATACAGTGATATAATTTTTTAAGA
>CANRQA010000028.1 GCA_947632635.1 uncultured Clostridia bacterium | reverse complement strand
ATCCTAACACTGGCTTTATTATATTTTTTATTTCTTTTTTTACAGTTTTTACAATTTTTTCCTCTTTTATTTTGCTACTATTTTTATTTTTTAGTGTGCTGTATGTATGTATGTATGTATGTATAGTATTTTCATATTTTCAACCTCTCTTGTTTACATAGTTTTTACATATTTATTATAGCTCTTTACGCTTTTATTATACAGTATTTTATATCTTTTTACAATATTTTTCTATTGATCAAAAACAAATTAAATCTTATGTAGTATACCAATACCTTTATCATATTTTTCCATTTTTATAAAAAAACATTTTTTGATTTTCTTGCAGATACATTAAGTGCAATAGCAACAGCAATCCCACTAGTTATCATATTACTTCCACCATAGCTTACAAAAGGAAGTGGTACACCTGTTATTGGAAGTATGCCTATTGTCATACCAATATTTTGCATAAAATGAAAACAAAACATACCAGCAATACCAATAACCATAAATGAAGAAAAATCATCTCTTGCATTCTTTGATATTGTTATAAGGCGCAATATAAGTAAAGCATAAATTAATACTACAATTGTTGACATTATAAAGCCCATTTCTTCTGAAATAACCGAAAAGATAAAATCAGAAGATTTAATTGGCAAATAACCATATTGTGTCTGCGCACCATTTAAAAGTCCTGTTCCAAATAACATACCAGCGCCAACAGCAATTTTTGACTGTATAGCGTTATATCCACTACCTAGTGGGTCAAGTTCAGGATCAAGAAATACTTTTATTCTTTGCTTTTGTGTTGGATTAAGCAAGAAAAAGTAAACAATTGGAATAAGTATTAAAATTACAGCAATAGCTATAAATATATATCTATATTTAATTCCATATTTAAATATCATAAATGCTGCAATAAATAAAAATGCAATAGCTGTTCCAAAGTCTGGTTGCAAAATTATAAGTGCGAGTGGCACAATTAATAAAAGTGCAAGAACTGCTATCATTATATTTCTTTTTTTCTTATCATTTTTATTAATATTATTCTTCAAAATGCTCATAAATTTTGCACTACATATAATATATGCTATTTTCATAAGCTCTGATGGCTGATAAAGTATCCCACCAAGATTAAACCAACTACTAGCTCCCATAATAGATGGCATAAATAATACAAGAATAAGGAGTATGAAGTTTATTGCATATAATATATATCCAAATATATCAAACACGTTATAATCAATACACCAAATAACTATAATCATTGCAAGTACTACACCAAACCATACTATTTGCTTAATATATTCATCTTTATTTACATCAGTTGCATATCCTGCACTATAAATTGCAATTATTCCAATAACAAACAATAAAATAACACATGCAAAAAGTATCCAGTCAGTATTTTTTAACAGGTTTTTGAACAAACTTCTTCCCTCCTTGTTTTTTTAATTATTAAAGAAAGCCTTATACGCCCTATATGTCATATATACATCATATTTTGAAGTAACCTCAAATGGTGAGTGCATTGCAAGTACAGGTGTACCACAATCTATTACATCTACACCTTTATTTGCAAGTATATATGCAATAGTTCCTCCACCACCTTTTTCTATTTTTCCTAATGTACCCATTTGATAAGCTACATTATTTTTTTCAAAAATTGACATTACAGTTGAAACAAATTTAGCATTTGCATCACTTGAATTATATTTTCCACCACTACCTGTATATTTTTCAAGTGCTACACCACAACCAAGCATATTTCCATTTTGAACATCTGAAACTTCTTCAAAGACTGGGTCTACACAAGCAGATACATCTGCAGATAACATTTTGGAATTATAATATAACTCAAGTCTATTTACATCATTTTTACCAGTTTTTTTAATTAGCATATCAATAAATAAATCAAATGCTTCTGTACTCATAGAAGTATTACCTATACTTCCTATTTCTTCTTTATCAACAATCATAGCAATAATTGTTTTATTTATATCACTATTTTCTTTTGCTAAATCAATCATAGCTCTTAAAGTAGAATATGCACATACTCTATCATCTTGGCCATATCCACCAATCATTGACATATCTATTCCAACATATTTTGCTTTAAATGATGGTACAAATGATATTTCACTTCTTGCAAAATCTATTTCTTTTATTCCATATTTTGCATTTAATATTTTTAATATATTAGTCTTTACCTTACTATCTTTTGCCTCTTTATCCTTAATAGTTCCAAATAAAACAGACATCTTTTCTGGGTCTATAAACTCATTTGCATTTGCTTTCATTTGGTCTTTTGCAAGATGTGGAAGTAAATCTGCTATTGTAAAACATGGTTCTTCCTCATTTTCTCCAATAGAAATCTTAATTTTATTTCCATTTTCATCATAAACAACACCATGCATTGCAAGAGGAATTGACATCCATTGATATTTTTTTATACCACCATAGTATTGAGTTTTTAATAACCCTACATCTCTATTTTCATAAAGTGGCATAGGTTTTAAATCAAGACGTGGACTATCTATATGAGCACCAATTATATTTACGCCTTCTTTTAAATCATCTTTTCCGATAACTGAAACAAATAAAGATTTATCCTTATTTACAAAATAAACTTTTGAGCCAGGCGTTAATTTATCTACATTTTTTATATCCAAAAATCCATTTTCGTTAAGTATTTTTATAGCTTCCTCAACGCATAAATATTCAGTTTTACAGTTATTTAAAAACTTGATATAATCATTTGTAAATAACTCTACATCCTCTAATTCTTTTTCATTTAAAGAACTATAAATATCTTTTTTTTCATACTTTAATTCCATATTATCATCCTTTCTTACATTTCTTTCATTTTCTTTTTATCTTGTTCATACATTTGTGTTTTTGTCATAAGTACCTTATTGTATTTTCTATCATGTATATCTTTTATTAATAAATAAATAATAATTGCTACTGCCCATACAGCACATACTGAAATTACTAATATTTTTGCAAGATCCATACATATTCCCCCTTATCTATATACATCTTTTCTTTTGATTATATATTATATGATAATTTTATTCAACTTTATTTTACTAAATATATTTCTTTTTGCATTGGTGAGATCGGTACTCCACCAAATTTTGTAACTTGTATCATTTCTTCAATTGAGCCACCGTTTGCAATAGCAATTCTTGGCTCTAATGTATACACACCATTTTCAATTAATTCTAAGTTTGCTCTTTTAGATGATTTTGTAGTTATAACTGCACCCACATCATGTACATGTAGTCCAACTGCATGACCTGTTGCATGATTATAATCTGGATAACCAGCAAACCTTATTTTTTCTCTTACTATATTATCTATTTTGTATGCTTTTACATCTTTTTTTAATGCTTCTACACCATCTTCTATTGCTTGAACTAATGTATCAAATACTTTTTGTACTTTAACAGGTGGCTTTTTTTCAGTTTCTTTTAATGCATACCCCATACGCTGTATATCTGTATAAAGTACCATATGATCGTTAAATTCAACTTCAAGTCCAAAATCAAAATATATGGTGTTTCCTGCCTCTAAACATTTTTGGCTTGGAAGTGAGTGACCACCATTTTTTAAATTTTCACCAAGTAATACAATAGGACAATTTTCCCAAGCCATATCAAAATACAAAATATCATATTTGCTCTTATACTTATTCATAATACGCTCTGTTATTTTTGCAGTTAATTTTACAATCTCAATTTCACTCATACCTTTTTTTAATACACTAAAAGTTTCTTCTAATATTTTATTTGTAAGATATGCAATATTTTTTAAACGTTCTAATTCTAATGGCGTTCTTTGAGATTCTATATCATATATAACTTGTTCAGCAGAAGTAAATTTAACTTTTTTTGCATATTTTTCGTATGGTCTTTTTAAAAGTTCAGTTAAATATATATAATCTCCATGTGTTAATATATCTGCGTTTTTATCAGACATTGTAGAATATGAAAGACAAATTTCATCTACAAATTGTAGTTTTGCTATTATTTCCTCAATTATTTGATTTAATTCTTCCATATCTCTAAATACTAGTATGCGTACTTTTTTGTTATTATATTTAAGTTTTTCTAAATTTTTTGAATCCAGTTCTGAGACTATAATATATGCTAAATTAGGTGTAATAAAGCATATAGTATGAGTTGCTAAATTTTTTGATAAATATTTGCTAAATATTCTATCTGAGTTTTCATTATTATACATTACCCAAACTTTTTTATTATATTTTTTTAAAGCATTTTGAATCTTTTTTAGCATTTTCCTAACACTTCCAAAGTTTGTTTTGCAATTTGGAGTTCTTCATTTGTTGGTATAACAAATAATTTTACTTTTGAATCGTCACTTGAAACAAGTGATTCTTTTCTACTTCCCTCTTCATTTCTTTTTTTATCTAATATAACTCCTAAATTTTCCATATTAGATACTGTCATCTCTATCTCATCTGCATTATTTTCGAGCACTCCACCTGTAAATACAATTGCATCTACTCTATTTAATTCTGCCATATATGAGCCTATATATTTTTTTGTTTTATTTGATTGTATTTTTCTTGCAAGTATAGCTCTTTCATTTCCTTCATTTGCAGCGTCTTTCATTAATCTAAAGTCGCCTATTCCTGTAAGTCCTATTCTTCCTGATTCTTTATTTAATATTTTATCTACTTCATCAAGAGTTAGATTTTCTTCTCTCATCATTTTTATAACTATAGCAGGGTCTATATCTCCACATCTACTTTCCATTACTAATCCCTCAAGTGGTGTAAAGCCCATAGAAGTATCATATGATTTTCCGTCTTTAATAGCACAAACGCTAGCACCACCACCAAGATGACATACTATTGCATTAATTTCTTCTTTTTTCTTACCTAGTAATTCTTGTAATCTATCTAAAATATACATATATGATGTTCCATGAAATCCATATCTTCTTATTTTATACTCTTCATAAAATCTATATGGTATAGGATAAATATAATTGAAGTCTGGTATAGTTTGATGAAATGCTGTATCAAATACTCCAACATTTTTTAATTCAGGTGCTATATTTTTAATAGCTTCTACTCCCATTATACAACCAGGATTATGAAGTGGTGCAAGTGGTGATAATTCTTTTACTTCTTTTAAAATCTCATCTGTTAAAAGTACAGATTTTGAAAACTTTTCACCACCATGTACTATTCTATGACCTACAGCATATATTTCACTTAAATTAGATATAACACCATATTCACTATCCATTAATTTTTCAAGTAATACTTTCATTGCTTCGCTATGATTTGGCATTGGTATTAAAACTTCATCTAAAGTTTTTCCATTATTTAAATTTTTATATATTAAGTTTGAATCTTCATAACCTATTTTATCACATCTTCCTTTTGCTATTACTTTTTCTCCATCCATATCAATAAATTGAAATTTTACTGTAGAACTTCCACAGTTTATAACTAATACTTTCATTTTTATTCCCCCTTATATTTATTATTTAATATTCTTTCTATAAAATATAACAACTTTCATTTTTACTTTTCTTGTGCTTGAAGTGCAGTAATTGCAACAGCACCTACAATATCATCTACACTGCAACCTCTTGAAAGGTCATTTACAGGCATATTTAAGCCTTGAGTAATTGGGCCAAGCGCTAAAGCATCACCAAATCTTTGAACCAACTTATACCCAATATTTCCAGCCTGTAAATCAGGAAATATCAAGATATTTGCCCTTCCTGCAACAGTTGAATTTGGAGCTTTTAACTCTGCTACCTCTTTAATAATTGCTGCATCAAGTTGTAACTCACCATCAATGTCAAAATCTATATTTTCACTTTTTATTCTATTTGTTACATTTATAACTTTATCAATATTTTCATTTTTTGCACTACCCTTAGTTGAATATGAAAGCATTGCAACTCTTGGTTTATCATTTTTTACTAATGCTTTAAAAGACTCAACTGATGCTTTTGTTATATCGTAGGACTGTTCTTCTGTTGGAAATTCAACAAGTCCACAATCAGCAAATATAAATACACCATTACTTCCTAATTCTTTCTTTGGTGTTTCCATTAAAAAGAAAGCTGATACGGTCTTTATTCCAGGTTTTGCCTTAATAATTTGTAAAGCTGGACGTAAAGTATCTGCAGTTGAATGAATTGCACCACTTACCATACCGTCTGCATCTTTTGCCTTTACCATCATTGTTGCAAAATACACATAATCTTTTAAGAGTTCTTGTGCTTTTTGTAATGTTACTCCTTTATCTTTTCTTAAGTTATAAAGCATATCTACATATTCATCTTTTTTAGAATAATTTTCTACATCAATAATTTCTATATTTTTTTCCATGATAAAATTATTTTTTGTAGCAACATTTTCTATTTCCTTTTCTTTACCTATAAGTATAATATCTGCAATATTTTCTTTTGCTATAATATTTGCAGCTTTTAAAACACGTATATCACTACTTTCAGGTAATACTATTTTCTTTTTGTTCTTTTTTGCCATTGTTACTATTTCATTTAATATACCACTATACATATATCTTTCCCCCTATTCCTCTTTTATTCTACCAATATTATTAAGATTTGTAAATACCTTAAAATAATTCATATAATCAAAACCTGTTATATACTTTTGATATACAACACTAGTATTTCTTGCACTAATACCAATACAAGCTACTTCTTGAGATAATACATTTTGAAGTTCATTTATATTTTTAGCAAGTTCTTCTGCATTACTTGATAAGTTAACTTTTTCAAGTGAGGTTAAAACAGTTTCATTAACATTTATATAATCTTTTAAATATGATATATCAGGTATTTCATTTACAAAAACACTTGCAAGTATTATATCGTATTCCTTATTTTGCACTTTTACATCATATTCTGCTTTTGGTAAAATTTGAAGATTTATTTTTATACCAATTTTTTCAGCCATTTCTTTTATATATAAAGCTATGTTCTTTTTAAGAGTATCTTCATCATTTACAATCATATTAAGTTCTGCTCTTATTTCTTCATTTTCAAATGATTTTGTATAGATACCATCTTTTTTTACCCAGCCATTAGATAAAAACTCATTTTCTGCTCCGTATATATCATATTTATATGATATTTCTGAATATATAAATGGTAAATCTATAACCTCTGAAAATGATTTATTAGTGTTTTTTACAATTTCCTCTCTGTTTAAAGAATATACAAGTGCTTTTCTTAACTCTTTTATTTGAAATAACCTAGACGAAGTGTTTCCAAATAAAAAGACTGTTTCACCATCTCTATATTTTTTTATATTATACTCATGCTTACCAATAAGTTTTATAACACTATCAGATGAGGTAAAAAACATATCTAGCTTGTCATCTCTAAAATCTGCTACCATTTGGTCTGTATCTTGATAGTTTGTAAGGTCTATAGCTGATATTGTTGATGAAGAGTTCCTTTTTATAAAATTAATAGAGTTATCATTTCTTGCATTCATATAATATTCTAAATTTTTGTTTTCAATATTTAAAGGGAAATTTAGCATATATATATAATATGGATTATCTTCCTTTAAATAAAATGTTATATACTCATTGTTATTTTCAATTCTTTCAATTAAATCAATGTTTTTAAAATATGGGTTATTTTCTCCATAATTTCTAATTTTATTTATTGCATTTTCAATATCTGCAAAAGTAAGTTCATATTCTTCATTTAAATATACCAAATATTCTCTATTACTTTTCTTTTCTATTTTTTTTGCAGCTATATAATTTATTGTATAATCATTATTTATATCAATAAATCTAATGCTTGCGTGTAAGTTTAATTCGTTTAAGATTATATTTTTACTTGACTGTACATCAGTTGTATCAAGTTTAGATATTCCTAGTTTTAAATTATAGCTACTTTTTAATTCTACATCTTTTTCTTTATTTGAAAAGACACTAAGAATAGGCATATTTTCAATTTTTATTACTTGTTTTGATAAAAAGCCAATTAATATAATTGCTATAACAACAAAAGAAATTTTTAGTATTTTAGGAATATATATTATTTTCTTTTTTACTTTTTTAGTTTTTATTTTTAAATTTTCAGTTTCACTTAAATCATTATAACTATCAAAAGTATTTAATTTTATCTCTTTACTTTTTATTTGTTTTTGTTTATTTTTGTTATATTTCAAATCATTTTTCTTGCTTATTTTTGTACTATATTTTTGTTTATTCTTTTTTTTACGCTTTTCTAATTCTTTTTTTGTTGTTTTTTTGTATCTATCTGGATCAATAATTTGGGAATTCAAAATATCACCTACAATTCTTTAAAGTATAATTATATTGTACCCAAATTATACCACAAAAAAACTCAAAAAGATAGTTTTTTATACTTTTTGAGTTTTATTTATATAAAAATTTATAATTTTGGCTCTACAACAAATTTTATACCAGTTTTATCCTCATTGTCAATATTTACAGATGTAAATGCTGGTGAACAAACAAGCTCCACTCCTGATGGGGCTACAAAACCTCTAGCGATTGCTACTGCTTTTACTGCTTGATTTATTGCTCCTGCTCCAATAGCTTGCATTTCTGCCTTGCCATTTTCCTTTACAAGTCCTGCTATTGCTCCTGCAATTGAATTTGGACTAGATTTTGCTGAAATTTTTAATATATCCATTTTCTACCCTCCTATGAATTTATCTTTAGTTAGCAAATCTTTTGCTTTGCATATCTAAATTATATATAATAGCTAAAAAAAAATCAAGGCATTTTTAGGTATTTGACAAAAAAATATAAAAGTAGACAAATGAAACCAAATAGTGCTAAAAAATGAACTGAATAAAAAGTTAAATACTTTTTTAGTTCAGTTCATTTTAGATAATTTGTAAAAATAAAGTTTTGTAAGTTACAAAATTTATTTCTTTTAATCTACCTTACTAATTGTTATTTTTAAATCAAATTTAGAATTAAAATAATGTTCAAGTTTTAACAAAAAATCTTCATCTTTTATGTTTATATATATCTTAATTTCATTTTTCTTAAATTCGCTTAACATATCTATCAAATCATAAATAAGTTCTTTAATTAATTCATATTTTTTATCCTCATCATATTTATCAATCAAATGAGTTAAACCAAATACACATACAACTATTTCACTTTCATCATCATTAACATGATACATTTCAACTTGTCCAAAACACATCTGAAAAGTATATGTGTATAAATCTTCAAAAACATTGTTAATAATACTAAATCTTACAGTATCTTCTTCTGAACAATATGCTTCTTTAAGAAATAAATTATCTGATACATACATAAAGCATCCTCCTTAATTAATTTAGATTTATATATAAATTATGTAATGATTATATCACTAGCTTTTATTTATGTCAATACAACGTGAAAATTTTGTTATAACAAAAAGGAAAAAGGAGTGAGCCAAATTTAGTTCACTCCTATCATATTTTTAAATAAAAAACATTTTATATTACTTTTTTACCTAATAATTTTTACAAATTTTCTATATACTTTGTCTCTTGAGCCATTCTTCATAATCTTCAAAATTTTTAAATATTACTTGGCAACCACCCTCTGCGTTTTTATCTAAATAAGATTTTAATTCATCATAGTCTAAATCGTCTATATCTATAATTATTCTAGTACGACCAACTCTAAAACCATAAGGCAAATTAGATAATAATTCCGAAATAGAAGCTACAAGTATTTCATGCAAAAAAACATGTGCATTCATTTTATCAGCAAATTCAAACTCATTTGTAAATACTAACCGTAATAAACTATTCCTCCAGTCACAAGACATCTGTCCACAAAAAGTTCCATAGGGGATATGACGATAACGAGCATTGTTTTTTGAAGGGTTCATCTTAATTATATCAAATATTTCTACCGAACGCTCCTTTGCTGAAAACTGCGATATCTGTCTAAAGAAAAAATTATTAGTTTTAAAAAACATAAAACATCCTCCTTAATCAATTTAGATTTAGATTTATATATAAATTATGTAATGATTATATCACTAATTTTAATTTATGTCAATACAAAGTGAAAATTTTGTTATAACAAAGAGAAAAAGAAGTGAACCAAATTTAGTTCACTTCACAATTTCCTACTATTTTAATTTTTATATGTATCAATTTCATAGTTTAATTTTTGCATAAAATCTTTAAGTAATATGCCATCCATTTTTTCACCATTTCTAGCTCTTACTGATATATTTCCATTTTCTACTTCATTTTTACCAAGTATTAACATATATGGGACTTTTTCAAGTTGTGCTGCACGTATTTTATATCCAATTTTTTCATCACTACTATCAATTTCTATTCTAATATTGTATTTTTCAAGTTCATTTTTAATGCTATTTGCATATTCTACTTCATTTTCTGAAATAGGAAGTATTTTAACTTGAACTGGTGAAAGCCATAATGGGAAAGCACCTGCATAATGTTCAGTTATTATTCCAATAAATCTTTCAAATGATCCAAATATTGCCCTATGTATTAATATAGGTGTTTTCTTTTCTCCATTTTTATCAATATATGAAATATTAAATCTAGCTGGTAATTGAAAATCAAGTTGTACTGTACCCATTTGCCATTTACGTCCCAAGCAGTCTTTCATTTTTATATCAATTTTAGGGCCATAAAAAGCTCCATCACCTTCATTTACTGTATAATTATTTTCTCCACAAATCTCATCTAATACTGATTTAAGGTCAGCCTCTGCCTTATTCCATACTTCAATATCTCCCATATAATCATCTGGTCTTGTAGAAAGGGTTAAATCAAATTCAAGTCCAAATACACCATATATCTTTTTTGCAATTTCAATTATATCTTTTATTTCGCTACCAATCTGCTCTTCTGTTACATAGTTATGTGAGTCATCTTGCCTAAACATTCTAACTCTAAATAGTCCATTTAATTCCCCTGATTTTTCATTTCTATGTATAACATCTATATCATTTAATCTTAAAGGTAATTCTTTGTAACTTCTAAGTTTTGAAGCAAATACTTTTATAGAGTTAGGGCAGTTCATAGGTTTTAAGGCTTGTTCATTTCCGTCTACATCAGTAAGTACAAACATATCCTCTTTGTAATGATCCCAATGTCCTGAAGTTTTCCACAAGCTACTACTATTTAACTGTGGACCTGAAAATTCTTGATAACCTCTTTCTTCATGTATTTTTCTCCAAAATTCTATTAGAGTATTTAGCATTTTCATTCCCTTTGGTAACCAATATGGCATACCAGGGGCTGTTTCATCAAGAAAGAATAATTCTAATTCTTTACCAAGTTTTCTATGATCTCTTTTTTTGGCTTCCTCCATCATATCAAGATATTCTTGCAGTTTCTCTTTATTTTCAAATGCTGTTCCATATATTCTATGTAACATTTTGTTATTTTCATCACCACGCCAATATGCACCTGTTGTATTTAATAATTTAAATGCTTTTACACCTTTAGTATAAAGTAAATGAGGACCTACACATAAGTCAATATATTCACCTTGTTTAAAAAATGATATTTCTTCATCTAATGGCAAATCTTTAATTAGCTCTACTTTATATGGTTCATTTCTTTCTTCCATTAATTTTATTGCTTCTTCTCTTGGTAATTTAAAAGATTCAACTTTTAGATTTTCTTTTATAATATTTTTCATCTCTGCTTCTATTTTTTCTAAATCTTCTTGATGAATATCTATATCATCAAAATCATAATAAAAGCCATTTTCTATTGCTGGTCCAATTGCAATTTTAGCATTTTTGTATAATCTTTTTACTGCTTGAGCCATAATGTGTGAGGTTGTATGTCTTACGATTTGCAAATCATATTCTCCCTCATAAATTTCTCCATGTTTGTTAATATACTTTACTGACATAATAAAATCACTCCTTTTTTTATACAAAAATGTACCCACTATAGGTAAACATTTTTGCCTATAGGGGTACAATATATTTATTGCACGGTTCCACCCTAATTTTTAACTCAATTTTGATTTTACGAAATCAACGATAGAATTCACTATATTAACTCAGGGGTAGTCTTCAAAATACTCTTTGTAAAGTTAGCTTCCAGCCCACGACTAACTCTCTCTTTTACCAGTGTATATTCCTACTCGTCCCTTCAACGTTATTTATATTATATTACAAAATACATAAAAATGCAATAATAATACAAACTAATTTAAAATTTTATTTTAAAATTTCTAATTTTAATATTTATTTTTACTTCTATTTATAATTCATATTATATTGTAAATAATATATATGGTGATAATTTTGAAAAAGAAAACTGTTTTAATAACAGGTGCAGGCTCAGGTCTTGGGAAAGAAGCCTCAATAGCACTTGCAAAAAAAGGTCATAAAATATATGCAACAACAAGATATGAAAATGAGGCAAATGACTTAAATAACTATGCAAAAGAAAATAACCTACCAATTGAATCTTTTAAACTTGACATACTTTTAGAAACTGATAGAAATCTTATACTAAATTATGATTTTGATGTTTTAATAAACAATGCTGCAATAGGTGACTCTGGTTCAGTTGCTGAAATACGTGTAGATAGATTTGAAAATGTGTTTGAAACAAATGTATTTTCAAGTATAAAACTTACACAAATAGCTATAAAAAAATTTATAGAAAAGAAAAAAGGTAGAGTTATATTTATTTCATCTTTATTTGGAAGAATAAGTTATCCATTTTTAAGTCCATATTGTGCGTCTAAATTTGCAATAGAGGCATTTGCATCTTCCCTAAGAAAAGAAATGAAAGCTTTAGATAATACAAATATTCAAATCGGAATAATAGAGCCACGGAGCATATGCAACAGGATTTAATAAAGAAAATAATGAAAAGAAATTTTCTTGGATGAAAGATGAATCATATTTTAAATATAAATGGCAAGATATAAAAGAAAAGGAAGAGAAAATTTTTAACTTTTTAGAAAGCAAAAATTTCTCTTCAATTGTAAAGGAATATATACGTTCAGTTGAAGATAAACATGTAAAGCATAGATATACTGCACCTAAAATACAAGCATTTTTTATATATCTTGGAAGAGTATTTGGCATGTGATATGTACCAAAGAAAAGCACTTAAGCTTTTCTTTGAAGATAATTAGTAATTTCCCATACAACTATTACATCCGCATCCTCCGCCATATTGGCTTTGACAAGTTTGTTGTTTACAACACATGCATCCTTGATTTTGGTTTTGTGAACAGCAGCATTTAGGCATTTGTTGTGAGCAACATTTATATACTACATATTGTTGTTTACAACAAGGCATTTGGCTTCCTTGGTTATTATTACAGCATGAACCACATGACATATTTTTCTCCTCCTTTTCTAGCGTTTTAACGCTAATATATATTATGATAAAAGGACAAGTTTTGCCACAAAAAAAACACCACATATTTTCTACTATGTGATGTTTTTATTTATTTGTATCAATAAATACCTTTTCATAAGGCTTTACATATCCAAGTGTTTCTCTTGCTACACTTTCTATATACTCATCAGTTTGAATATTATCTTTTTGATTACTATAATACTCAACTAGTTTATTTTTATCCTCAATATCTGCCATATACATATCAATTTGTGAATTGTATTTATTAATTTGTATTTGTTGGTCATATAAAGTATATACAAAATATACCACAAAAGCAATTGATATAATATGTATAAATTTTACTTTTTTCTTTACTCTTTTTTTGGAGTAATTTGTAGCATTATATGCTGCTTTTCTCATACTTTTCCCTCTTTTGTTTTTAATTTTTTTATCCTAAAGTTAAATAATTTTTTTACTCTTTTTGAGAGCTTACATATAAATGGTACCATATCAAAAAACTTTTTGCAACATTTTTTGAAAAATTTCTTTATAATTATACATAATTTTACAATTACTCTTAAAATTATATAAAATGGTAAAAGCAAAAATTCTAAAATTTCCTTTGATGCATTAAATATCATTTTATATATTTTTATTACATATTTACTTAATGTAAAGTTATATATTACAAAACCAAGAATTACAGCAATAAAAATATAAAATCGCATACTTGAATTTAAAATATTTATAATACCTTTTGCTATCACAAACATTGAAATAAAAAAATATATTATATCTTGAACTATTACACTAAATGTTGATATTCTTTTTAATATTCTATATGTTCTAAAAAAGTCAAATATTATAGCAAGCAATATACCAATGAAAACAAAGCCTATAAAATCACTTACTTGTGTTGTAATAAGCATTAAAAATTTTTCCCCTCTTATTTAAATAGTTTATTTATAAAACCTGATTTTTTTGCTTGATTTGTATCACTATATGCAACTGCCATAATTTGCCCCTCTACTATTAATTCGTTATTTTCTAAATTTAGTTTATTCATTTTTAAATCGTCACCTTTTATAGTTAATATTCCTAAATCTGTTTGTGCTAGTACCAATTCATCATCAAAACTATGTATATCAATAACTCCTGTTACTGATACTTTTTCCCTGTTTTCCATAATGATATTTTGATTTGTAGCCACTTTTGAAAATTTTTTATCTTCCATATCTTCCACCTCATACCTTTTATCTTTAATTATTATATATTCACGCTTTTTTAAATTTATTACTAATTTGTCCCAAATATTAATTATTTTTTGTTATTTTCTTAGTAAACTACTATTTTATGAATAATGTTTTTATCTTTTATATATAATAAATTATATATTTAATATATAAAGGAGTGATTTTCATGTATCCAGAAATACCATATGTAGGATATACTGAACAAAAATTAACTATTCCATTAACATTTCCACCTCAACATCAAAACGTTCAACCAGGATTAGAGTACAAAATGGAACCTCTACCTATATTTGATAACCCCAATGATAAAGGTGGAGATAAATTACTAAACAAGACTGTTATAATTAGTCGGTGGTGATAGTGGTATAGGAAGAGCTATTGCTGTTCTTTTTGCAAAACATGGAGCAAATATTTCTATTGCATATTTTGATGAAGTTGAAGATGCAAATAAGACTAAGGAATGTGTTGAAAAATACGGTAGAAGATGTTTGCTTATAAAAGGCGATTTAACAGATGAAAACTTTTCAAAAGAAGTTGTAGAAAGAACATTAAATGAGTTTAACCGTATAGATGTACTTATAAATAACTGTGGAGTTCAATATCCACAAAATAGTATTTTAGATATTTCAAAAGAACAATTAACTAAAACTTTTGAAACAAATATTTTTTCATTTTTTTATTTAACAAAGGCAGTTTTACCACATTTAAAAGAACATTCAAGCATTATAAATACTACATCAATTACAGCTTTTGCTGGTAAGAAAAATTTAATTGATTATTCAAGTACAAAAGGAGCTATAACAGTATTTACTAAATCACTTGCACTATCACTTGCAGATCAAAAAATTAGGGTTAATGCAGTAGCCCCAGGGCCTATTTGGACTCCACTAATTCCTGCAAGTTTTACCGAACGTGAGGTAAATGTATTTGGTAGTGATACTCCTCTTAAAAGAGCAGGTCAACCTTTTGAACTTGCTCCAGCATATTTATATCTTGCCTCAGACGATTCAAGATATGTTACAGGACAAATAATTCATGTAAATGGTGGCACAATAGTTTAGAGTAGAGGTTTTATCCCCTACTCTAATTTTTAATTGTATTCTATTTTTTATATGTTTATTTAAATATTTACTTTATCACCTTTTATTACATGTGAACCATTCGACTTAGTATTTATCATATTATCTACCAATTCTTCTGTTTCAGCAGTATAATTTACTTTTATTTGAGTACCTTCCTCTGTAGCTGATCCTTGAAACATCTCATAATAAGTTTCTATTTTAATATTTTTTATTGTTATACTTGTACTTAATTTTGGACAAGCTTTTAACATATAACTTGTTGAAGTTACACTACTTGTATCAAAACTGGTTAAATCTAAATATGTTAAGTTTCCACATTCACCAAACATACTACTCATATCTGTTACTTTACTTGTATTAAAATTACTTACATCTAAACTTGTTAAGTTCTTACATCCAGCAAACATCCCTCTCATAGTTGTTGACTGTCTTGTATCAAAATTACTTACATCTAAACTTGTTAAGTTCTTACATCCACCAAACATACCACTCATATTTCTTACTTCACTTGTATCAAAATTACTTACATCTAAATTTGTTAAGCACTCACAATTTCTAAACATATAATGTATATCCTTTATATTAGACGTGTCAAGTTTACTCACATCTAAATTTACTAACTCATTACAGTCCTCAAACATTCCATGAGTATTCGTTAATTTGGTAGTATTAGAAAAATCTATATTTATAACCTTTAATTTACTACATTCATAAAACATCTCTTCCATACTTGTTACATTGCTTATATTAAAATTGCTTAAATCTAAATTTGTTAAGTTCTTACATCCATCAAACATTTCTGCCATATTTTCTACATTTCTTGTATCTAATACTTTTATATCTATTTCTTTTACTGCTGTAAAATTATATAACATATGTGATGAATTTCTATTTGCAACTACTTTTGTATTTCCACCTATCGTTAATTCATAGCCATCTTCTCCATCACCTACTACCCATGCCATTACTCCTCCATTATTTCCCTCAGATACATCCCATGACTTAATTACTCCATCTGGTACTTTGTTATTTGTTATAAATGTTATCTTTGTTATTTTTGTTCTATATTCTTCAGCATGAAAATCATCTTGTGCATTATATGTCCATGCTTTTAGTACCGAATCATTTGGATTTCCTATTATATATCCCATTTCCTCTGCTACCTTTTGCTTTTTCTTATCTTTTCCTAAATATGCTAATCCTTCTTCAAATACTTCTACTTC
>CANRQA010000027.1 GCA_947632635.1 uncultured Clostridia bacterium | reverse complement strand
AAATACTATTAGTTATCCACAGGATAACATAATTATGTCATGAAAATTTTATATATTTTTTATGCGGTTGCCCTAAAATTAAAATTATACACATTTTAAAAATATGTATAATTTTTTTAATTTTTTATACATATTTATTGAAAATGTATAAAATTTATGATATTTTATATATATGTGGAGGTTAAAAAAATGGAATTAGAAATGTTACCATATAAAAATGTTGATTTAAAAACTAAAAAAATTTTAGAGCAATTAACTATTTCTTCAAGAGCTTTAGCAGAATTAAAAGGATATGCAAATACTATTCCAAATATGCATATTTTAATTAATGCTGTAACTATTAATGAAGCTAAAGACAGTAGTGCTATTGAAAATATAGTTACAACTCATGATGATATTTATAAAATTCTTACAGAAAGTGGTTATAAAGAAGAAAATGCAAAAGAAGTTGTTGATTATAGGAATGCTATTTGGAGTGGATTTGAACTAATTAAGAAAACTGGCTATATTAATACAAATACAATTATAAAAATACAAGGTATTATTGAACACAATAATGCCGGAATTAGAAAATTACCAGGAACAGAACTAAAAAATTCTCTTACTGGAGAAACTATTTATACTCCACCGCAAAGTGAACAAGAAATAAGAAAATATTTAAAAAACTTAGAAGATTTTATTAATAATAATACAGATAATATTGACCCTTTAATAAAAGTATGTTTAATACATTATCAGTTTGAAAGCATCCATCCATTTTATGATGGAAATGGAAGAACAGGAAGAATTTTAAATATTCTTTATCTTGTATTAAATGAATTAATAGATAGCCCTATTTTATATTTAAGCAAATATATAAATGAAAATAAACAAGAATATTATAGATTATTTAATGAAGTTAGAAACAATAATAATTTTGAAGATTGGATTTTATACATTTTAAAAGGTATTGAAATTACATCAAAAGAAACAATTAAATTAATAGAAAATATCCAAAATGAAATGAGAAGTTATAAAGATGAATTTAAAATGAAACTTCCTAAAATATATTCAAAAGAATTACTAGAAAGTTTATTTTATGAAGTATATACTAAAATTAGTTATATTGAAAAAGCATGTAAGGTCACAAGATTAACTGCATCATCTTATTTAACTCAATTAGAAAAAATCCGGGCTTTTAGAATCTGAAAAAATTGGAAGAGAAAAAATCTATAAAAATGTTAGATTAATAAAGTTATTAGCAGATAAATAATTGATTATAGCAATTAGTAATGTTTTATATATGAAAAACAAAATTAAAAAAATGAAAATGCATAAAGTAGGAGAGAGGGGCAGGATTAAAAATATAAAATTTATTAAATTAAAATTAATATTATAAAATAATATTTTGAAAAATTTACATAATATATAATTTTAATTGTAATAAAAAATTATGATGATTAAATTTTAAATTAATATTTGTTATAATTTATTTTAAATATTTTATAAATTTTAATATTTTATATTATGATTTTATTTTAAAGTGCCTTAAATTAGATTTTAAGGTACTTTTTAAATTTAAACAGTAAAATTATCCATTATAAAGTTTAAGAATTATTATTATATAATGAAATTTAATAAAATACAGGAAAATCAAATCTTTATAAATAACTTTAAGAAAGTGAATAAAAAACGACGCGCTAGAATCGATTTTAAGACATTTTTATAAACTGGGTAATATAGTTTGTTGTCTAAATATTTTAATTTAGGAGGCTCTAAATGATTTCCTATATAATTTCCTCACCTTAATTGCGCAAAAATTCTATTTTGCGCAATAATATTTTTACAAAAATATATCTTCGCCTACTCCCTCTAGCGAAAATCAATTATATATAACTAAAACGTAAAAACTAAATTTATAAATAAATTTTTTCTTTAAAATCATAATAACAAATATTTTTAAAATTGTCAAGCGCTTTTCTTAAAAAACCAAAATTTTTTAAAAAATTTCTTTGTATCAATAATTGGCTCTCCCGAAATTTTCTTTCTACGCATATCTTCTATTTTAATCTCAAGCAAACGTTCATAACGCTTTTTACCAAGTAAAAATTCAAAAGTTCCATCTCCGCTTATAAAATCTCTCTGCCCTAAAAAATAATCATAATCTTTATAATTATATAACTTCTTATTGCTTTTATAACTAATTAATTTTTGTATTAAAGTTAAATCATATAAATATTCAGATAAAAATTCAGGGTTAAAATATGTATCGAATTTATCTCTCCTTTCATGTTTTAAAATATTTCTAGTTAAACAAATGCAATTTAAAATATAAATAATCTCCCACTCATAAAAATCTAATTCAATTTTCTTACTACTCATAAATAATACTCCTTTCAAAAAAATTATATGTGAATTATGTAAACATTATATCATAAATCAATTTTTATGTCAAGTAGTGTCCCTTTGCTAATTGTCCAATTTTAGAATAACATATATTTTTTCGGTGTAAAGAGACGTTACACTCCTACTCTTGACACCTACAAAATATATGTTTAGCATTTTATAAGACAAGCAAAGGAACACTATACACTTAAAATTTTAATGTAACTTAATTGTAATAAAAATGTAACCTATTAAAAATTTTTTTATGGTAAAATATATATGGTGGTAAAAAATGGAAGAAAATAAAAAAGAAAAAATATCAATTAATTACGGGAAATTAATATTTTTTTTAATATTAATTTTAGGTATAATATATTTATATAATATAGGTTTTTTTTATAAATTTAAAAGAATAAATAAGGAAAACATTAATGAAATAATTATGTCTGAAAAATTAACAGAAACAGAAAGAATGAAAATTTTAATGTTACAATTAACAGAAGATAATATATATGGAAAAATGATATGGGAAGTATTAAAATAAGGAAACAAACTATGTTTCCTTATTTTTAAAAATATAAAATCTCAAAGAAATATATTTTTTTAATTTATAAAAAATATATTTAACTTTTAGAATAAAAAGATTTATTATTCCAATGCGTGACGGTGTGACACCAGATGTCACACCAGTCGACCACGCAATTTGAGGAATATCTCTTTTTAATAAATATGATTTTTCAATGTGATGTGTATCAAATTGTTTTAAATTTTTAGTAGTTATAAACTTAATTAAAAAACTGCATTTAAATTCACTTTGAAAATTATTAGGGTTCATATACTTTTCAAATTCCATAATATCAATGAATTGTAAACCATAAGTTAAAAAAGGACGATTAATAAATGGAATTTTAAAAGTTTTCTTTAAGTAAAAAACATAATCACTAAGTTCTCGAATTTGCAAATCTATACGATTTGAAGATTGAGTTATGAAAAAAATGTCGACGTCATAATGTCTACACATAGTAAGATAATCTAATAGCTCCATACCTACTCCATTTTTTGTAAGTTTTGCAAATTCTCGAGAATTGAAATAGAGTTGAGCCTCATCAATTAGAATAGCTGAATTTTTAGGAAATTTATATTTTACCCACTCAATATGGTCAACTTTTTCGCAAAACTTAACTGGAAAATTAGAAAAAATATGTTCATATCTTTTCTTATGTTTCATAAGGAAAGATATAGTAAATAAGGTCTTTCCAGTACCTTTTTGACCACAAATTAAATATACCATAAAAAACACCTCATAAATTAAAAAATATGGGGACATTTAAGTCCCCAAAATTATCTTCTTTTAGTAGGAATTAATTTTTTAACTAAACTAAATATCACTACTAAACCAGCAGCAGCTACGAAAAAAACAATTGGTGGCTCTAAAAATATAGCCATAGCAGATTTTACTGGCTCAATTAAAGATGTTATATTAGTAACAAAACTTTCCATTACAGACACTCCTTCCATTATGGGTACACCTCCCTATTTTTAATTTATATAAAGCACATAAGTGCATTATATACGCCAATGAATTATTATTTTAACAAATAATAATATTAGATATATAAAACTAAAAAGTATTAAAAGTTTACAAACATCATTTGCCCAAATAGTTTGAAATTGCATACGATTAACAAAATTAATGATTTCAGTCATCACCAGCACCTCCCGAAAGTTTCTTAATAATTAATGCACAAATAAATATTATAAAGAAAACTAAAATTACTCCAAAAAGATTGTAATACAAAGGCGTTTCGCCAAAACTAATAGGCATTGGTATAGGAATAAAAAGTACATTATAAAAAAGATTAATAATTTCTTTCATAAAAAATCACCTACCTAAAATACGCAAAGCAATAACTACACCTAAAAGAATTACAAGCATTCCCCAAACGAAACCAGGCAAAATACTAAAAGCAGATTTAAAAGTATTAAAACTTCCTTTTGCAAAATCTATAAGTTCATCTAAAGACATTTTTTCATAAGTTTTATAATCGTCAGCAATATTAGGGTCATTTTCTCCATTAACAGTTCCTCCAGTAACGCCACTGTTGCTATCTCCACCTAAAAAACCACCTTCAGCAACACTAGTAAGTTTTAAAGTAATATCATACGTTTTAGTAAGTGCAACAGTTCCACCGACCTTATTGCGAAGTTCAAAGCACAAAGTGAAAGATGTTCCACTTACTCCTTGAAAATGCATAGTGGCATTATTATTAACAGAGGCATAATCACGAGAAATATGACCTGTGTTTGAAGTTATATCAAAATCATTTTTAGTAATAATTTTATAATAAATATCATAATAAGGCGACTGCGCTGAAGATAAATGCGGAACAGCCTCTACACTTTGAAACATACTAGGAGAGCTAAAAAAATTAAATGAAACAGAAAATAAGTCTGGCTTAAGTTTTCCAATTCCATAAATACTTATAGAATTTTTTGCAAGTATTTTTCCGTCTTTATCTTCTGCCTGAAAAAACAAGGACTGATTTTCAGTTACATCAATACCGTTCACGAGGAAAAATAGATTTTGATAAAAGCTCTCCAGTAGAAATAGCAGGTGCATAATTACTGTAGAAAATTCTATCTGTAAACTCTCCACCAACAAGAGTAGCGTCAATGTGACAAGAAGAATTATCTTCGTTATATTCATAAGTAACTTTTAAACGACTATCTTTGTCGCCGATTGCATTATCACAATCAAAAAAGGTAGAAGACTGTTCTTTATCAGCGTAAATATTAACAGTACCGGAAATATGACAATATTTGCTATCTAAGTAAGAAACAATACCATCATCGATACAAACACGAGGGTCACAACGAATAACATAATCAGTATGAAAATCAGGTGTATCAGCTACATGAAAGAAATCATCACATGATTTCATACTACTATAATAAACAGAACCATCTTCATTGCAAAATTTAGAATAAAATTTAAGGCCAGAGGAAACTATATTACTTTCAAGCTCAAGAAATTTTCCACCAGTACGAGTATTATAAAGATAAACAAAAACATCATCAACAGCTGGAAGAGCAACTAACTCATGATAAAAATTAGGCTCAACTGTATAATTAAAATTCCAATAATAATCAAGAATCAAATAACCATTATTTAGACATATTTCTTTTTCTTCAGGAGTCAAAACAAAATCGTCTAAAGTAAACATTTTTTTTGAAGATAAATCAGGTGTAAAAGAAATTGCAGCAAAAAGACTAGAAGTAAAAGAAAATAATATTAAAAATAATGCAAAAAATACAAAAATTTTTTTAAACATAATAACACCTACTCATATAAATCAACATAATCATTTATTTTTTTTACAATTAAAGAAGTATAAGTTTCCAAAATATCAAGCTGTGAGAGAATATATTTATCAGAAAAACAACCACTTATACTGTTAATTTTAGCAATAATTAAATTGCATTTTTTAGAACAATCACTAATAAAAAACACCTACCTAACTATTTTTAAAGCATATTTAACTGCTTTAAAAAAGTTTACAATTTTCCAATAAATTCTTTTTAACATATTAAGACACCTCTATATCACATGCATTAAATGGGTCAAAATCGAATATACTTGTTTCTTCTTCGAAGATTTTAAAGCAACCTGTAAAATCTATACCAGCAGACTTAAGTTCGCTCCTTTTTCTATAAAAAGTAGCTTTAGGCATATTAGATTTTACAGAACTCTCACCATCACATTTAATAGCGAGATAAAAATTATAAAGTTCACAAGCCTTTCGATTTTGATAACAAGTTTTCAATCTATTTAATACACTATCTTTATCTTTAACTTTTTTTATTTCATTAAAATCAAATTTTAAAATTTTCATAAATTCATCACACCATACTTTTTCCAAATCACAATAAGTAACATTTCTAACTCTAATAAAATTATTATTATAAATACTTTTAAGTTTTTTCTTTTTAATTTCACACTCAAAACGCACATAACCTTGTATATTAAAAAGAAATTCGTTTAAATTAAAATTTTCAAATTTAACAATTTTTTTCTTATCATTTTTGATAAATTCTTTTAGTTTATTATAAATCTTTAAAGTGGTAGTTTGACCACTTACATATACACTCTCATCTTCGTAGAACTTCAAATTTCTACGAGGATATGTAAGTGTCCTAAAAGAATTTATATATTTTCGCACATTTTCATTACTTTTTAAATCAAAAACTCTAGTTATATCAACACGTTGTAAAAACCAATGTTGAAGTCCAGGTAACTTAACATTATAAGCATTTTCAACAAGTTTTTTTAAATTTAAGGCAATTTCACAAAGATTATAAAAGCCCCCAAAAGCATTATGACCTTTTATAATCTTGTGGTAGCTACCCTCAATTTCAAGTACAAAACCAGGCTTTCCATAACGAGAAGCCTCATCAACGCGAACACTTAAGGAACTGTCAAAGCTACCACGCAAACTATCATTTATTATTTCATAGTAAATCATACCATTAGAAGAATTATACATACATTTGATATTACTATGAAATTTGATTTTTAGGTAAGTTTGCTTATCAATAAAAGAAAATATTTTTATAGTATCAACCATTATTTTCATCAACCTTTTTTGAAAAAGTCTCACTAATGAGACTCTCGACGGGTGTTACTATACACCCGTCAATTAAGGATAAATATATGAATAAATCTTCCAACACGCAACCAACCAAATAAAATTTATTCTATACTTCAAAGCCTTGTGGAACAAAGAAAAAAGAATGATCATCCTTTATCTTAAACTCACCGACTAAACAAATTTCAGCAAGTCTATCAAGTTTAGACAAAGATTCAAATAAATCTTGCTTATTGAAAAATAAAACTACAGTTTTATTTTCAACAAGAATTGTACAAGAAAAATATTTTGTACCATCACTTCTTTTATGTTCAGCAACTCTTAATAATTCACACATAATTCTATTCATAAAATACTCCTTTCAAAGAAAAAAATCAATTATATATTAGCTTATACAAGTTAATATATAATTGAAATTAATTATGTAAAAAAGATTGCTGTATATATTCTATTTTGCGCAATAATATTTTTTTAAAAAGAAGACCCCTTTTTTACATCATCAGTCCTCCTCTCTACTATTATTAAATTATATTTTGTAAAATTAATTTTTATAATTTAATTATAATTTAATCCTGATTTATTTTTACTACTTCTTATACCTCATATATTTTTTAATTTATTTCAAAAATTTTTATTCATATTATTTTTTATGAATTTATATTTTCTTAATACTCTACTAAATATAATTATTTTTTCTTTACAATTTTCTATTTAACTCAAATTTAATTATTACCTTTTATATTATTATATATTTGCATACTTCTCTGCATATTATATATATATTATTATTCTCTTTGTTTTGCTGTAAATTCTATTATTTTTATGTTAACATATTTTTTGCAAAATATATACTTTATTACATATATAATTAAAAACTATGTCAAATTTTTGACATATGTAATTTATTTGATAAAATTTTGTAACCTATTCTTTCTAAATTTATGATAAAATATATTATGTAACTAATAAAGGAGTTAAAACTAATGAAAAAATTTTTACTTTTTGTGTATATTTTAGCTATTTTTGCATCTATAATTGCTTTTTTTATATCAATAATCAATTTAGATGTAACATCAATAATTATAACTTTTACACTTTCTGTTCTTTTTATATATGTCTATTTTAATGAAAAAGAAAAATTAAATATAAAAAGTAAGAAAAATGATACAAATAATATAGCTAATTCTACAAATAGTAATGATAAAGTAAAAAATAATAATATAACAATACCTTCCACTACTTTAAATTATGAATTAGAAAATAATGAAGCAAATATTGCCTTATCTAATTATAAGTTCTATGGGATGATTAATTTTAGATTACTTACAAATAACGAATATGTATTCTTTTATCAATTAAAAAGAATAGCAGATAAATATGATTTATTAGTATTTCCAAAAGTTAGACTTGCTGATATTTTTAAAACAAAAGATGAATGGGAATTTAAAAAAGTTTCTTCAAGACATATTGACTTTACTATATGTGATAGATATAGTAGGCCTATAGTTTTTATAGAATTAGACGACAATTCTCATGTTTCATCACAGCAACAAATACGTGATATGAAAAAAGACAAAATATTTGAATGTATGAATATAAAATTAAATAGAGTAAAAATAAATGAAATAAACAAAGGACTATATGATATTGAAGAACAAATAAAAAATATATTAAATATTAAAGAAGAAAAAAAATATACGTTATAATAAAAAAAGATGCCTCTACATTGCTATAGAGGCGATCATAAGAGGTTGATATATGAAAACTAAGGTTTTTCCCTAGCTCGGCATGCTAAATTATTTTTTCCAGATACCTGCTAAAGTTTGTTTAGCATAAGTTTGTGATTGTTTAAGAGTTGTATATAAACTCGTATTATTATTTTTTTCTTCTTTCAAACTAGCATATCCTTGTTCTAACATTTTTGCATTATATAAAGTGTCCTTAATATATATATATGCAAAAATTGATAAATTATCTACTTTTGTATTATCAAATGCAAGTTTTATTTCTTTTCCTTCTAAATCACTTTTCATTTTTGATATAATATCTGTTTGAGCATTAGAAAAATCAATACCAATTAATGTAATTTCCATTACTTTTGAACTTGAAGTTGTAACTTTAAGTTTACCAGAATCAAGTACAGAAGTAACTTTTACATTTTCTGTTTTTTCTAATGGTTTTAAATTTTCATAATCTGCAGGAATTAAACTTGTATCTTCTTTTACTTCTTCTTTCTTTTCTTCTACTACTTCTTCCTTTTTATCAGCTTCAGCAGTAGGTGTTTCTACATTTGAAGTTTCAGTTTCAGTTTCAGTTTTATTTTCATCCTTAAGACTATCACTAGCAACTATTATTTCTTTATTTGGTGTGTTTTTGTTACTAGATATATATATGTATATTCCACTACCTATTAATAAAAAAGATAATATTAATATTAAAACTGCTGGACCATATTGTCTTATATAAAAAGACGATTTATTATCATAGTACAATTACCACACCTCCTTATAATAATCACTTACATAAATAATTATAGCATGATTTTTATGTAAAGTCAAGCCTTTTTTAATAAAAAATTACATTTTTGTTACATTTTTATGTATTAAATATCTGCATTATGCCAAACATTTTGAACGTCATCATTATCTTCAAGTTTTTCAATGAAATTTTGAAATTTAATTTCTTCTTCTTCTGTTAGTTCCTTTTTCATAGTAGCTATTTGTCTAATATCAGCTTCAACCATAGAAATGCCAAGAGATTCTATATATTCTCTAAGTTTTGAAAAATTCTCAGGCAAACAAGTTATCTCAATATATCCCTCTTCAGAAACAAAATCTTCTGCCCCATTATCAAGTGAGTCAAGCATTAAAGTGTCTTCATCTATATCATCAGAAGCCTCTATTAGAATATATCCTTTTTTTTCAAACATATATCCAACAGACCCAGTTTGCCCTAAAGAGCCACCAGATTTTGAAAATATACTACGTATATCTGCAGCAGCTCGATTTTTGTTATCGGTCATTACATCTACAATAACAGAAGTATTACAAGGTCCAAAGCCCTCATAAATAATTTCTTCATAATTTGCTGAATTAGAATCACCAACCGCTTTTTGTATACATCTATTAATATTATCATTTGGCATATTATTTGCTTTAGCTTTAGCAATTACATCTTTTAATTTTGAATTAACGTTTGGGTCTCCACTGCCACCCATCTTAACTGCGACAGTAAGTTCCTTTCCAAGTTTAGAAAAAATATTAGCTTTCTTTGAATCAGTTGCTTCTTTTTTTCTTTTAATATTTGCCCATTTTGAATGTCCTGACATAAAAATTCCTCCTTTTAAAATACATCATTATATCTATTTTACCATACTTTTATCAATTTGTGTAGTATTTTGCTATAAAACAACTAAAATTATAAAAGAACTATCTTATATTTGCTTATATTAAATAAGATAGTTCAAATTATTAATATAAAAATCTATAAATATTATATGATAATATAACCTTTTTAAGATAATTTTTAGTTTCTTTATAAGGTATATTATTATTTTTATAACTTTCAAGTCTATAATCAATTAAACCTGTTTGTATCCATTTATCAACTTTCCCAAGTCCTGCATTATATGCACAAATTGCAAGATAATAATTTCCATTATATCTACTAATTAACGACCTAAAATATTTGCATCCAATCTCAATATTTAAATATTCATTATATAAGTCTAACTCTTCGCTACTATTTTTTAATACGTCATTTGCTGTTTTATCCATAATTTGCATAAGTCCTTTTGCCTCTTTAACAGAGGTTATATTTTTATCAAAATTACTTTCGACTTTAATTATTGCAAGTATCAAATATGGGTCAATGTTATTATTTATCGCCTCTTCTTTTATAATATCAAAATATTTTAATGGAAAAATATAATTTCTTAATATGTTAATTAACAAATTATATATTAAAACAACAAAAATTAAAGAAATAGTAAATACAACGATAAATTTATAGTATTTTCTTTTTTGCATTATTTTCCTTTCTTTTATTTGGCATCGAACCAACTTTTTCCTATGTTTAAATCAATATCAAGAGGCACATTAAGTTTTGTGATATTTTCCATAGAATCACGCATAATATCTTTTACCTCTTCTATTTCTTCGGGTACACATTCAATAAGTAATTCGTCATGCACTTGCATGATAAGTTTAGATTTTAAATTATTCTCTTTTAATCTATAATATATTTTATTCATAGCAAGTTTAATTATGTCAGCAGCACTTCCCTGTATTGGAGTATTCATTGCTACACGTTTTCCAAATTGTGCGACATTTTTATTCTTGTTTGTAAGCTCTGGTATATATCTTCTTCTACCAAACATTGTAGTTACATAACCTTTAAGAATAGCCTCTTTAACAATATTTTCCATAAACTCACGTATACCATGATACTTATTAAGGTAATTATCAATATACATTGATGCTTCTTTTCTACTAATAGATATATTTTTAGCAAGTCCAAAATCACTTATACCATAAACTATACCAAAATTTACAGCTTTAGCCTTACCCCTTAAATCACTTGTAACCTCATCAAGTGGAACACCAAAAACTTGTGAAGCTGTAACTTTATGAATATCAATACCGTCATTAAAAGCCTTAATCATAGTTTCATCATTAGATATATGTGCAAGTACTCTTAACTCAATTTGACTGTAATCTGCGTCTACTATATATTTATCATTTTCTGCAATAAAGAAACTTCTTATCTTTTTACCAAGTTCAAGTCTTACTGGGATATTTTGTAAATTTGGCTCTATGCTACTAAGTCTACCAGTTGATGTAACAGTCTGCATAAAAGTAGTATGAACTCTACCGTCTTTACGAATTTTCTCTTTAAGCCCATCAACATATGTAGTTTTTAACTTAATATTTTGTCTATATTCTAAAATTTTACTAATTATTTCATGCTTATCTTCTAATGCTTCTAATACTTCTTTATCTGTTGAATATCCTGTCTTAACTTTTTTTACAACAGGTAGACCCAACTTTTCAAAAAGCAAAATACCAAGTTGCTGAGGAGAATTAATATTAAATTCATATCCTGCTATTTCATAAATTTCATTTTCAAGAGTTTTAATATGACTTGTTATATATGTATCAAATTCTTCTAATTTTTGAACATCAATATACATTCCTACATGTTCCATTGAAGCAAGTGTTTCAACAAGTGGCATTTCTATATTATTAAATAGGTCAGTCATATCAGCTTCTTTTAGTTTTTTATTAATATAATCATAAGAATAATATAGTCCCTTTAAAGCAATAATTAAATTTTGTTTATCTGTACTTGTTATAAACTGATTTTCTTTTTCTTCAATTTTATCAAATAAAGAAATTTGTGTTTCTTCATTACTAGTTTCATTTTTTTCTAAAGTTACATCATAAATATCATTTAAAACATATTCAAGTGGGACATTAGATTTTAATGAATCAAGTAAATAATATGCAATCATAATATCAAAATCAAAACCTTTTACGTCATTACAGATATTATTAAAAATATATAATATGTCTTGTTTTATATTATAGCCAAGTTTTTTTGCATCAGAATTTACAAATTCTTTTAAAAATGAGATATATTCATTATTAATTTTTTCTTTCATATCTGCTAAATTTAAAACATATATAGTATCCTCTTTAAAAGAATAAATTGAAATTAAACACTTATCTTTAATAAATTTTTGAGGTAAAAAACTTTCTACATCTGGTATATTTAATATATATGATATTCTGTTTTCATGTAATACCTTAGATAAGGATTTTGCATAATTACTAAAGTTTGAAGAGTCAATTATAGCAAAATCCTTAATATGTGTAATGTCATTGCTATTTATTTTATTTTTATCTACATTATTTATTTCTAGTTCTTCTTGTGCCTCATCAACATCTGAAAAATCATATTTACTTAAGAACTTTGAAAATTCTAATTTTTTAAATAGCCTATAAAGTTTCTGCTTATTTATATCAGTAAGTAAGCATTTATCATATTCAAGTTTAATTGGTACATTTAAGTCAATAGTTGCAAGTTTTTTACTTAAGTATGCCATATCTTTATTTTCAATTAATTTTTCACGAACTTTTGGAGTTATATTAATTTTTTCTATATTATCATAAATATTTTCTAGTGTTGTATTATCCCATATAAGAGAATATGCGGTTTTTTCGCCTATTCCTTTAACACCCGGAATATTATCAGAACTATCCCCCATTAAAGATTTTATGTGAATTACTTGATATGGCTTTATATTTAATTTTTCTTTTAATAGTTCAGGAGTATATGTAGTATATTCTGTCTTTCCCATTTTTGTTGTTGGGATAACTACAGATGTCATATCACTAATTAATTGAAATGAGTCCTTATCTCCTGTAAGAATATATGTAAATATACCATTTTTTGTATTTTCATTTGCAACAGTACCTAAAATATCATCTGCTTCATACCCCCCTAATTGTAGTATTGGTATATTCATAGCACTTAATACTTCTTTAATTATAGGCATTTGTTCTACAAGTTCATCAGGCATAGCTTTTCTAGTCCCTTTATATTCCGCATACATTTTATGCCTAAAAGTTGGTGCTTTTAAATCAAATGAAACTGCTACATAATCAGGTTTTAATCTATCCTCTATCATCCAATATATATTTAAAAAAGCATATATTGCATTTGTATGGACCTGTGCTGTTTTAGAATACATTTTAGTATTAAGTAAACCATAAAAGGCTCTATTCATTATACTATTTCCATCAATTACTAAAAATTTTTTCATTATTTATCTCCCTTTTTACTAATTCTTTCATCTAATATGTGTTTATATAAATCTGGTACAATTTGTGTATTTTTATCAGTTAAATTTTTAATATTTAGTTTTTCATCTAAATTTAAATATATTCCATATTCTTTTAAATCTAACAAATTAATATTCATATTTTCATCATTTATATAATCATATATATCTGTATTAATATGCATAAATTCAACATATCCAAAATTTTCAAGTAGTTTTTTTGTTTTTAATATTTCTTTTATATTTCCCTTTAAAATAACTGTATTTTCTTCATATATTAATAACTCTTTTTTATTATTATTCATATCTTTTATAACAATATAATCGTCTAAAAAAGATTTTGAAAAAATATCATGATATAATTCTTTTTTAATCATATATATTTCTAATACAAAACTATTACTTCTTAAATTAAATTTAGCTTTTTTTAGCTCTTTTTCAATATTTTCCAAAGAATCAGAAATTTTTATACAATACATATTATGCATATCAAAATACATAAAATCACCTCTTACATTGTATTATATAATTAATATACAAAAGAGTCAAGTTATACAAACTCTTGAAATACGATATTTGCAACTTCTGCTCCTCGTTTAGTTAAATATATTGTGTTATTTAGTTTGTCATCAGTTATTAATTCTAAATCAACTAGTTTTTTTATTTCAACTCCAAATACATCATATATAGAAGTAGAAAATTTATTATAGAAAGAATTTATATTAACACCACTACTTAATCTTAAATTTAACATCACATATTCCTTCATTAAATCTAATTTATCTAAATGTACTTTTTCACAAGATATATCATTACCATTTGTGATATTTTCAATGTATTTTTCAATACTATCAATATTTTTATACCTTGTTCCTAAAATATAGCTTGATGAATGCACTCCAAATCCAATGTATTCTTCTTGCTTCCAATAATTAGTATTATGAATTGCCTCAAAACCAGCTTTAGCAAAGTTTGATATTTCATATTTATTAAAACCAGATTTTTTTAGGTAGTTTTGTAATAACTCTCTCATTTGATATTCAGTATCTTCATCACATAATGATAAAAAACCGCTCTTTAAGTAAAAAGGCAAGTTTAGTATCCTCATGTATTTCTAAATTATATACTGATATATGTTTTATATTATACTCATCACTTAAACTTACTATAAACTTAAGTGTATCTTCAAACATACTAAGTGTAAGTTCTGGAAGTGGATATATTAAATCAACAGAAATATTTGTAAAATTAGCTTCTTTTGCAAGATTAAGTGTGTTTAAAAAATCATTGCAAGTATGAGTTCTTCCTATTTTTTTTAATATTTCGTTATGAGTTGATTGTAGCCCAATACTTAATCTATTTATTCCAGCATTTTTGTAATCTAATAATTTATCTTTAGTAATACTATTTGGGTTTATTTCTATTGTTACTTCATCAAATTTATTTGAAAATAATTTTAATGTTTCCATTATTTTTGTAATATATTTGCTATCTATACTTGATGGAGTTCCTCCACCAAAATATATAGTGCTTATTTCATATTCACTTAGAATATCAGCTTTTTCTAATATTTCTTTTAAAAGTGCATCTATGTATTTTTCTATATAATCTTCTTTATTTGTATATGATACAAAATCACAATAATAGCATTTTGATTTACAAAATGGTATATGTATATATATTCCAATCTTTTTATTCATTTTCTTGCCTCTTTTATCTTGTAGTATAATTTTAACATATATAACGAAAAAAGACAATTAATTATTCTAATATATGGAAAAAATTAAAAATATTTAAAAAGTCCACTTTTAACGAAAATTACAGATAAGCATATATTATATACTTACCTGTATTTTTTAAATATTATCTGCAATTTCTATAATTTTGTCAAGTCTATGTTTTAAACCAGATTTTGAAATATATTCATCATTTATTGTTTGTTTTGATATATAATCTAAACTATCATATGGATATTTTTTTCTTAAAGAGGCAGTCTTTTTTAATTTATCATTTAGTAAATTTTCTTTTCCAGCTTTATATATTTTTTCTATTGCCATAAGCTGTTTTGTTGCAGATTCCACTGTTTTTGATAAATTTGCGGTTTGGCAATTTGTTGTTCTATTTATATTATTTTTTACGTTTTTTTCTACCCTTATTTCTTCATATTTAAGTAATGCGTTTGTAGCTTCAATTAAACTTAAAAATATTGAAATTTGTTCTGAATCTTTTATATATATTACATATGTAGATTTTCTTTTAATTAATTTTGGTGTAAAATCAAGTACGGAAAATAAATTAAATATATATTCAGCACACGCTTTATTTTTTAAAACAATCTCTAAATGATAATCAGTATTTGGGTCTACTATACATCCAGAATTTAAAAATACACCTTTAAATATATTTTTTATAATATTTTCTGTTAAATTGGAAATATTTAAAAATTCTTTAAATTCACTACTTAAAGAGGCTTTTGTTAATGCATAAGTTAAGTTTTCCCCATACTTTTCTGCATTTAGATATTTTATATTTTTTTCTTTTGATAAATTTTCTAATAGTTCAGTTTTTATATCTGATGAAAACGACATACTACCACCCTATCATTTCCTGCTAAATCTTTAACAGATTCAAGCATTTCATATTCTTTTGTATTTTTAATTAAATCAGTTATTTTCTTTAATTCATCATAACCTATTTCAAAAATTAAAAGCCCATTATTCTTTAAAACTAACTTTGCTTCATTAAGTATTTCTACATAATACTTCATTCCATCTTCTCCACCGTCTAATGCTAGTAAGGGCTCATGTTTTACATCTTCATTTAATGTTTTAATGTCTTTAGTTGGTATATATGGAGGATTTGATACAATAATATCTATACCAGTAATTTTTTCTTCTATTAGCTTTTTAAATAAATTTGAATTAAATATTTTAGTCTTACTTTCTAAGTTATTTAATGCTACATTTTTTCTTGCCACTTCTAATGCTGATTTTGAAATATCTACTAAATATGCAAAATTTAAGTTTGAATTTTTAAGTATTGAAATTCCAATACAGCCACTTCCTGTACACATATCTATCATTTTTTTTAAATTATATTTTTCTATATAATAAATTGCTTTTTCAACTAAAATTTCAGTATCTTGACGAGGTATTAAAACGGAATTATTTACAAAATATTCTTCGTTATAAAAAGGTTGTTTTTTGGTTATATACTGAAGTGGAATATGCTCTAAATATAGCATATTCAAATTTTTAGTTAAATTTTTTCCCTCTATCTCATCTAAAACAATATTATCCATATCGATAAATAACATATTTTTATCAATATTTAAAATTAAAGAAGCAATTTGCAATATATCATTTATGTTGTAATTTTTATTTTTCAAGTTATCTTCTACATATTTATTAATAAATAATTTTAATGAAATTTTATTTTTTTTACCATACATAATATCTACCAATAATACAATTAAAGAGGGTACAATCCCCCTCTTTATATATAATATTATTTCTTTCCGTATTTTTCCATAAATTTTGCAGCTCTACCTTTACCAGCAATTGATTGTTTTTGACCTGTAAAAAATGGATGACATTTACTACATGTATCAACTCTCATTTCTGGTTTTACAGAACAAGTTTCGATAACATTTCCACACACACATTTTATTACAGATTTGCCGTAATTTGGTTGTATTTCTGTTTTCATTAAACTCACCTTCCTATATCTAGTTAAAACTGTTACTTATATATTTTAACATAGAAATTGCAAAAACACAAGTTTTTTTTATTCATTTTCTCATTTTTTGTGAATTCTCAGTAAAAATGTCCCACTTTTTGTTTTGAATTCTCAGTGAAAATGTCCATACCAAATGAAAAAAT